>JAFAEX010000135.1 GCA_023423795.1 Chloroflexota bacterium | reverse complement strand
AGATCCCTCGACACGCTCGGGATGACAAGCGGCACGCTGGGGATGACGGGGCGGGAGACATTGGCGGGGTTCTGCAACACGCTCGTAGTCGTACCCACCGACCCCGCGCCGCTGCGAGCAACGCCCGCCGGGCAAGATTGACCGCGCCCGAGGGCGCCCGAGCGCAAGATGACGGCTCCGCCGCCCCACGAACCGGGGACGGCTTGCCCGCCCGCCGAACAAGCGTTCTTGACAGCGCCGCCCTCCCGGCCTAGCCTGCGAACAGGCTGCGGGTGATATGTCCCGCGGCCGGGGAGGCCGCATGGCGCGCCGTCGGCAACCGTCGCCGCAACCGGACCCGGAGCAGCCGCCGTTGCTGCCGCCGCCTTCGTTCCGTGGCCGCGACGGCGTCACCTCCGAGGAACGCGACCGTCCGCCCCGCGAACCGGATCGGTTGCTGCGCCTGGAGCGCCGCGCCGCCGAATCGGACCCGGAGCAACTCGTCCTCTTCGCGCCCGGTCCGCAGGGCAGTTTCGCCCCGCTGCTGGGCGGGCTGGCGCCGCTCGATTCCCGCAGCGCGCTGCCGCTGGCGCGGGCCTGGTACCGGCGCGAACTGGAGCAGGCCGGGCGGCCGGAGAACACGATCGAGAGTTATTCCTACGACCTCGCGGTGCTGGAGAACCTCGTCGGCGCGAAACCGATCGCCGAAATCGACCGCGCCGACATCGCCCGCTTTCTCGGCGATTCGAACGGCCGCTCCACCCGCAAGCGCCGCCTCACCTCGGCCCGCCGCTTCTTTCGCTACCTCATCGACGACGCCCGCGTGCTGCGAATCGACCCGACCGATGGCTTCTTCCCCCACCCCATCCCGCTGCGAACGCCGGTGCCGCTCTTCGTCGCCGAGCAGGAGGCCCTGCTGGCGGCGGCGGCCGACGACGAGCCGTGGGCGCTGCCGGCCATCCTGCTGATGATGCGGCTGGGGCTCGGCCGGGCCGAACTGCTGGCGCTGCGCCGGGAGCACGTCGATGTCGCCGACCCCGAGCGCCCCGTCGTCTACGTCTTCTACGAGCAGCCGACCCGCCGCGACAAGGAGCGCAAACTGGCCGGGGACGCCGCGTTCGCGCGGGCCTACGCCGGGTACCTCGAAGCGGCGGCGCCGGTGGACATCCTCTTCCCGTTCGGGCCGCCCGCCGTCAACGGCATGGTCGATCGGGTGCGCAAGACGGCCGGCATCGCCAAGGACGTCACGCCGCAGACGCTGCGCCACACCTTCGCGGTCGATCGCGCTGCTGCCGGCGCCGACGAGGACGACCTGATCGCGCTGCTCGGCCTCGCCGATGACCCGCGCAACCGCGCCAGCGTCGGCCGCTACCTCAAGTTGGCCTCGCCGCCGCTGTAGGCCGCGTGCGGGCGCCGCGCCCGGCGCTACCCGACGATCTTCCAGTACGAGTCCTTGCGGACGATCAGGCCGTCGCGGAACTCGAAATGGTCGCACCCGTGCACGGCGATGCGCTCGCCCGCCGTCGTGGTGCCGGTCAGCAACCACTCCGAAACACCGCGGTCGCCGCAGACGAAATGGCGACCCTCTGAGTAGTGGACGTCGGGGATGCCCGCGAAGCGCGCGGCAAGGCCACCGCGCACGGCGGCCTTGCCCACGAACCGGGTTCCCCACGGGTCGGCGCCGCGCGGCGTCTCCAGCACCGCGTCGTCGGCAAACGAGGCCATGATCGCGTCGAGATCGTGGCGGTTGAAGGCGGCCAGCACCTGTTCCAGCATCTCGGTGGTCACGGCGTGTGGACGCTCCATATCGACCTCCGGCCCGATGGCCCGCGCAACGACGACCTCGACATGGTACGTCGTTGCGATTCAGGGTCAACCCCAATGGCGGAGCAATGGGCAAACGGATGGGCGGCCCTGCTGTCGGCAGGGCCGCCCATCGCGGCATCCGTCGGTCGGCTGTCGGCTATCCGGCGTCCGCCCGGCGGAGTTCGCCCGGGCCGCCGGTCGCGAGGTAACCCACCCAGATCGCCATCGCCTGGTCGTCCGCGCCGATCGTGAAGACGACACCGGTCCGCCCGTAGGCGTTTTCGCCGGTGGGCTGGTAACTCCAGACGTCGGCGTCGTAGTGGGTCATCGGGAAGACCAGCGGTTCCGGGCCGATCCGCAACTCCAGCCCGTCCCCTGCCTCCGCTTCGGCGATGACGACGTCGCCGTAGAAGTCGTTGGCGAACGTGCCGGTGTAAGCCGACAGG
This sequence comes from Chloroflexota bacterium, assembly GCA_023423795.1. Taxonomy (GTDB): domain Bacteria; phylum Chloroflexota; class Chloroflexia; order Thermomicrobiales; family UBA6265; genus CADCWF01. The sequence goes on along the minus strand of JAFAEX010000135.1, from coordinate 22,871 downwards.
GCGCGCGGCGGCGCGGCGTCGGCCGGCGGATTCGCGTAGTCGGCCTCGGTTCCGTAGGTCGGTTCGTCGATTTCGGCGAAGCTCGGGGTAACGAGCGCCAACCAATCCATGGTCAGGGCGCCGGTGCGGGCGATCTCCAGCACGCTCAGGCAGAACGCCTCCGGCACCCCGATCGGCGTGCCATTGGCGAGCCCCAGCACCCCGAATCCGGCGCCGGGCAGGAGGTAGACCGTCGTGCCCGTCCCCAGAGCGAAGGCGCCGGAATGGCCAATCTGGACGAGCCCTTCGGGGGTGTAGTCCACGTTCCAGCCGAGGCCGTAGAACGGGGCCCGTTGCCGCGCCGGGTCGGTCACCGGCACGCGGATCGAATGCGGCACGTAGGTTTCGCCGAGTGCCGCCGCGTCCACGATCCGCTGGCCCTCGAACTCGCCGCCACCAAGGTGCAGCCGCGCCCAGCGCGCGAGGTCGTTCGCCGTCGAGCTGACGCCACCCGCCGGCGATTGCGGGTCCGGGTCGCGCTGCTGCGGGGTCACGCTCCAGATGTCGTTGCGCCGGACGTGCGGGATGGCGCGGTCCGCGTGGGCCATGTAGTCGGCGAAGCGGGAACTGGTGCTGTCCATCCCCAGCGGGGCGTAGAGCCGTTCTTCGCTGAGGGTTTCCCAGTCGGTCCCGGCCGCGTGGGCGGCGGCCACCGCGGCGGCGGTGAGGCCGTAGTTGGTGTATTCGTAGCCGGCGCGGAACGGGTATTCGGGGTCGAGGACGCGCAGCCGGTGCAGCACCTCCTCGCGGCCGAACCCGATGTCCTCCAGCAGGTCGCCGGCGTGGTCGGGCAGGCCGCTGCGGTGGGAGAAGAGGTCGGCGATGGTGACCTCCTGCGTCGGGTAGGCCTGCTTCAGCGCGAAACCCGGATCGACGTCGGAAAGCTGGCTGGACCACGACACGACGCCTTCGCCCACAATCGAGGCGACGACGGTGGACGCGACCGGTTTCGACATCGAGGCGATCTGGAAGACGGTGTCGGCGTCGATCGGCTCGGGCATGCCGAGTTCGCGGACGCCAAACCCCTCGACCAGCAAGGTGGCGTCGGTTTCGACGATGGCGACGGCCAGACCGGGCATCCCCGTGCGGGCCAGCAGGTCGCGGGCGATCTCCGGGGCGCGCTCGACCGCCCGTGCGACGTTTGCCGGGTCCAGCGCCGAACCGGTAGTCGCGGTAGGCGTCGCCGCCGGGGTCCCCTCCTGGGCCGCGCCGTGGCCGCGAGCCCCGGCCGTCAGCAGCGCCGCGCCGGCGGCGGCGAGGGCGCCGCGGCCCACGGCGGTCCGCCGGCTGTAACGCGCCGTCCGTTGTTCGGCGCCGTCGTCCTGGCCTTCACGCATCTCGTCCTGCACGGGTGTCTCCCCGCTCCATCGTTGGAGCCGCGAACCGGATCGGCAGCCGCAGCCGCGGCCTGCCTCGGGCGTGACGATTTCCCCCTCCGAGCGGCGCAGGCGGGCCGGATCGGCGCGTCGGCGTCCGGTTCATGCTAGGGCAATGGAGCGCGCAACGGTAGGGCGCTCAGTGATCACGCTTCGATGGGATCGTCGTCGTCGCCGTCCAAACCGGGATCGATGCCGATCGGAGCCTCGTCGAGAGCCAGCGCTATCCGGTCGAGGTCGATGGCGGCGACGATGCGCGGCAGGTCCTCGGCGACGAATCGCGCCCAGCCATCGTGCAGCCGCTGGACCTGCCGGTCGAACGGCTCCTTCTCGATCTGCCGCTTGTCCAGAAGGGTCCGGCGAAAGATCGTGGTCCAGTTCAGGCCGCCGCGCCCGAAGATGCGCAGCGGCGCCGGGGCGCCCCGGGCCTGCGCGGTGATCGCCTGCCGCACGCGCTGGTCACCGGGGTCGATGCCCAGCCGCAGCGTCACCTCGTCCGGCGCGAAGCGGACGGAAAACGCGAGGATGCGCGCGACGTTCCCGTTCGCGTCGTGGTACGTGTTGGGTGATACCTCCCACTCGTCGCGCGCGAACTGGATCAGGCCGCTCCGGTCGCCGAACAGCGTCAGCCCGGGGGTCGATTCGATGTTGGCGGCCAGCGATTCGGCCAGCCGGGAGAGCGGGTCCGGGCGGTGCTCGAAGATCAGGTCCAGCGCCCGCTGGTGCTTGTGGTAGATGGCGCGGCACAGTTCGGCGATCTCGGAGTCGGTCACCACGTGCCTCCTCAGCAGCGCGACGTAGTGGCCCAGCAGGGCGCGCACCACCGGATCGATGCTGTCCCCCAGCCGCGCCGAAACATCGTCCACGCAGGCGGCGACCAGCCCATAGTCGATCGCGAACCACGACGGGTCGGACGGCGCGGCGCGGTCCGGGGTCAGGAAGATGTTCAGCAGGCGGAACGCGACGTAGCGCCGGCGGACGGCCTCCTCGTAGCGCGCCAGTTGCCCGCGCTGCTCGCCCGCGCCGACCTTGTTCTCGATGACCACGGCCAGCCGGTGGTCCTCCGAGACCAGCAGCAGGTCGATCCAGTTCCACTCGCGCAGCACCGTCGCGTTGGTGAACGGCGTCAGGACGACCTCGATCGCCGAGACCGGCGCGGGCGGTTGCCCCGGCTGGGCCAGCACCCGTTGCAGGAAACGCTGGACGAAGGCGTCGCCCAACCCGTGCGGCTGGCGCGGGTCCAGCAGGAACGCGAGGAAGTCGGAGTGGCGCAACTCCTGCCGCGTCACCCCGAGCGCCTCGAAGATGTTGAACCCGCCGGTCAGGGTGTACAGCCGGTCGAGGTCCGGGTTATCGACGACGAAAGCGGTCAGCGCGGCGAGGTCGGCCGCGCGTTCGCCGGCGTCCTGCCGAGCCATGCGGTTCCTCCGGCGGCGCGGCGTGCCGAGTCGGCGTCATCGTCATCCCGAGCGTGTCGAGGGACCTCGTTTCGTCCCGGTTTGGGTAAACGACGAGATCCCTCGACAGGCTCGGGATGACGATGAAGGCGCCGCGGCTCCCCTACGCCGCCAGCGCTTCCAGCCGCTCGACGTAGCCTTCCAGCACGCGGAAGGCGGCGCGGATCGGCTCCGGGGTGGTCATGTCGATCCCGGCGGCGCGCAGGGCGTCGATCGGGTCCATGCTGCCGCCGGCGCGCAGGAAGGCGAGGTAGCGCTCGCGGGCGTCGGCGTCCCCGGCAAGGATGGCCTGCGCCAGCGCGTGCGCCGCCGCGATGCCGATGCCGTACTGGAAGACGTAGAAGTTCATGTACAGGTGCGGGAAGCGCGCCCAGACGATGGCCATCCGCTCCTCGTCGATGACGACTTCAGGACCATAGGCCTCGCGGTAGAAGCCCAGCAGCGTCTCGTTCATCCAGTCCGCGCCCAGCGCCTCGCCGGCTTCGGCCCGCTGGTGGCAGGCCAGTTCGAAACGGGCCAGGATCGGCATGATGAACAGGTAGCGCTGGAAGTTCTCCATCCGCTCCTCGATCACCGTCAGCACCCAGTCGCGGTCGTCGCGCTCGCGCAATAAATGGGCGCCCATCAGGGCCTGGTTGAAGTTGCTGGCCGTCTCGGCGGCGCTCATCCCGTAGTCGGCATAGGTGACCGGCTGCGTTTTCCACGCCAGCAGCGAGTGCATCGAGTGGCCCAATTCGTGGGTCAGGGTGGAGACGCTGGACAGGTTGTCCTCCCAGGTCATGGAGATGAACGGCTCGGTGCCCCAGGACCCGCCGGAGAACGCGCCGCCGTGCTTGCCGACGTTGGCGCAGCGGTCCACCCAGCGCTCGGCCAGCCCGCGCCGGACCTCGCTTGCGTACTCCTCCCCGAGTGGGGCCAGCGATTCGAGGATGATCCGCCCCCCCTCGTCCCACGTGACCGCCGGGCCGCCGGAGGAGAGCGGCGCTTCGAGGTCCCAGCCGTGCAGGTCGCCCTCCGGCAAACCGAGCAGCAGCCGGCGCGCCCGGAAGTAGCGGTGCCAGAGCGGGAAGTGCTCCCAGACGGTATCGACCAGCGTGTGGAAGACGCTCGTCGGCATGTTGTCGCCGGCCAGCGCCGCGTCCAGCGACGAGGCGTATCCCCGGGCGCGGGCGTAGAAGACGTCCCGCTTGATCGCGCCGGTCAGCGCGGCGGCGAACGTGTTCTGGTAGGCGAGGTAGGCGTCGCCGCTCTGCTCCCACGCCTCGCGGCGCACCCGGCGGTCGGCGCTGTGGTAGTAGCGGCCGATGGTGCCCTGGGTGAGGGCGACCTCGTTGCCGTCCTCGTCGCGGATCGTGCCCAGCGGCAGTTCGCCGTTTTCCAGCATGTCGTGGACGGTCTCGAACCCGGCGAAGACCTCGCCGGCCTCGGCCATCAGCCGTTCGACTTCCGGCGAGCGCAAGTGGTCGCGCTCCCGCCGGATGCGCTCCAGCGCAAAGCGGTACTGCTCCAGCCCCGGCTCCTCGGCCAGCCAGCGCTCGATCGTCTCGTCCGGGATGGCGGCGATCTCCGGCGCGAGGAAACTGCCGGCGGCGGCAGCACGGGCGGCCAACCCGGTGGCGCGGTCGGCCTGCGCGGCCGCCAGGGCACTGGTGGCGTCCTCCGTTTGCCGCAGCCCGGCGTAGACCGTCACCCGGGAGACGGCCTCGCCGACGGCGTCGCTGGCGCGCAGCGCGGCCAGCAGCGTCCCGGCCGACTCACCGACACGGCCGGCGAACGGCGGCAGGGCGGCGAGGCCCGCGTCGGCGGCGGCGAATGCCTCTTCCCAGGCGGCGTCGGTGGGGAAGACGTCTTCGAGCGCCCAGGTTTCCTCGCGGGCGACCTCGGAACGGACGGGAACGGCGGCGGTCATGGAACATCCTTCCGGCTGGCGACGCGAATCGCGGCGGCAATGCTACCGCGCCGGCCGGACCGGAGGATGATGGCGGATGCCATTCCACCCCTGCCGTTCGCGCAACCCACCCGGGGCTGGAAGCCCCGGGCTACGGGAACGAAGCCCCTCCGGGGCTGGGAACGATGACGCGCGGCGTCACCTGTCGTGTTCGACCGTAGAGAGACATCGCTGGCATGGTCGGGCAACGGAGGCGACGGCCGAAACCGTCCGCGCACGAACCACCCTCGGCCCCGCGCGGGCGGCTTGGGCGAGAACCTGCCGCGTCCGGGCCACCTGCACACCGCCAGCATCATCGCGGGTGAGCATCAGGCCGCGGAGATACGGGCGAACTCGTCGGCCCACTCCTCCGGGGTCATGTCGATGACCGGGATGCCGCGGCTGCTGGCGAACTTCATGAAGCCCTCGCGGGTCAACCCGAGGGCACGAGTTGCTCGGCCGGCGGAAATGGCATGCCGCCGGTACAACTCGGGCACCAGCGCTTCTTGCACCATCTTCCCCAAACTCCTCGGGGCTTTCGTCGAAGATCGAGGCCCGGTCGTCGTCGAGGTGGACAATGATGGCGCGCATCGGGTGCTCCAACGACAGATGTGCGTTCCTGTCAGGTCGTTTCGGCGCTCTCGTCGGCAGCGGCAAGCACGGATCTGCGAATCTCCCGTCCAAGGTAGAACCCTGTGCTGGAGAGTTGATCGAGCAGCGGACGGACTTCGGCAATCAATCCCGTTCGCTTCGCGAGGAGCAGGACACCCGCCGTTCCCGTGATTGCGAGCCCGCTCCGGATCGCGGCGTTGCGGCCGTCCAGGTCGTCGATTAGGACCAGTCGCGCACCGATCGCACGCGCCAGCAGCAGCGCTGCTCGCTCGCCATCGTCGAGGTTCGGCCATTCGGGTGGAGCGGCTGCCAGCGGAATGCGCTCAACGGCGATCCAGTCCGGCAACTCCGGGATCGTCGGCGCGACTTCACGCGCGACGATCTCCGGCACTGTGACGCGCTCAAAAACGATGCGGAGCAAGTCGAGGTGATCGATCTGCCGGAGCGCGATGAGCGGTCCGGCGTCCGCAACGACAACCGTCACCGCCGGTGACGAGCGGCAAACTCGGCGGTCAATTCCTCGATCGTCGCGAGTTCGGCCTGCCATTGCTCCGGCGTGGTATCGATCACCGGGATGCCCCGGCTGCTCGCCAGCTTCATGAACGCTTCCCGGGTCAGCCCGAGGGCACGGGTTGCCCGACCGGCGGAGATGGCGTGCCGGCGGAACAACTCCAGCACGAGCGCTTCTCGCGCCAGATCTCCCAATTGCTCGGGGCTTTCGTCGAAGATGGAGGCCAGGTCGTCGTCGAGGTGGATGGTGATGGCGCGCATGGGGTGCTCCGGGACGAGGCGACAGGCGACAGGCGACAGGCGACAGGCGACAGGCGACAGGCGACAGGCGACAAATGGTAACGGACGGTCGAGTTCCGGCCAGCCGGATTCGCCGGTTTGCCGCCTGTCGCCTCGTCAGTCTCCGAGCCGCGGGTCGAAGGCGTCGCGCAGGCCGGAGCCGACGAGGAAGAGCGCCAACGAGGTGACGAAGATCATCGTGCCCGGAACCAGGATATTGCTGGCGTTGGTGCGGAAGTAGCGCTGCGCCTCGCCGAGCATGTTTCCCCACGAGGGGGTCGGCACCTGCACGCCGATGCCGAGGAAACTCAGCGCTGCCTCGGTCAGGATCAGGCCCGGGATCGCCAGGGAAGCGAAGACCATCAGCAGCGGGGCCACGTTCGGCAGCACGTGGCGCACGGCGATGCGCGCCGGCGGGGCGCCGATGAGGCGCGCCGCTTCCACGTAATCGACGCCGCGCAGCCGCATCACCTCGCCGCGCACCACGCGGGCGATGCCCATCCACGACACCGCGGCCAGCACCATCGCCAGCCCGGCCGGACCCGGCGCGAACAGCGTCGCGATCAGGATCAGCAGCGGCAGCCCGGGGATCGACAGCAGCACGTCCACCAGCCGCATCAGCACGGTATCGACGAGTCCGCCGGCGTACCCGGAAAGCAACCCCAGCCCGCCGCCGATGAACATCGTCGCGAAGGTCGAGAGCACCGCGATCATCAGCGACACCTGCCCGCCGTAGGCCAGCCGGGTCAGGATGTCGCGCCCGTTGCCGTCGCTGCCGAGGACGTAGCCCTCGGTCAGCGGCGGGGTCAGCTTGGCGCTCAGGTGGTTTTCGTAGGGCGTGAAGCCGGTCAGGCGGGAGATCAGCGGCGCGGCCAGCACGAACAGGACGATGACCGCCAGGATCCCGAGCGCGGTCATCGACACCGCGTCCTGCCGGAACCGCCGCCAGGAGCGGGCGTAGAAGCCCGGCGTGGCGACCAGTTCCCGGCGATCGGCCGCGAGGTCGGCGAGCGACGGCGAGGCGTCGCGGGCCGTCTGCTGCGGCTCGGCGACGACCCGCAGCGGGGTCTCGATCACGGTCGGCTGGTCCGGGACGTCCGGGACAGGACGGCTGGCCATCGGCACTCCCCTAGTCCAGCCGGATGCGCGGGTCGAGCACCGCGTTCATCAGGTCGGCCAGCAGGTTGCCGACCATGGTCAGCACCGCGAACATCAGCGTCGTCCCCATGATCAGCGTGTAGTCCCGGCGGTCGACGGCCTCCAGCGTGAGGCGGCCGATGCCCGGCCAGGCAAAGATCGACTCGATGATGATCGCGCCGCCGAACAGGTCCGGCAACGAAAGGCCGACCAGCGTCACCAGCGGCAGGATGGCGTTGCGCAGCGCGTGGGCGTAGAGCACGACCCGCTCGCGCAACCCCTTGGCGTGGGCGGTGCGGACGTAGTCCTGCCGCAGCGTTTCCAGCATCTGGGCGCGGATGTAGGCCGACCAGCCGCCGATCTGGATCAGCGCCAGCGTGGTCGCCGGCAGGATCAGGTGCTCCACCCGGTCCCAGAACCCTCCGCCGCCGCGGGTGTCGGTCATGCCGCCGACGGGCAGGGAGGGCAACCCCCACTGCCGGAACATGAGGGCGAAGACGATCACCAGCACGTAGGCGAGGAAGAAGGTCGGCATCGAATAGAGGCTGACCGAGAAGACGTTGAGCGCGCGGTCGATCCACGAGCGGTGGTTCAGCGCGGCGTACACCCCTAACGGGATTGCGATGACGAGCGCCAGGGCCAGCGCCGAAACGGTCAGCAGCAGCGTGTTGGGCAGGACCGCGCCGATGCGGTCCACCACCGGCACCCGGTTGTGCATCGATTCGCCGAGGTCGCCGCGGGCGAGGTCGGCCAGCCACGTCACGTACCGCTCCGGCCAGGGCTTGTCCAGCCCGAGCGACTTCTCGATGCGGGCGCGCGCCTCGGGCCGGATCTTGGGGTCGGAGCGGACGATGTCGGCGGGGCTCCCGGGGATGAGGTTGATGATGACGAAGGTGAGGAACGTGACCCCGAGGATCAACGGGATCATCTGGAGGACGCGGCGGATGGCGTAGGCAAGCATGGGCTGCTCCCCCGGTGGGAACGGGGGCCATCCCCGCGTGCCCACCCGAATACTCGGGCGGGCGCGCGGGAAGCGGCCGGGGCGATGTCGGGAAAAGAGCCCCCGGTTACTCCCGGATCCAGATGTAGTTGATCGGGGTGCCGCCCCAGGTGTTGGGCTTGTAGTTCTGGAGCCGGTCGCTGAAGGCGACGATGGCCCGCCCGAAGTGGAGCACCATCACCGGCAGGTCGTCGTTGACGATGTTGGTGGCCTCGATCAGCAGGTCGCGGCGCTCGGCCTCGTCGAATGTGAGCGCGGCCTCGTCGTTGATCGCGTCGAGGTCCGGGTTGCAGTACCGCATGTCGTTGAAACCGACCTGGTACTGGTCGCAGCCGAACATCGCGTCCTGGATGAAGGTGGCGTCCCACGAGAAGCCGTAGGCCGCCACCGCGAAGCTCGGGTCGGTGGTGGTGGCCTCGATCATCGCCGGGAACTCCAGCGAGCGCGGCTGGGCGGAGATGCCCACCTGGCCCCACGCGTCCTGGATGTAGGCCATGATCTGCTCGGTCGTCGGCGAGCCCGACGGGTAGAGCAGCTCGAAGCTGAGTTCTTCCCCGTCCTTGTCCACCGTGCCGTCGCCGTTGGTGTCGGTCCAGCCGGCCTCGGCCAGCAGTTCGCGGGCACGGTCCGGGTTGAAGTCATAGACGGTGTTGATCTCTTCCGGCGCGTAAGCGTAGGAGATCACCGGCTGGGTGCCGCGGGCGACTTCGGCGTAGCCGAGCAGGATGTCGTCCACGATGGACTGGCGGTCCAGCGCGTACATCATCGCCTGCCGGACCTCGCGATCCTGGAACAGCGTGGTCACCTCGGGGTCGAGGTTGATCTCCAGCATCGTGAAGCCGCGGGTCGGGTAGGTCTCGATGACGATACCCGGGGAGCCCTCGATCGCCGGCACGTCGGCTGGCTCCAGCCCGGCGATGTCCAGTTCCTCGTTGAGCAGCGCGTTGACCACCGCCGTCTGGTCCGGCCAGACGATGCGGGTGTAGCCGTCGATGTAGGGCACCTTGCCGTGGTAGTCGTCGTTGCGGACCAGTTCGACGCTCGCGCCCTGGTTCCAGGCCTGGAACTTGAACGGGCCGGAGCCGATCACCCGCGACGGGTCCTCGCCGGTGGCGCCGGGGTCGGTCGCCCACTCGGAGAACGGCACGTCCTCCCAGATGTGCCTCGGCACGATGAACGCGACGAGGGAGTAGAGGAAGTCGAAGCGCGGCTCTCTGGCCACCATCTCGAAGGTGTGGTCGTCAATGACCCGGTAGCTCTCGACCGCCTGCAGGAAGGTGCCGGTGTAGACGCTGCCGGTGTCCTCGTTGGCCAGCGCGTCGAAGGAGAACTCGACGTCGGCGGCGGTGACGGGGACGCCGTCGTGCCACAGGGCGTTCGGGTTGAGGTTGAAGGTGTAGGTCCGCCCGTCCTCGGCCACGGTCCAGGAGTCGGCGAGGCCGTTGGGCGCCGGCTGGCCGGTGCGCGGGTCGCCGCCGGTGAGCTGCTCGAAGATCAGCCCGGCGATGGCCAGCGAATCCTGCTCCTCGGCGAGGAACGGCTGCAAGGTCTGGATGTCGGCGATTGACGAGTCGATGAACACGCCGCCGGTCGTCTCCGGTTCGGAGAACGCCATCTCGGCCTCGAACGCGGCGGTCCACTCCTCGCGGGTGGGGGAGATGACGGCTTCCCCGAGGGCCTCAGGGGACCCGTCCTGGGCGAACGCCGGCAGCGGCAGGCGGCCGAAAGCGGTAAACGCGGCGCCGGCGGCCACGCCCTTGCCGAGGGTCCGCCGGGAAAGCTGAGACATCGGGACCTCCGTTCGGATGCGAATCGATGCGAATCGCCGGCGCCGGGGCAGCGCGCCATCGCCGCCGTCCCCACCGCCGGGGGATGGGCAAGCATAGCGCGAAGCACGAACCGGCGCGGGTTTTCGGGGTTTTCGGGTACGCCAGGGCGCGCGGTTTGGCGCGCCCGGTCGTTCAATGACGGCGGGGAATGGGAACGAACCCGGCGGCGTGCCTCGACACCGGTGAGCCGCGCCCATCGCTATCCTGGCCCGGCCGCAGGGTCTCGTCGCGCCTTGCCTCCTTGCCTCGTCTCCGCTGCACGGCCACCGCCCGGTCGCCCGCGGTGGCGGTGTACCCGATCGCCGCCACTATTGAAGCCGTTGAATCTGAAGCGAGGCTGAACCCACGCTGAAGGAAGGCCGGAGGTTGACGGCATTTGGCTGTGAGGAGATCCCCGGACGGGTCGCGAACGTGGTCGATCCGGGCGTCGGCTTCCCCGGGGTTGATGGCGTTTGCGTTGTCGATCCGGACATCGGCTACGGCCGACCGGGGATGATGGCGTCTGCCATCATCCCGGGCTATGCCAACGAAACCACTCCGGAGCGAAGGACGGCGGCGCGTTGGACGGATTCGGCACGGTTCCGGGTGCTGAGGGTGGGAGGGGTATGCGAAGAAACCCGGATTCGATCGATTGCCTGTGTACGTTCGCGGGGTGCCGCGATCGAACAAATGCCGAATAAAGGCCCAAAAAACACGAAAGAACTGCAGGGGTGGGCGCGATGGGCCGGTAATCGGATCGATCGGATAGAGGCCACGATCGCGCCCGCCCGGCCGACGCGGGCCGTCGTGGGAAACCCCGCCTTCTGGCCAGTTCCGATGATGCCGGGACTCCGCGGACAGCCACCCTTCCCATGCCGTCCAGCCTCGGCCCTGTCCGTTCGGGAGGGAGGCCGGTTGCAGCCGCCCCGCCCTCGTAGGCGCGCCCGATCCCCGTGCGACAATCGGGCGCAGATTGGCCCGCAATTCGCCCGGAAGGAGATCGTCGTGGAACCGCTCAGCCCGTACGCCGACCAGGCCATCCGCGCCGACCGTTTGCGCCGCGCCCAGGCCGAGATGAACCGGCACGGGGTCGATTGGCTGGTCGCGGGAGCCTCCGCCGACCTGTGGTACCTGACCGGCTACCCCGGCCACCTCAGCGAACGGTTGAGCGCGCTGCTGCTTCCCCGCTCCGGCGACCCGCTCTACCTCGTCCCCACGCTGGAAGCGCCGACGCTGGACGCCCAGCGCGACCTGCTCGACCTCCACACCTGGGAGGAGACGCAGGACCCGGCGGCCATCGCGGCGACCCTGATGGGCGGCGCGGGCGGCGCCCCGGTCGTCGCCGTCAACGACGACCTGTGGGCGATCTTCCTGCTCCGCTTGCAGGCGGCGCTGCCGAACGCGACGTGGCAGGACGCCGGCACGCTGCTGCGCCCGCTGCGCGCGATCAAGGACGGTCGCGAGATCGAGTTGATGCGCGAGGCCGCGCGCCGCACCGACGACGCCTGGGAGGAGTTCATCACCCGCCCCATCGCCGGCCTGACCGAGAAGCAGGCGCTGGCCCGGCTGCTGGAGCTGACCCAGGCGCGCGACCTCGACACCGGGTTCGGCATCTGCGCCAGCGGCCCGCACTCGGCCTCGCCCCACCACAGCGCGGGCGACCGCGTGATCGGTCCCGGCGACGCGGTGGTCTTCGACTGGGGCGGGCGGCTGGAGGGCTACTTCAGCGACGTCACCCGCACGGTCGTCATCGGCGAGCCGAGCGCGAAGTTCGCCCGCGCCTACGCCGCGGTGCTGGAAGCCAACGAGGCCGCGCTGCAGGCGGTCGCCCCGGGCGTGCCGTGCGAGGACATCGACCAGGCCGCGCGCGGCGTCCTGTCGGCGGCGGGCTACGGCGAGCAGTTCATCCACCGCACCGGGCACGGGCTGGGGCTGGCGGTGCACGAGGAGCCGTATTTGGTCGCCGGGAACGCGTTGCCGCTGGCGGCGGGGATGATCTTCTCGGACGAACCGGGCGTCTACTTCGCCGGCGAGTTCGGCATCCGCATCGAGGATTCGGTGCTGTGCACCGACGAGGGCGGGGTGCGGCTGAACGAAGCGACGCGGGAGCTGACGGTGATGGGGTGATGCCGGGGAGCGGCGGCGCGGCGAGCGCGGCGGCGCGACGAAGACCCGGCCATAAATGGCCGGGCTAACGAGGAAAGCACCCTGAAGGGCGCTACGACGCCGTTGACACCGCCAGTAGTGTCCAAGGGGCGATCGGATGCCGTTGTGGCGGCTCTTCTATCACGTCGTGTGGGCGACCAAGGGCCGGCATCCGTTGTTGCGGCCGGATCATCAGGAGTTGGTGGGACGAACGATTCACGCTGCGTGCAACGAGCAGGGCGTCGTCCTCCATGCCGTCGGGCTGATGCCGGACCACATCCACGTGTGCGCGTCGATTCCGCCTTCGCTGGCTCTCGGGGAGGCGGTCGGTCGCTGGAAAGGGGCGACATCGTTCCTCCTCAACCGGGAGGGCGGCCTGGGTGATTCGACGTTCGCGTGGCAGCGGGAATACGCCGTGCATTCGTTCGGCGAAAAGGCGCTTCCCGACGTGGTCGCCTACGTCACCGACCAACCGAACCGCCACCGCCTCGGCAAACTCTGGGAACCGCTCGAATCCCTCAGCGACAATGGTCGAAATGGATAACGGAACCACGACCGTGAGCGCCCTTTAGGGTGCTTTCCTCGTTAGCCCGGTCCTTTAGGGCCGGGTCCCAGGGACGCTCGGCTCCGACCGAACTATTCCCCACCTGAAGCGAAAGGATTCCCCACCCCATGCCCACCCCCCGTGTCTCCCCCGACCGCCTCGCCCGCTCCCTCGATGAGCTGGCCCGCATCGGCGCCACCCCCGGCGGCGGCGTCACCCGGCTCGCCCTCTCGGACGAGGACCGCGAGGCACGCCACCTGCTCCGCCGCTGGATGGAGGAGGCCGGGCTCGAGGTCCGCATCGACGATTTCGGCACCATGACCGGCCGCCGCGCCGGGACCGAGGACATTCCCGCCGTCGTCCTCGCATCACACATCGACTCCGTGCGGCAGGGCGGCAAGTTCGACGGTGCCTACGGCGTGCTCGGCGCGCTGGAGGTCGTGCGCACGCTCAACGACCACGGCATCACCACCCGCCGCCCGATCGAAATCGTCAACTGGACCAACGAGGAGGGCGTCCGCTTCGAACCGGCGATGCTCGCCTCCGGCGCGGCCACCGGGAAGTTCGCGAAGGACTACGCCTACAACCGCACCGACCGCGACGGCCTGCGCTTCATCGACGAGCTGGAGCGCATCGGCTTCCTCGGCGAGGAGGCCAACCGGCCGGGGCCGTGCGCCGCCTACCTCGAACTGCACATCGAGCAGGGGCCGGTGCTGGAAGATGCCGGATTGCCGGTTGGCGTCGTCGAGGGCATCGTCGGCATCACCTGGACCGAGGTGACCGTGACCGGCCACGCCGACCACGCCGGCCCCTCGCCGATGCCGCTGCGCAAGGACGCGCTGGCGGCCGCCGCCCGCCTCATTTCCGGGGTGGAAACCTACGCCCGCTCCACCTACGGCGCGGTCGGCACCGTCGGCCGCATCGCGGTGGAGCCAAACTCCATCAACACCATCCCCGGCAAGGCGGTCTTCTCGGTCGATTTCCGCCACCGAAGCGCGGCGAAACTCGACGAACTGGTGAACGGGGTGCGGGCGCTGGCCAAGACCGAAGCCGGCAACCGCGGCGTCGAGATCGACGTCAACCGCTTCTGGACCGTCGAGCCGACCACGTTCGATCCCGAGGTCGTCGGCGCGGTGCAGGCGGCGGCGGACGACCTGGGCCTCGCCAGCATGCGCCTCTGGTCCGGCGCCGGCCACGACGCCAAGTACGCGCAGGACGCCTGGCCCTCGGCGATGATCTTCTGCCGCTCGCAGGGCGGCCTCTCCCACTGCGAGCAGGAGCACTCCACCCCGGAGGACCTCGCGGCCGGCGCGGACGTGCTGCTCCACGCGGCGCTGCGGCTGGCGACGTAACGGCTCGGTTCGTGCGCCGCCCTGTCGTCATCCCGAGATTGCCGGGGGATCTCGTTTCTCCAGCATTCGAGAGTACGACGAGATCCCCCGGCAATCTCGGGATGACGTCTTCGTTGGGTGCGCCGGGTCCGTGAGGCCGTAGCCTTCCATCTGGTGCGCTCGCGTATTCAGATCGAGGGACGAGCCGATGGATGCCGATCTGTACTGTAGGCGCTTCTGCTTCGTACACGAATCCGGTGACAGGCTCTACGCCTATCGGGTGCGCAACAACGACACTGGAACTCTTGCCTTTCGCGTGTCGGACCAACGGGTGATCAAGGATCTGGAACAGGAGGCCGAAGACGAAGCAGAGATGATGCGCCTCGTTCTCGACCTGAACTACCAAGTTCGGATGTCCACGCTACCCGGAACGAGGAAGCGGCAAGGCGGGTACCGACGGCATGGTCGGTCCATCGTTCGCGTCGAGAGGTACTCGTAGAGCGCGGAATCGCTCGAAGCTACGTGGCCAACAAGGGAACGGCGGGTGGCCGGTCGAGGCCACCCGCCGTTCCCTTGTGCCGTTTTCAACGACGGAAGGCTACGCCGGCGGCACGATCTCCGGGGTGACGTTGCGGAGGAAGGTGTACTCGCCGTCCACGATCTCGATCAGCGCGCAGCCCTTGGTGGGGATGCGGCTGTCGCCTTCGTAGGACACCGTGCCGGTCACGCCCTCGAAGCCCTGGGTTTCCGCCAGCGCGTCGCGGATCGCCGCCGGGTCGTCGCTACCGGCGCGCTCGATGGCGTTGGCCAGCAGGCGGAGCCCGTCGTACCCGAGGGCGGCGAAGACCGTCTCCGGCGGCGTGCCGTATTCCGCCTCGTAGGCCGCGCGGAACGCGTCGCCGATCGGGGTGTCCTCGTAGACGCCCTGGTGGGTGGCGAAGACCACGCCGTTTGCGGCATCGCCTCCCAGTTCGACCAGCAACGGCGTGTCGAAGCCGTCGCCGCTGAGGATCGGCTGGGTGAGACCGGCGTCGCGCGCCTGCCGCACCGTGGTTCCGGCCTCGTTCGGGGCCGCTGAGAAGAACCAGAAGTCCGGCTGCGGGTCGAGCGCCGCGAAGTCGGTCATCTGGGCCGAAAAATCGGTGTCTCCCGAGGAGAAGGGGATCTCGGCGAGGATCTGGCCGCCGATGTCCTCGTCGTCGAAGCGGTCCTTGAAGTACTCGGCAAGGAAGAGCGTGAAGTCGAGTTGGTCATCGACCAGCAGGCCGCACGTCTTCCAGCCCTGCTCCTTGGCGTATTCCGCGGCGACCGCCGACTGGACGTTGTCGCCGAAGGGGAGCATGAAGACGAAGTCGCCCGTCTCCGGGATGATCGGCCCGGTCGCGCCGCAGGTGAGGTAGACGCGCCCGGCCTCCTGCGCGATCGGCCCGACCGCGAGGGCGAAGGTCGTGTCGTTGAGGCCCATCAGCGCGACGGCCTGGTCCTCGTCGATCAGTTTGCGGGTGGCGTTGGTCGTCGCGGTCACGTCGGTGCGGCCGTCCTCGACGATCAACTCGACCGGCCGACCGAGCAGGCCGCCGTTGGCGTTGATCTCGGCGGCGGCCAGCAGCGCGCCCTGGCTCCCGGGCACGTCGATCGACGACATGCCGCCGGTCAGCCCGTAGACGGCGCCGATCTTGATCGGGTCGCCGCTCGGGGCGGCCGCCGCCGGGGTGGCGTCCTGCGCGGCGGCGTTCGGCGCGAAGCGGAACATCGCCGCCAGCATCGGCGCGGCGATCCCGAGCGCCGCCCCTCGGCGCGCGATCTCGCGCCGGCTCACCTTGCCGGCCATCGCTTCGGCGATCAACCCGGAGACGGAATCGAGGGCACGACCGGATCGCGTTTCCCTGACCATCGGCGTCCTCCTGTACGGTGATCGAGTGCCGGAATCCGCTCCGGCGCTGCCCGATTGTACGTGACGGCCCTACGTCCCGCCGCGCTTGCGGAACCGGCCGGCCAGCAGTTCGCGGTCGCCGAACAGCCCCTGCGGCCGAAAGATCATGACCAGGATGAACCCGACCGCGAGGATGATCTGGGCCAGGCCGGGGTGAGCGCCGACCTCGATCGTGCCCAGCGCGAAGCCGTTCTCCACCTCGCGCAGGAACTCCGGCGCCAGCGTCATGATCGCCGCGCCGACGACCGCGCCGCTGACGCTGCCCAGCCCGCCGAGGACGACCATGATGACCACGGTGAAGGTGGTGGTGAACGAGAACAGCGACGGCGCGACGGAACCGATCTGGTGGGCCAGCAGCGCGCCCGCCACGCCGGTGAAGAACGCGCCCACGACGAACGCCAGCAGGCGGGTCGGCAGGATCGCCACGCCGACGCCTCGCGCCGCCAGCAGGTTCTCCCGCTGCGCGATCATCGCCCGGCCGTACGGCGAATACCGCAGCCGCAGGGCGGCGTAGACGGTCACGATGACCCAGGCGTAGGCCACCCAGGGGGTGGTGTGGCCGGGGATCTGGTTCAGGCCGCGCGCGCCGCGGGTGACCTCCGACCAGTTGACCAGCACGGCGTTGACGATGATCAGGAAGCCGAGCGTCGCCACCGCCACGTAGTGCCCCGAAAGGCGCATCAGCGGCAACCCGACCACGGTCGCGACGATCGCCGCCACGATGCCCGCCGCGATGCAGGCCAGCAGCAGCGCCAGTTGCGGGTGCCAGCCGCTCGTGTCGAACTCGGCCAGCCAGGCCGGCAGCCCCGGCAGGAAGCGCTCGGCCTTCCAGCGCGGCGCGATCGTCAGCAGCGCCCCGACGTAGGCGCCGATGCCGTAGAACCCGATCTGCCCGAGCGAGAAGACGCCGGTGAAGCCGCTTGTGACGGTGAGGCCGACGGCCACGATGGCGTTGATCGCCACCAGCGTCACGATCTGCAGGCGGTACCCGGTGAAGTTCGCGTCGGCGTAGGCGAGGAAGAGCGCCAGCGCCGCCAGCAGCGCCGCGACCACCGCCACGTTGCCCAAGCGCGTCGCAGCGCTCCCCGCGCCGGGCGCGCCTGCCCCGCCTCGCCCGCCCGGCGCCGTTTCGGCATCTCCCATGTGCTTCTCCACGCGCGGCGTCGCCACGGCTAGATCTTTTCCGGTTCGGTCGAGCCGAGGATGCCCTGCGGCCGGATCAGCAGGATCACGATCAGCGCAGCGAAGACGAAGGCGTCGCTGTAGGAGGTCAGTTCCCGCGGCAGCAGGGCGACCAAGAAGATCTCGCCGAAGCCGAGCACGTACGCGCCGATGACCGCGCCAGGAATCGAGCCGAAGCCGCCGATCACCGTGGCCACGAACGCCTTGAGGACCGGCACGAAGCCCATCATCGGCTCGACCCGCCCGACCCGCGCGCCCCACAGGATGGCGGCGACCCCGGCCAGCGCCGAACCGATGGCGAAGGCGACGACGATGACGGTGTTGACGTTGATCCCCATCAGGCGGGCGGCCATCCCGTTCTCGGCCGTCGCCCGCATCTGCGCGCCGAGCCGGGTGCGGGTCACGAACCAGGTCAGCAGGATCATCAGCGCCAGCGCCGAAAGGATGGTCAGCAGGTTGACGCCGCTGATCTGGACGCCGCCGCCCAGCGGGATCTGCTGGCCCAGCGCCGCCGGCGTCGGGAAGGCCCGCGGCTGGGCGCTGAACAGCAGGATGGCGACGTTCTGCAGGGCGATGCTGACGCCGAGCGATGTCAGGAGCAGCGTCACGTCCGGCGCACCGCGCAACGGCCGGTAGGCGATCCGCTCCATCAGCACGCCGGCGATGGCGGTGGCGGCGACCGCCAGCAGCGCGACCACCGGGAACGGCCAGCCGTTGGCGGCGAAGAACACGGCGGCGTACCCGCCGAGCATCAGCACCTCGCCGTGGGCGAAGTTGATCAGCCGCAGGATGGAAAAGACCATCGCCAGCCCGACGGCCACCAGCGCGTAGATGCTGCCCAGCCCCAGCGCGTTGACGACCTGCTGGGCGAACACGGTGGCGCTCACTTCGCCGCGCCCTGCTCGGCGTCCGCGCGGGCGCCGGCCGCGACCGCCGCGGCGAGTTTCGCGTGGTCGGTCAGCATCTCGCGGGCGACCTCGGGCAGGTACGGCGACGCGAGCGGGTCGGGCAGGTCGATGCCGTCCTCCCGTGCGGATTCGAGCCAGAGCGCACGCCCGATCAGCGCCTCCCGAACAGCCTCCTCGGCCGTTTCTCCAGTCGCCGAGCACGATCGTAGGTCGGGCACGTCTGCGATCCAGTAGCCGTCGTCTTCAGACCAGAAGACGACGATGGGGTAGTTGTCACGGTTCATGGCGTGTCCTCTCCGAGCGTCAATCCCGCCTCGTCGATGTCACGGAGGAACTGTCGAACCTGGTACTCCTTCGCCTTCCCATCCCGTTCCGGCTGGATGTTCAGGCGCGGCACGACCCTCGGATGACGGTAGACCCGGTGGCTCCCGTTCTGGCGATCGAACGCATACCCAAACGCTTTCGCCAAGTGCTCCAATTCTGCGAACCGGAGCCCCTTTGGGTTGTTTCGCGCCTTGGCGAGCAGTTTCTCCGGGTTCATCGGCGGCTACCCACCGAGGTAGGCCCGCTCCACTTCGGGGGTGGCGGCCAGTTCGGCGGCGGGGCCGGAGATGGTGATCACCCCCGTCTCCATCACGTAGGCGCGGTCGGCCACCTGCAGCGCCTTGCGGGCGTTCTGCTCCACCAGCAGGATCGTCGTTCCCTCCGCCTTCAGGCGGGCGATGACCTCGAAGATGCGCCCGACCATCAGCGGCGCCAGCCCCAGCGACGGCTCGTCCAGCAGCAGCAGTCTCGGCTTCGCCATCAGCGCCCGGCCGATGGCCAGCATCTGCTGCTCGCCGCCGGAGAGGGTGCCGCCGGCCTGCCCCAGCCGCTCCTTCAGCACCGGGAAGAGCCCGAAGATCCGGTCCAGGTCGGCATCCAGCGCATCGCGGTCGGCGCGGCGGGTGGCGCCCAGCAGCAAGTTCTCCCGCACCGAGAGCGACCCGAAGATCAGCCGCCCTTCCGGGGACTGGGCGATGCCGAGCCCGACGATCTGGTGGGCGTCCAGTTTCGTCAGGTCCTGCCCGCCGTAGGTGATGGAGCCGGTCTTCGGGCGGTAAAGGCCGGAGATCGTCCGCAGCGTGGTCGTCTTTCCGGCCCCGTTCGCGCCGACGACGGTGACCAGTTCGCGCTCCCGCACCTCCAGCGACACGCCCTTGACCGCCTGGATCGCGCCGTAGAACACGCGCACGTCGCGCAGTTCCAGCGTCGCCCCGGCCTGCGGGGCGGTCCCGCCGAGCGCCGCGTTCGTGCCCACGGTCGCGCTCATGCCGTCGCCTCCTCGTCGTCGCCGGCACCGAGGTACGCCTCGATCACCGCCGGGTTGAGGCGGATCTCGGCCGGCGTTCCCTGGGCGATGATCCGGCCGTAGTTGAGCACCTGGATGCGGTCCGACAGCGGCATGATGAGTGACATGTCGTGCTCGACGACGACGACGGTCAGCCCGAATCGGTTGCGGATCTCGCGGATGAAGACGGTCAGTTCGGCCGTCTCCCCCTCGTTCATGCCGGCCGCGGGCTCGTCGAGCAGCAGCACCGCCGGTTCGGTCGCCAGCGCCCGCGCGATCTCCAGTTTGCGCTGGAACCCGTAGGGCAGCGAAGCCGCCTCGGCGTCCGCGAAACCGGCCATGCCGAGGCTGGCGAGGTGGGCCAGCGCCTTTTCCTCCAGCGCCCGCTCCGTGCGCCGGAACCCCGGCGCGGTGAGCAGCGTTTCGAGCAGGTTGGTTCGGTCGCGGAGTTGCTGCGCGGTCTTGACGTTGTCCAGCACCGTCATCCGTCCGAACAGGCGGATGTTCTGGAACGTGCGGGCCATCCCCAGCCGGGCGACCCGATCCGGCCCCAGCCCGGTGATGTCGCGCCCGCGGAACGTCACCCGGCCGGCGGTCGGCGGCAGGAACCCGGTCAGCACGTTGAACAGGGTGGACTTGCCCGCCCCGTTCGGCCCGATGACGCCGAGGATCTCGCCGCGGCGCAAATCGAGCCGGTAGTCGGACAACGCCTGCAGGCCCCGGAAGGCCCGGCCGAGCCCGTCCGCCCGCAGGATGACGTCCCCGTCGGTTTCGGCCACCCTCGCTTCCTCCGGTGCGCGCCCGCGCCGCCCCGAGGCGACGCCGACCACGGCGGCCTTGCCGGGCGATCCCGGTTCGGTCACACTCGGGCGCGCCGCATTGGCGTGACGGCATACGGTACCGCAATCGGGCTCCGCGAGGGGAGCGGCTGGTGGGTGCTGCGCTCACATCCGGCGTGCTGGCGGTCGGCGCGGCCTTCGCGTTCGCCGCCGCGCTCGCCGTCCCCGCGCCCGTGGTCCGCGCGGTTGAACCCGGCACGCCCGTCGCCGCCGACGACGCGTCGCGCCCGGCCGAGTGCAGGGTGGAACCGATCGCGCTGCCGCTCGCGCTGCCGCCCGCCGCGACGTCCACCGCCGTCTTGCCCGATCCGGACGCGCTTCCCGCCGGCGAGGTTGCCGACGATGCGACGGTCGCCGGCGTCACCGCCACCGTGCGCGAGTCGATCGCCTGCCGCAACGCCGGCGACCTCCGTCGCGCCTACGCGCTGATGACGCCGGCGCTGCTGGCCGGGCTGCTCGGCGGCCCCGAAACCGCGCCGCCGGAGATCGTCCGCCTCCTGCTGGAGCCGCCCGATCGCGTCCCGACGGACGAGCGGGTGGCGCTGGTCGCCGTCTCGGACGTGGCGCTGCTGCCGGACGGCCGGGTTCGTGCCCGCGTCGAAACCGACGCCGCCGGGTTCCGCTTCGCCGACCTGCTGCTCTTCGCCCGCGATGCCCAGGGCGGCCGATGGCTGATCGACGACGCGCTGCCGCTCAAGCGGCAGCCGCTCCCGTAGCGCGCCGCCGATGCCGATGAAGCGCCTGCCGCCGCCGTCCGCCGAAGCAATCGACCGCGCGCTGGGCGACCGCGACCACCGGCAGGACCTGCTGGACCGGGTCGAGGACGCGACCGCCGGTCCGCTCACGCTCGCGGCCATCGTGCTGCTGGCCGTGTTCCTCGCCCCGGCGATCACGCCGAACGTCGATATCCTGCACAAGGCGCGGCTGATCGTGGTGCCCGTGGTGTGGTTCCTCTTCGCCGCGAGCCTCGCGATCAAGATCGCCATCGCGCCGGACCGGAAACGCTACCTGCGCGCCCACGTGCTCGACGTGCTGATCGTGGCGTTGCCCATCTTCCACCCGCTGATGATCGGGATGGCCGGGTCGGCCGGGCTGCGCGGCTACACCGGACTGCGCGATCTGCGCGGCAAACTGGGTCTCGGCTACACCTTCGTCGCCGCGGTGCTGGTGGTCCTGCTCGCGGCGGCGCTGGTCACGGAAGCCGAGCGCGGCACGACCGGCGCGACGATCCGCAACTTCGGCGACGCCGTCTGGTGGGCCTCGGCGACCGTCACCACCGTCGGCTACGGCGACGTGTCCCCAATCACCGCCACCGGCCGCGCGGTCGGCCTCGCGCTCATGGTCGTCGGCATCGCCACGTTCGGGCTGGTGGCGGCCAATCTCGCCACCATCCTGCTCGGCATCGACGACGAATCCCGCGACCGGATCGACCGCCTCGAGCAGGACCTGGACGAGGTGCGAGACCTGGTGGCCGAAGCGGCCCGGCGCGATGCGTCCGCCACGCCGGGTTCGCCCGACGACGCTGCTCCCACGGACACCCCGCCCGCTGGCGCCGCCACTGCCTGACCGGCGCGCCGCCGATCTCCTACGTCGCAAGCGTCAGTCCGGGCCTCGCCACCTCGATTCGCCCCGAGAAGACCGCCGCGGCCTGCGCCCGCACCGCCTCCACATCGACCTCTTCCCAGTAGTGGGTCAGCAGCAGCGTCTTCGCGCCGGAGGCAGCCGCCAGTTCGCCGGCCTCGCGCCCGGTCAGCGAACCGCGGTCGGCGACCGGTCGCGGGCCGGGCTCGGCCAGCGTCGCCTCGGCGGCCAGTACGCCGACGTTGGCGAAAAACCCGGCGAGGTTGACCGCCGGGCCGGTGTCGCCGGTGTAGCCGAGGTCGGCGTCGCCGGGAGCACTCACCCGCATCGCCCAGGCCGGCAGATAGTGCGCCGCAGGGGCGAACGAGACAACCGCATCCCCGATCCGCAGCGGGCGCGCCGGTTCGTACTCCCGCACCTCCACCGTCGCCGCGAACCGCCCCGGTTCGTCGCACGCGTCGAACGGGGCGGCCGCCCGCGCCAGCAGGTCGGCCCCGCCCGGCGGCAGCCAGACCGGGACCGGTCCCGGCGCGGCCACCGGGTTGTAGGCCAACGCGTGCCGCAGCGCCAGCACGTCGAGCACGTGGTCGAGGTGCATGTGCGAAACGACGACCGCGTCCAGCCGCCGGAAATCGGCATGCTTGCGCAGTTCCGGCAGTGTGCCCGGCCCGAGATCCAGCGCGAGCGTCGCCGCCGGGGTTCGCACCAGCACCCCGGCGCACCCCATGCCGGCGTTCGGGCTGGAGGCGCTGCCGCCGAGGACGGTGACGCGCATGGATCGCCTCCGGGAACCTCGCGGGGACGGAGGTTTCGAGAATAGTGCGGGAATCCGGCGACGGGAGGCCTGGGGATGATGGCGTTTGCCAAAACTGGCTGGATATCGGCCGGGCCGGTGGGCGACGAGCGGGCGCGATGCATCGCGCCCCGCGGCAC
>JAFAEX010000113.1 GCA_023423795.1 Chloroflexota bacterium | reverse complement strand
GCCTAACGACGAGATCCCCCGACGGGCTCGGGATGACGATAATGCGCGGCGCGCCGGGCCGCTAGAACAGCAGCGGGATCTGCCCGAAGCCGCGCAGGAAGTTGCGGCTCCAGCGCAATTCCTCGGCCGGGACGGCCAGTCGCAGGTCGGGGTAGCGGCGGAACAGCGTCTCGAAGGCGATCTGTCCCTCGATGCGCGCCAGCGGCGCGCCGAGGCAGACGTGGATGCCCTTGCCGAAGGCGATGTGGCGGTTCGCGTCCGGGCGGCTGATGTCGAACGCCTCCGGGTTGGCGAACTTCTGCGGGTCGCGGTTGGCCGCGCCGAGCCCGACCGTGACCTCGTCGCCCTTGCCGATGGAAACGCCGGCCATCGCCATCGGCTCGGTCGCGATGCGCCGGCCGATGAAATCGACCGGTCCCCAGTAGCGCAGGGTTTCCTCGACGACGTTCTTCGCCGTGCCCGGGTTGGCCGTGAACTCGGCCAATTCCTCCGGGTGGGTGAGCAGGGCCACGACCCCGTTGCCGACGAGGTTCACCGTGGTGACGTGGCCGGCGAGGTACATGAGCAGGACGGTCGCCAGCATCTCCTCGTCGGAGAGCACGTCGCCGTCCTCGGCGGCGTGGGCCATCCGGGTGATCATGTCGTCGCCCGGTTCGCGCCGCTTGCGCTCGAACAGGTCCTTCAGGTAGTCCACGAAATCGCGGAACCCGGCGCGGACCTCCTCTTCGAGTTCGCTGCCCCGGCCGCGATCGACGCGCAGCAGGTTCTCGGTCCAGCCCTTGATCTGCGCGCGGTCCTCGCGCGGGATGCCCAGCAGGTCGGAGATGACCGTCACCGGGAAGGGGTAGGCGAGGTCCGCCACCAGCTCCATCCGGCGGTTGGGCGCGGTTTCGCCGCGCTCGGCCGCCGCGCGCTCGGCCTCGTCCAGCAGCTCGTCGATCGTCCGCTGGATCGAGCCGCGCATCGCCTCCATCGTGCGGCCGGTGAAGCTCGGCTGCACCAGTTTGCGGACGCGGGTGTGGTCGGGCGGGTCGATCGTGAGCAGGCTGCGCAGGAGCGGCCGGAACTCCTCCGGCGTTTCGCCCATCTTTTCGCGCTGCTCCGGGGTGATGTTGTGCTCGACGTCCACCGAAAAGCGGTCGTCGAGCAGGGCGGCGACGACCTCGTCGTAGTGGGCGACGAAGAAGCTGTCGCGTCCGCGCATCCGGTCCTGCGCCCCGGCGTCGCCGCCCTCGCGGACGGGGAAGCGGACGGGCACGACGGCGCCCTGCTCGCGCAGGCTGGCGTAGGTCTCGTAGGCGGTCGCCATGAAGTTCGGGTCGCTCAGGTCGAGCGTCGTCGGGTCTTCGACCGCGATGCCGTGGACGGACGCCTCGGCGGCGTCCACCACGTCCTGTGCGTCGTTGGCCATCGTTCGGTCCTCCGTGATTCGGCGCGCCGCCGAGCGGCGCATTCGGCATGACGCGCGAAACGCTCGAACGTGAGATCCCGGACGCCGTGCCGCTAGAACAGCAGCGGAATCTGCCGGAACCCGCGCAGGAAGTCGCCGCCCCAGCGGACCTCCTCGGCCGGGACCGCGAGGCGCAGGTCCGGGTAGCGACCGAAGAGCACGTCCAGCGCGATCTGCCCCTCCAGGCGGGCGAGCGGTGCGCCGAGGCAGGCGTGGATGCCCTTGCCGAAGGCGACGTGCCGGTTGGCGTCCGGCCGCGAAATGTCGAACGCCTCCGGGTTGGCGAAGCGGGCCGGGTCGCGGTTCATCGAAGCCAGCCCGGCGACCATCTGCGCGCCCCGCGGGATCACCGTGCCGCCGATCTCCACGTCCTCCAGCGCCGAGCGCGGCAGGATCGACTCGGCCGGACCCCAGTAGCGCAGCGTTTCCTCGACCACGTTCTTCGCCAGCGCCGGGTTCGCCTTGAATTCGGCCAATTCCTCCGGGTGGGTCAGCAGGGCGACCGTCGCGTTGCCGATCAGGTTGACGGTGGTGACGAAGCCGGCGATGTAGACGATGAAGATCATCGCCAGCATCTCGTCCCCGTCGAGCTTGTCGCCGTCTTCCTCGGCCTGCACGAGCTGGGTGATGAGGTCCTCGGCCGGTTCGCGCCGCCGCCGCTCGAAGAGGGCTTCGAGATAATCGACGAATTCGCCGATCTTCGCGCGCGTCTGCTCGGCCGTCTCCTCATCGCCGCGGTCGGCGCGGAGCAGGTTTTCGGTCCAGCCGCGCGCGCGCGTCCGGTCCTCGACCGGGATGCCGACCATCTCCGAAATGACCGTCACCGGCAGCGGGTAGGCGAAGGCCCGCACGAGGTCCATCGCCCGGTCCGGCGCGGACTCGCCGCGCTCGGCGGCGGCCTGCTCGATCTCGTCCAGCAAATCTTCGGCGATGCGGCGCACCCGCGGCTCCAGCGCGGTCATCGCGCGGCCGGTGAAGCTGGGCTGCACCAACTTGCGCAGCCGGGTGTGGTCGGGCGGGTCCAGCGAGAGCAGGTTGCGGCGCAGCGGCCGGAACTGCGGATTCTCCTCGGCCACCCGCTCCATCTCGGCCCGCTGCTCGGGCGGCATCAGGCGCGCGTGGTCCACCGTGAAGCGGGTGTCCAGCAGTGCCTCCATGCCCTCGTCGTAGCGACTGACGTAGTAGACGTCGCGCCCCAGGAACTGCTGCTGCCGCTGCCGTTCGTCTTCGTCCTCCGGCTCCTCGCGGGTGAAGCGGATGCGGGCCACCGGTCCCTGCTCGCGCATCCGCGCGTACTGGGTGTGCGCGGTCGCGAGGAAGTCGGGGTCGCGCAGGTCGAGCACCGTCGGCTCGGCCGCGCCCTCGCCGGCGCCGGGATGCAGGTCCTGCACGGCGGTCGCCGCGTCGATCGTCGGGTTCGTGTCCGTCATGGAATCCTCCGCGGGACGCCCGGGAAGGCGCCCGTTGCTGCGTACCGTCGTCAGCCCGCCGCGCCGGCCAGGTTCCGGTCGTCGCTGGCGACCGGAGCGGCGGGCCACGATTCGTCGCTGTCGTCCGGTACGGCCGGACAGGCGGGCGGGGTTCCTTCTTCCAGCGCGTCCGTCATCCGCTCCAGCAGGGCGAGTGCCCGCTCAAGTATGTCCAGGTCGGCCGCCGACACGCCGGCGAGCCGATCGGCCACCTCGCGCGACAGCATCCGCATCACCGCGTTGCTGGCGTCTTCGCCGGCCTCGGTGAGCACCACCCGGAAGCGGCGGCGGTCGCTTGGGTCGGCTTGCCGCCGAAGATACCCGCGCTGCTCCAGCCGGTCGAGCAAGCCGGTGACCACCGCCGGGGTAACGCGCAGCCGCCGCGCGATCTGGGAAGGGTAGCCCGCGCCGTCGCGGATCATGTAGAGCACCGCGACCTGGCGCAGGCTGAGGTCGAGGCCGCCGCGGTTGGCTTGCACCGCCGCCACCGCCCAATGGTGCACGCGGTGCTGGAGTTGCAGCACGCGGTCGGCCAGGTCCTCCCGTCGCTCCGTTGCGCCCACGCCCGGACCACCTCCTCCCTTGTCGCGGAATTGTTTCCCCTGGCAAACTATATGCGAAGCCAAATGTGGCTGCAAAGCGACGGGGCGCAGATCGGGCAACGAAGCCGGGTTCGACGGGCGGGACACATCGATGGGAGAAGCGGCGACCCGGCAACTGAGCGGGTTCCACGAAATGCAGGGCCGGCAGCGACTGGTCGCGATGGCCGGCATCCTGCTCGGCCTCTTGCTTTCCGCGCTGGACGGCAGCATCGTCGGCACGGCGATGCCGCGGGTGATCGCCGACCTGGGCGGGCTGGAGCACTACGCCTGGGTGGCGACCGCCTACCTGCTGACCAGCACGGCGGCGGTGCCGATCTTCGGCAAACTCTCGGACATCTACGGGCGCAAGTGGTTCTACGTCGGAGGCCTGCTGCTGTTCATGCTGGCCTCGGCGCTGTGCGGCGCGTCGCAGTCGATGACGCAGTTGATCGCCTTCCGCGGGTTGCAAGGCATCGCCGGCGGCATCCTCACCGCCAACGCCTTCGCCATCATCGGCGACATCTTCCCGCCGGCCGAGCGCGGCAAGTGGCAGGGCGTCAGCGGGTCGGTCTTCGGGCTGTCCAGCGTGATCGGCCCGGCCCTCGGCGGCTGGCTGACCGACGGCCCCGGCTGGCGCTGGGTCTTCTACGTCAACATCCCCGTCGGCATCCTCGCCGTCGCCGTGGTCATCGCCGGGTTGCCGGCGATCAGCCCGAACGAGCGGCGGCCGATCGACTGGCTGGGCGCGTTCACCATCGTCGCCGCCACCGTTCCGCTGCTGCTGGCCTTCTCGTGGGCGGGGACCGAGTACGCCTGGACCTCGCCCCAGATCGTCGGCCTGCTGGCGCTGTCGGCGGTGATGACCGGCGCGTTCCTGCTCGCCGAGTCGCGCGCGCCGGAGCCGATCATCGCGCTCGGGCTGTTCCGGGAGCGGACCTTCACCGTGTCGGTGATCGCGATGTTCCTGGTCGGCGCCGGCATGTTCGGCGCGATCATGTACATCCCGCTGTTCATGCAGGGCGTGCTCGGGCTGTCGGCGACCGCGTCCGGCGCGAGCCTGACCCCGATGATGCTCTCGTTCGTCGGCGCCAGCACCATCGGCGGGCAGATAATCTCCCGCACCGGGCGCTACAAGTGGGCCTCCGTCGGCGGCCTCGGCGCGATGGCCGTCGGCATGGCGCTGCTGACCACGATGGGGCCGTTCACGACCTACCCGGAGGCGATCCGCAACGTGATCGTGGTCGGGCTGGGCACCGGGCTGGCGATGCCGACCTTCACCCTCGCGGTGCAGAACGCCGCCGACCCGCGCCAGCTCGGCTCGGTCACCGCCTCGGTTCAGTTCTTCCGCTCGATCGGCTCGACCATCGGCGTCGCGCTGCTCGGCACGATGCTGGCGACCGGGCTGGCGCGCGGGCTGGCGACCCAATTGCCGGCCGAGGTGCAGGCCGCGCTGCCGGCCGAGCTGGTGGGCTCGATCGACCCGCAGGCGCTGGCCAGCCCGGAGGCGGCGGCCGCGCTCGAATCGGAACTGGCCGCATTGCCGAACGGCGCCGCGCTGTTCGCGCAACTGATGGACGCGATGCGGTTCGCGCTGGCCGACGCGACCCATCAGGTGTTCCTGGTCGCCGCCATCGTCGCCGCCGGCGGGGTGGTCGTCGCCTTCTTCCTGCCGGAGAAGCCGCTCCGCAAGAAGAACGAGCCGCTGCTGCGGGAGGCCGCCGAGGACATCACGGCCACCGGACTGGCCGCCCCGTCGCCGATCCCGGCCGAGGCCGAGCCGGACCTGGTCGGCGCGCCTGCGGGCCGGGCGCGGACGTAGCGCGGCCACCGGCGCGAATCGTGCCCGGTCGCATTCCGCCCCGGCCGCCCTTTCCCACTGTCATCCCGGGTGCCCCGCGTCAGCCCGAGCACCCCATCATCATCCCGAGCCTGTCGAGGGATCTCGTCGCTCTTCGACTCCTCGACTCCTCGACTCGTGCACGAGATCCCCGATAGGCTCGGGATGACGGAGGATTCGAGACGAACGGCGGCGGCCTCCCGGAATCCGAGGGGCCGCCGTTTCGTTGCCATCGATTGCCGGCTAGCCGGGCCGGTTCTCCTCCGGGATCTGGTAGTACGGGCCGCCGCCGACCAGCGACTCCTTGTTCGGGTACTTCTCGATCTCCTCGAAGTGCGCGTTCAGCGCCGGGGTCATGAACATCGTCAGCGTCCAGCCGTGGTCCGCGCCGGAGAAGCGGCCGGGCGACGTCTGGTTGCCGTGGGTCGGCATCGCGCCGTTGAACAGCATGTCGTACTGCTCGGCCGGGTCCCAGTCCAGCTTGTAGAGCGCGGGCGCGCTGGTCAGCGGACGGCTGGGGCCGAGCCAGGTGTCCTTGGCGGTGAACATGAACTTGTAGTTATCGACGCGGACGCCGCCGAAGGCCTGGTCGTAGTAGTAGTAGAACGTGTCGCGCTTGCTCGGGCCGTTGCCGAGCAGGTAGTCGCTGTTGTCGATGCCGTCGAAGACGATCGGCTTGCCCTCGTTGTCCTCCCAGATGTGCGGCGGCGGTTCGGCCCCGGCCAGCGTGGCGAAGGTCGGCCACCAGTCCATGTGGGACATCATCTCGTAGGCGGTCTGCCCCGGCGCGATCGTGCCGGGCCACCAGGCGATCGCCGGCACCCGGAAGCCGCCCTCGTAGGCGCTGCCCTTTTCGCCGCGGAAGGGGGTGTAGCCGGCATCCGGCCAGGCATCCACCCACGCGCCGTTGTCGGTCGTCCAAACGATGAGGGTGTCCTCGGCGATGCCGAGGTCGCGGATGGCCTGGATCACCTGCCCGCAGTTGTCGTCCAATTCCATCAGGGAATCGAGGTAGGGGTGCCGGCCCGGGGACTTGCCCTTCCATTCCGGGGAGGGGAAGTTGGGCTGGTGGACCTTCATGAAGTTCAGGTGCATGAAGAACGGGTCGTCGCCGCCGGCGTGGTCCGTCAGCCACTGGATCGCCGTGTTCTTCATGTCGGTATCGACCGTTGCCAGGTCCTCCCAGGTGAAGGTGCGGGTCTTGACCGGCGGTTCGCCGGCCTTGCCCTGCCACTCGCCGAGGTTGATCTGGTTCCAGCGCGCAATGAACTCCGGGTCGTCCCCCGGCCAGTCCGGTTGCAGGTTGGTGTCGTCGTAGGCGTAGACCCCGGCGTAGTAGGGGAGCATGTGGTACATCTCGTCGTAACCGTTGGAGGTCGGGTACGCCTCCTCGACATCTCCGAGGTGCCACTTGCCGATCTGCACCGAGGTGTACCCCTGCTCGCCGAGGAACTGGGCGACGGTCGGGGTCTCGGGCGTCAGGTGGTCCGGGTCGCCGGGGACGAGGACCAGCGAAAGGGCGGTCCGGATCGGGATGCGCCCGGTGACGAACGAGGCGCGGCCGGCTGTGCAGGACGCCTGCCCGTAGTAGTTGACGAAGCGCATACCCTCGGCGGCGAGTTGGTCGAGGTGCGGAGTGGGAGCGCCGCGCATCGTGCCGCCGCCGAAGCAGCCGAGGTCGCCCCAGCCGACATCGTCGGTCATGATCACGACGATGTTGGGCTTCTTGCCGGATGCGCGCGGCGTGGCGTCCGCCGCCGGCGTCGCCTCCTGTGCCCGCGCCGTTGGGCCGCCTCGTCCGGCGATGCCGCCGCCCAGCGTGCCGAGCGCGGCGATGCTCGCCGCCTTCAGGACGTTGCGGCGGGGCGTCGCCGCGCCCAGCTTTCGTTCGACGGACCCGGGAATCCGATCGGTCACGGCGCCGTTCTCCTTCCGTCGCGAATGGCGCCCTCGCGGGCCCCAACGGCCGCGAAGGATCGAACGTGCGCCAGCCCGAGGGCCGGTTGCGTGTCCGGATGCGCCGATTCCCGATCATACCCGGTTTGCCAACACCATGCGCGGCACGATTGGGCCAACGAATGGCTGGAACGCCCGGCTCGCCCGTGCGCCGTGGGGGGAAGCGCTGCCGGTTTGGACGATTCGTCCGCGAATCGTCCCGGCCTCCTGATGTGACTCGGCGGCGCGGTACGGTGGTGTCGATTGAGCGATCGAGGGATTCCGCTGCAGACAAGTCAGGACGAGTACTGGGTTGCCGGTTACGAGGGACGGATCGTGGCCGACCCCCACCGCCCGGGTCCTGGGCGGGTACGGCTCCACCGGGAGAGCATCGCGGTCTGGGCGATCGTGGGCTACGCCAAGGCGATCGCGGGACGCGACGACCTCGGCGAGGTCGAGGTCGCCGTCGTGCGCGAGGTTGCGCACGACTACGCCGTTTCCGAGGAGGCCGTCCGGGCGTCGCTCGGGCGGTACGTCTGCCAGCCGATGTACATCGACGCGATTCTCGCCGAGAACGAGGCGGCGTTCGCGTAGGCGTGCCCGGGCATCGATTCGTCCTCATCGAGGACGTTTCCCACTGGCTCGCCCCGCCGTGGCGCCCGAGGGGATTCCATGTGTCGTCTGCGACCGAAGCGGGCCGCCTGCGGGTAAGCGATGCCCGCGTGCTCTTGGAGGCTGTTTCAGAACCCCGCCAGCGTCAACCAAACCGTCATCCCGAGCCTGTCGAGGGATCTCGTCGTCCACGCCATCGTGGGGGAAAACGAGATCCCTCGACAGGCTCGGGATGACGACGGAGGCGGTTCTGAAACGCGCTCTTACTGGCGATGGAGTCCGGCCAGACGGTCATCACGCACAACGGCGCGTGCTTTCGGACGCTGCACGAAGCGGTGCTATTGCTCCGCGCTCATTGAGAGGTCGAGGCAAGGATGATTGCGGGGCCGCGTGTTGTGCTATCCGGTCACTCCGGCATCCTCGTGGTTCCCCAACGTGGGATCGACGACCTTGCCCCGGCAGTCGCCGATCTCGTCGCATTCGAAGACCACCTGGCCGACCGCCTCTTCACCTGGCATCCGCGCCACGGTTGGCGAGAGCCACGCCCATAAGCGGATCGTTCGCTCCGTCTTGCGCCCATCCCACCCCATCCCCCATCATCGGCCCACGTTGACCCGCCGC
This sequence comes from Chloroflexota bacterium, assembly GCA_023423795.1. GTDB lineage: Bacteria > Chloroflexota > Chloroflexia > Thermomicrobiales > UBA6265 > CADCWF01. The sequence goes on along the minus strand of JAFAEX010000113.1, from coordinate 11,883 downwards.
CGCAGGAGCCGGCCATGAGCGCATCCGCGACCACCTCCGGGGTTGGCGCCCCGTCCCGCCGTGCCGCCGTCGTCCTCGATACCCGCCGGAGCGGGCACGCCATGCTGCGGCCGGTCCCGGTCGAGGCGTGGCGGGTGGACGACGCCTTCTGGTCTCCCCGCTTCGAGCGCAACCGGCGCGTCAGCCTGCCGGCCCAGTGGGAGCACCTGCGGGCCACCGGCAGGCTCGACAACTTCCGCCGCGCCACCGGCGAACTCGACGGACCGGCGGTCGGGCGCGAGTTCAACGATTCCGACCTCTACAAGTGGCTGGAAGCCGCGAGTTGGGTGCTGGCGACCGAACCCGACCCGGCGCTTGCCGGGATGGTCGAAGAAGCGGTCGCGCTGATCCTCGCCGCCCAGCAGCCGGACGGATACATCAACACCCGCTTCTCCGGGGAGCGCGCCGGGGAGCGGTTCACCAACCTCGACCTGCACGAGTTGTACTGCGCCGGCCACCTGGTTCAGGCGGCGGTCGCCCACCACCGCGCCACCGGCGACCGCCGCCTGCTCGATGCCGCGACCCGGTTCGCCGACCTGATCGTGGCCGAGTTCGGGCCGGAGCGGCAGGCCGACCACCCGTGGGCCGACGGCCACCAGGAGATCGAACTCGCCCTCGTCGAACTGTTCCGGGAGACGGGCGACCCGCGCTACCTCGCGCAGGCGCAAGTCTTCATCGACGCCCGCGGCCGGGGCGCGCTGGGCCGGCCCTACGGGCGCTGGGGCCCGGAGTACCACCAGGACGCCGTGCCGCTGCGCGAGATGACCGAACTGCACGGCCACGCGGTGCGGGCGATGTACTACCTCGCCGGCGCGGCCGACGTGCTACTGGAAACCGGCGAACCCGCCCTGCGCGCCGCGCTGGAGCGCCTCTGGGAAAACACCCGCGCGACCCGGGCCTACGTGACCGGCGGCCTCGGCGCTCGCCATGACGGCGAGAGTTTCGGCGGCGCGTACGAGTTGCCCAACGCGACCGCCTACGCCGAAACGTGCGCCGCCATCGGCTCGGTGATGTGGAACCATCGGATGCTCGCCGCCACCGCCGACCCGCGATACGCCGACGCGCTGGAGCACGCGCTGTTCAACGCCGTCCTCCCCGGCGCGGGACTGGACGGCGAGACGTGGTTCTACGTCAACCCGCTCTCGTCGTCCGGCGGCCACCGGCGGCAGCCGTGGTACGAGGTCGCCTGCTGCCCGCCGAACGTCGCCCGGCTGCTGGCGTCGCTGCCCGGTTACGCCGCCAGTGTCTCCGACGGCGCGGTCTGGCTCCACCTGTACCTGGCGGGGCGGGTGCGGGTTCCGCTGCCGGATGGGCGGACCGTTACCCTCCGCATCGCCACCCCCTACCCGTGGGACGGCGAGATCGACATTTCGGTGGACACCCCGGGCGACTTCGCGCTTAACCTGCGCGTGCCCGCCTGGGCCGAGGGCGCCAAACTGGAGATCGGCGACCACGCCGCCCTCCCGGTGGAAGCGGGCGCCTACGCGACGATCCGGCGGCGCTGGGCGGCCGGCGACACGGTCCACCTTTCGCTGCCGATGCCGGTGGTGCGCCTCGCCAGCCATCCGCGGGTGCTGGAGAACGCCGGCCGCGTCGCCCTGCGGCGGGGCCCGTTCCTGTATTGCCTCGAAGGGTGCGACCACCCCGGCGCCGACCTGCAGGCAATGATCCTGCCGGCCGACGCCGAGGTCGTCCCCTCGTGGCGTCCCGACCTGCTGGGCGGGGTCGTCGCCCTCACCGCCGACGCCGCCGAGCCTCACCCCTACCCCGGTTGGACCGGCGCGCTCTACCGCCCCGCCGCCGCCCTAACCGCGCCGCCGACGCTGCGCCACCGCATCCTCACCGCCGTCCCCTATTTCGCGTGGGCCAACCGCGCCCCTGGCCCTATGCAGGTCTGGATCAGGACCTGACGAAGTGCCGGGTGCCGAGTGCCGAGTCAGGGAGTCGGCAAGTCGGCGGGTCGGCGGGTCGGCAAGCACAAACCGGATCGATGCGGTACCGGCCTACCATTTTCGGCACCCGGCACCCGGCACCCGGCACCCGGCACCCGGCACCCGGCACTCACACGATCCGGGAAGCGACGGCGCGGAGGGCGGCGAGCGGGATCATGAACGCGCCGCCGACGGCGATCAGCAGCCCGATGATGCCGATGGTGCCGGTACGGTCGATCTTGCCGACCAGCACCAGCAGGATACCGGCGACGATCAGGACGAGGCCCATCCCCAGCATCGATCCCGGGCTGCTCGCGCCGAACCAGCCCGGGTCCTCGGCCTCCGGCGACGGCGAGCGACTGATGGCGGTTGTGCCCGTCCCGTTCGCGGCAGCGACGGCGGCGGCCGCCGCCGCTGCCGCGGCTGGCGCGATCGGCCGCTCGCCGCTCGCCGGCTCGGGCGTGGCCGGAGTGCCAACGCTCGTTGCCGGGGCAGGTGCAGGCGAGCCCGCCCCGCCATCAGCGCGCGGGTTCCACGTGCCGAATGCCGCCGGCATCGTCGTGCCGGTAGCCTCGCCGGCCGCTGCGTTGGCCGCGCTTCCGGTCGGCCCACTGTTCGGTCGGGCTGCTTCCGGTCCCGGGATCCCGTTGGCGTTCGCCCCGATGCTGCCCGAATGCCCTCCGTCCGCCCCGGTCGAAGGGTTGGCCGCTGCCGCCGCCATGGCCGAGCCGACCGGTGGTCCGGCGTACTCCGCGGTGGTGCGGGCGGGCGCGACAGGCCCGGTCGGCAGCTGCGCCCCGCAGTCCGGGCAATAGCGGTCGTCGGGATGCGGGCGGGAGCCGCACTCCGGGCAGGGGACGGGGTCGGTCACGTCGGGGTCCTTTCGGGAACCGGGCGTTTCATGACGGAACGGCGGCCTGACGAGCGATCCGGAACGGCAAATCGTCCGCGCTCGCGTGGGCCGAATCGGCACGGTTGCCGGGGCAGGGTCGGGCACCGCGCGCCCTGCCGTCAACCCGGCGAACCCTATGGTACAAACGGGCGCGGAATGGGGCGCCGAGTGAGAGTGCGAGTGCCGAGTGCCGCGGCGCGCCGGCAGGTCAGCGGGTCAACCAGAATCCAACCCGGCACTCGGCACTCGCACCCGGCACCGATGGAAGGGATGAATCTTGGCAGACGCGGGAGGTCCGGTCAGCGGAGCGGGGTCGGCGCTGATTTACTGCGGGTTGTGCGGGGCGCTGAACCCCGCCAGCAACCACTACTGCGCCGCCTGCGGCACCACGCTGGTGGACGCCTTCCACGCCGCCGAGGGCACACGGGTCTTCGAGCGGGCCGACCCTGCCGCCCGCATCGTCGAGATCATCCCCGCCGGCTCCGAACTCGACGTCGTCGAGGGCACGCAGGAGGTGCCCGCCGACTGGATCCGGGTCCGCATCTCCAACGGCAAACTCGGCTTCGTCCGCCGCGCCGACGTCGGCCGCCCGCCGGCCGAGCCGATACCGGCCGGGATGCTGGCGACGCCGGACATCAACACCCACGCCCGGGGCTGCGTCTCCTCCGGCGCGGCGCTCGCCGCGCTCGGCCTGCTGGTGGTGATGGCCCTGTTCGGGTTGGTCATCGTCCTGCGCGCTCGCCCGGAGGACGCCGGCATCCTCTGGCTGTTCTACTGCGTGACGGTCGTGCCGCTGCTCGCCCTCACCGTCGCCCTCTACGTCGGCGCCCGCTCCCGCGAGGATCGCCTGGCCGAGGAAGCCGAGGAAGCGATGCGCGAGGGCGGCGCGGGCTGATCCAGCCTCGGCCTGCCACGGCGCTCGCCGTGGAGTTTGTTCGGCATTTCTTCGGCCTCTATTCGGCGTTTTTTCGGTCGTGGAACCCCGCGAACGTACGCGGTAATTCGATCGAATCCGGATTCATTCGCGACCCCTCCCACCCTCAGCGCCCGGAACCCCGTGCCGAACGCGCTTGGCTCGTCCCCGCGACGGCCGCAAACGCCCGAGCATGTCCGCCCCGTCGGGCCATTCGGCCGGACCCGGAGCGCCGCCTCCAGGTTCCGAAACCCTCGACATCCGGCCGATGGGGCGTTGCGGGCGGGCATGGCGGCAGCGAACAGCCGGTTCCGTATCAGTCGCTCGTGGCGTGCTTGCCGAGTCCCGCCGGCGGCGCGGAGTTGCGGACCAGCCCGGTGACCGCGATCAGCGTCACGATGTAGGGCAGCGCGATCAGCAGGTCCTGCGGGATCGGCCAGTTCAGCGCCTGCACCTGGAAGCGCAGCGCCTGCGCGAACCCGAACAGCAGCGCCGCGCCAAGCGTCCCCAGCGGCGTCCAGTTGCCGAAGATGACGGCGGCCAGCGCGATGAATCCGCGCCCGGCCGTCATGTTGGTCGTGAACTGCGACAAATCCCCGATCGAGAGGTACGCCCCGCCCAGCCCGGCCAGCAGCCCGCTCGCCAGCACGCAGGCGTAGCGGTAGCGCGGCACGTCAATGCCGACGCTCTCGGCGGCTTTCGGCGACTCGCCGGCGGCCATGATCCGCAACCCCGGCTTGGTGCGGAACAGGATGAACTGCACCAGCGGCACCGCCAGGAACGCCAGCGGCACGAGGACGTTGACGTTGTGGCCGGCGATTTCGAACGAGGGCAGCCGGTCCACGCTCGGCGATCCTCCCGCCTGGTTCCAGATCCGCTGCACGAGGAACGCGGTCAGCCCGACCCCGAGCAGGTTGATCGCCGTCCCGGCCACGATCTGGTCGGCCCGCAAGGAGATCGCCCAGACCCCGAACACCGCCGCGCCCAGCAGCCCGGCAATGACCCCGACCAGCAATCCGGCCAGTGCGTTGCCGGTGAAGTACGACCCGGCCGCCGCCGCGAACGCGCCCAGCAGCATCAGCCCTTCGAGCGCGATATTGGTCACCCCGGAGCGCTCCGACAGCAGCCCGCCCATGGCGGCGAACAGCAGCGGCGCGGTGGAGCGCAGCGTCGCCGTCAGCAGCGCGATCGAGAAGAACCCGAAGAAATCGTCCAACGCGTCCTCCCCGAGACGAGGTGCTGCGACGGAGTGCCGAGTGCCGAGTGGTAGGCGGGAGCGCGGCACGCCTATCGTTCGACTCCTTGGGTGGTCCCGGGGCTAAAGCCCCGGGATAAGGGGACAAAGGACCCTAAAGGGCCCTGACGGTGTTGCCGTCGAGCATCCCGCCGTGGCGCAGCCCGCTTTAGCGGGCTTTGTCTCCTCAGCCCGGGGCTTTAGCCCCGGGTCTTGGCGCCGCACGCGCGCAAACTCCCCTCCCATGGGTCTTGCCGCACTCGGCCCTCGGCGCTCCACCGTTGCACCCAACACCGCGTTCACACCGCGCTCTGCCCCGCCGGCGGCATCGGGTCCGGCCCCGGCACGTCCTCGCTGGCGCGGTCGCGGGTGACGGCCCCGGCGCGGGCCGCCTGCTGCCGCCGCTTGCGGAACTCGTCCAGCACCGCGAAGGCGGAGACCGACAGGATCACCAGGCCGAGCAGCACCGACACGAGATCCTTGCTGGTGCCCGCCGTGTTCTGCATCCGGTTCGCGCCGGCGGAGAGCGCGCCGAACAGGAGTCCGGCGGCGACGACCCCGAACGGGTGGTTGCGCCCGACCAGGCCCACCGCGATCGAGGTGAATCCGTAACCGGCCTGCACGTTGTAGTAGCGCCCCTGCAACCCCAGCGCGTCGGCCGCGCCGCCCATCCCCGCCAGCCCGCCGGCGATCGCCATCGCCAGCGCGATCGTCGCGCCCCAGGCGATGCCGGCGTAGGCCGCCGCGCCCCGGCTGATGCCGACCGTGCGGACCTTGTAGCCGAACGTCGTCCGGTACAGCACGTACCAAAGGACGATCGCCGCCACGATCGCCAGCACGAACCCGATGTGAAACCGGGTGTCCTCGATCGGCCGGGCCAGCCGGGCCGCCGGTTGCGCCGCTTCGGTGGATTGCAGCGCCGGGTTGACCGGCAGGAGGTCGTCGCGCGAGATCAGCACGGTGCTCAACCGGAACGCGAGGTAGTTGAGCATGATCGTGGTGATGACTTCGTGCGCCCCGGTCCGCGCCTTGAGGAAGCCGGGGATGAACCCCCAGATGCCGCCGCCGACGATCGCGGCGACGATCGCCAGCGGCAGGTGGACGAACCCCGGCAGGCCCAGCGGCATCGCGGCCACGATGCCGCCGAAAAGGCCGCCGACGACCATCTGCCCTTCGATCCCGATGTTGAACAGCCCCGCCTGCGCCGCGATCGCGAAGGCGAGACCGCCGAAGATCAGCGGCGTCGCCGCCACCAGCGTTTCGGTGATCGGCTTCACCCCGCCGAACGCGCCCTCGAACAGCGCGGCGTAGGCGACGACCGGGTTCTGGCCGGAAAACAGGATTACCAGCGCGCCGACGAGAAGCGCCAGCACCACCGCCCCGATCGAGGAAAGCGCGGTCGGCAACGCGGCCCGCAGCGTCTGGGCGGTCGTCGGCCGGGCCGGCGGCGCCATGGCCGGTTGGCTAGTCGGCGGCGCGGGCATCGGCCGTCTTCCCTCCCATCAGCAGCCCAAGTTGGGTGCGGGAGGCGGCCCCGCCCACGAACTCGCCGACGATGCGCCCGCCGAACATCACCAGGATGCGGTCGGACAGGTCGATGATCTCGTCGAGGTCGAACGAGACGAGCAGCACGCCGCGCCCCTTGTCGCGTTCGGCCACCAGTTGCTTGTGGACGAACTCGATCGCGCCCACGTCCAGCCCGCGCGTCGGCTGCACCGCGAGGATGACCTCCGGCTGCCGGTGCAGTTCGCGGGCGATGATCAGTTTCTGCTGGTTGCCGCCCGAGAGCGCCCCGGCCGGGGTGTCCGGCGACGGCGCGCGCACGTCGAAGGTTTTCATTAATTCGGCGGTGAGCGCCTCGGTGGCGGGGTAGTCGATCCGGCCGCCCTTGGCGAACGGCTCCTGGCTCGTGTTGCCGAGCAGCACGTTCTCGGTCAGCGAGAAGGGCAGCACCAGCCCGCGCCCGTGGCGGTCCTCCGGGATGTAGCACAACCCGGCCTTCCTGATGTCGTCCGGGTTGCGGCCCGTCGTGTCCGCGCCGTCCAGCACGACCCTGCCGGTGGACGGGCGGCGCAGCCCCGCGAGGATTTCGACCAGTTCGGCCTGCCCGTTGCCCTCGACGCCGCAGATGCCGACGATCTCGCCCCGGCGTACCGCGAAATCGACCCCGCGCAGGGCTTCCTCGCCGCGCGTGCCGGCGGCGTGCAGGTTCTCGACCTGCAGGATCGGCGCGCCCGGGTTCGCCGGCGGCCGGTGGACCCGCAGGTTGACCTCGCGGCCGACCATCAGCGCCGCCAGTTCGTCGGCAGTGGTGTCCTTCGTCTCCCGCGTGCCGACCGTCTTACCGCGCCGGATGACCGTCACCCGGTCGGAGACGGCGGCGACCTCGCGCAGTTTGTGGGTGATGAAGACGATGGTGCCGCCGTCCTCGCGCAGCCGGTGGAGGATGCCGTACAGGTCCTCGACCTCCTGCGGGGTGAGCAGCGCGGTCGGCTCGTCGAGGATCAGCGTCCGCCCGCCCTGGTAGAGCGCGCGCAGGATCTCGACCCGCTGCTGGACGCCGACCGGTAGATCGCCGACCCGCGCGCCGGGATCGACGCGCAGGCCGTAGCGCTCGGCGATCTCCCCGACCCGGCGGGCGGCCTCCTTGCGGTCCAGCACCACGTTCGGGCCTTCGGAGCCCATGATGACGTTTTCGGTGACGGTGAAGCGGGGGATGAGCATGAAGTGCTGGTGCACCATGCCCAGCCCGGCGTTGACCGCGTCGCGCGGGCCGTGGAAGCGGGCCGGTTTGCCGTCCACGAAGATCTCGCCCTCGTCGGGGTGGTACAACCCGAAGAGGATGTTCATCAGCGTGGATTTGCCGGCGCCGTTCTCGCCGAGCAGCGCGTGGATCTCCCCGCGCCGCACGACGAAGGTGATGCCGTCGTTGGCGACCACCCCGGGGAACCGCTTGACGATCCCCCGCATCTCGATCGCCGCCGGCACGGCCGGTCGCGTTTGGTCGGTCATGGCGTGGTGCTGGGTGCTGGGTGCCGGGTGCTGAGACCGGGCATCATCGGGTTACGGTGGCGCAGGCATCCTGCTGCCGCCTCACCCACGCGCACCCGGCACCCAGCACCCAGCACCACGGCTACGCCGCCGGCGTCGCCGCGGCGATCGGCAGGCCGTCGGACGGAACGGGCGAGAAGGAGGCGAGCTGCTCCTCGTCGGCGGGGACGACGAGGGCGCCGGCGACGATGGCGGCCTTGTAGGCGTCCACCGTGGCCATGATCTCCTCGGTCACGTGGCCGCCGGGGTTGAGCAGGTCCACGCCGTTCTCAGCCAGCCCGAGTTCGCGGATGCCGCCCTCGAACGCGCCGTCCACCAGTTGCTGGGCCGCGCTGAAGACGGCGGTATCGACGCCCTTGGCGGCGACCGCGAGCTGGAACTCGGCCCCGAGCTGGCTCTGGTCGGCGTCGGCGGCGATCACCCAGAAGCCTTCGCCCTTCTCCTTGGCGGCGTCGAACGAGCCGATGCCCGTCTTGCCGGCGACCGGGAAGGCCACGTCGGCGTCCTGGTTGAACTGGGCCAGCGTCAGCTCCTTGCCCAGCGCCGGGTCGTCGAAGGTGTCGGCGTAGGAGACGATGACCTCGACCTCGGGCACGGCCGACTTCGCGCCGGCCTCGAAGCCGACCGCGTAGCGCACCACCGGCGGGATCTTGATGCCGCCGACGACGCCGAGCTTCTTGCTCTGGCTGGTCAGCGCGGCGGCGACCCCGGCGAGGAAGGCGGCTTCCTGCTCCTTGAAGACGACCGACTCGACGTTCGGCGCGTCGGATACCGCGTCGATCAGCAGGAACTGGTCGTCCGGGTACTGGTTGGCGACCTCGGTGATCGCCTCGGTCAGCAGGAAGCCGACGCCCACCGTCAGGTCCGACTGCTCGGCGGACTGGGTGAGGTTCGGGATGTAGGCGGCGGCGTCGCGGCTCTCGATGATGTTGGTGGTGACGCCGAGTTCGCTCTTGGCCTGCTCCAGCCCCTTGGCCGCCAGGTCGTTGAAGTTCTGGTCGCCGAGGCCGGCGGTGTCGGTCACCATCGTGACCACCAGCTCGGACTGGGCGGCGGCGCGGCCGGCGGGCATCCCGACGGCGACGGCCACCGGCGCGAACGCGGCGGCCTTGAGCACGGTGCGCCGGGACAGGGGCGCGTGGGTGAACGACATACGAAGGCTCCTCCCTCGCTCGTAAAGCGGCACGCGGTCGCGTCGCAAACCCGGGTTGGGCGACCGGCGCATGGTAGCAGGATTGCCGCGACCGGTGGGCAGTACGTTCATGCCGCCCATTTGGGAGCAGTTGGCTGCGTTACGCCTCTCCGATCGCTCGCAAATGTGCTGCGACGTTTTCGACCAGTGGGGACGGGTCCGTCCCGTCTCCGAGGGTGCGCCCGAACAGGGGAAGCACGTGCATCGCCGCATCGAGATCCCCGGCGGCGAACCGGGCCGGATCGATTCCGGCGAGTCGGCAGGCGGCCACGATCTCCGACGGCGGGATTTCGTCCCACGCCCGCGGCCCGGCAAGGCGTGGCAGCACCGGCGGCGCGGCCGGCACGCGCACCACGGCGTCGATCTGCCCGCCCTTGCCCAGTTCGTCCTCCACTCGAAGGCGGCCGGTGCTGCGGGCGAGGAAGATGATGCTATTGAGGGATGATTTCAGTTCGGCGCCGAAATCGGTGCGACGAAGCGCTCGCGCGTACAACCGGAAGGCACGCCGCACGACCATCGGCCCTTCGGTTGCGATGATGTCGAGCAGGTCCATCGCGGCCCGGTCACGGTCGCGAATCGGGTCGGCAACCGAGCGCGAGGGCCATGCTTGATAGGTCGGCAGGGCCGTCGGCGGCCGTCCGTTGGCCGGGCTCGTGTTCGATCCGGCGTCCTGCCCATCGTCCGGCAGCTGGGACTCCGGCAAGAGGGGCAGTTGACCGTTGTCGCCCGGTTCCGCGGCTTCAACGCGGCCCATCGGTGACAGGTCGTGCGTCTCGGCAGCGGCCGAGCCGGGGGACTCCGCGACCGTCGCATGCGCCGGAATCTCGACTGCCATACGATCGGCTGGTTCCGCCGGTCTCGCGTCCGTTTTCCCGGTCGCGATCCGCATCGACGCCGCTTGTGCGCCATCGGGCGTCGGGGTAGCCGCGGCGCCCGGCTCAGGGACGCGAACGCTCGCGTCGGGCAATGCCACGTCCCCCGTTGCCCTCAAGAGTGTCGGTCCGCTCGCCGAGCCGTCGTCGCCTAGAGCGGATACGGCCGTCCCCGGCATGATCCCTAGCCGGTCAAGCAGCGGCCAGAGGCTGCCCAGCGCCTCCTCGGGGTCGAGGTAGAAGGCGCCGCCGCGCACGCGCCAGAAGGTCCAGCCGCTGCGCTCCAGCACCCGCTGCCGGGCCTGGTCGCGGTCGAAGTGCTCGGGGCCGTGCCAGTGGTCGCCGTCGCACTCGACGGCCAGCCGCGCGCCAGCGCCCTCCACCACCAAATCGATCCGGTAGGGGCCGACGCGCACCTGCGGGGTGACGCGGTACCCGCGCGCCCGGATGCGGCGGCAGACTTCACGCTCGAAGTCGCTCTCGAACAGGTCGTTGGCCGCTTCGTCCTCATCCGGGGCAGCGGCCGGTTCGACGAAAGCGCGCAGCAGGGCGCCGCGCAGGTCGCTCGGCCCGAGGTCGGCCGGGCTGACGGAGTGGAAGAGCCACATCTGGTCGCGGGCGCGGCTGGCGGCGACGTTGAAGCGCCGCTGGGTCGCCGCGTCGGTGCGGGCGGCGATCTTCCGGTCGCGCAGGGCCGTCACCATGCTCAGGAAGATCACGTCGCGGTCGTCGCCCTGGAAGGCGTAGGCGTCGCCGCAGACGATGCGCCGCTCCTCGATCTCCTTCGGGTCGATCCGCCCTTCGTCCATCGCCGCCAGCAGCAGCGATTCGATCTTCTGCGCCTGCCGCGGCCCGCGCAGGCTGATGACCCCCATCGTCAGCCCGGCGTAGGCCGGGTCGGCGCAGCATTCGAGGATTCTCTCGACGATCGCCTCGGCTTCCGGCGGGTTCTCGTCGCCGCGCTCGTAGCCGTCCGGGACGTGGACGGCGCGCAGGGGCGGCAGCCGGTCGAACCCGTACTGGCGCAGCGGCGCCAGCCGGCCGTCGTAGAACTGCTCGTTGGAGAACCGGATGATCTCCGGCATGCAGCGGAAGTGCTCGCGCAGGGTGATCCGGCCGCCGAACCGGATGTCGGAGACGTCGAAGTACGAGTGGTCCATGCCGAGCGAATCGGCCTGCGGGATGCCGCGCAGGTGCCGGTCGCGCAGGGCGAAGACGTTTTCGCGGTTGAGGCCGACGTTGTCCGGGCTGATCTGCTTGTCGTCGCCGACGACGACGATGCGCTTGGCGATGTAGTTGAGGAACAGCGCCTCCGGGCCGGACTGGCTGGCCTCGTCGATGATGGCGACGTCGAACAGCCCCGGCTCCGGGCGCAGCGTTTCGGCCACCCGGTAGAGCGGCATCACCCAGGCCGGGATCGCGCGGCGGCAGACCTCCAGGTGCTCGCGGGCCTGCGCCCGGTACTGCGCGGCGTACTTGCTGTGGCCGCCGCGCAGTTTCGCCATCGTCTTCTGCCACGACGACAGCGCCCGCCGCTCGCGTTCGCCCATCCCGTTCAGGCAGGAGCGCCACGCCCGCTCGGCCGCCAGTTCGCCGAGGGTGCGCTGGATGCCGTCGCGCACGGCGTCCAGCGCGGCGGTTTCGTCGCCGCCGTCGCCGGTGGCGCGTTCGCGCACCCACGCGCGGGCGCGGGCGCGGTCCCACGCCGCCGCGAACGCCGCTGGCCGCTCGTCCCACGCCGGGTCGGCCGCTGTCACGG
>JAFAEX010000007.1 GCA_023423795.1 Chloroflexota bacterium | reverse complement strand
GGGGGGGGGGCAAAGCCGGGGGTGCGCGGCCAAACCCGGCTGGCCCACCCGCCGACCCGCCGACTTGCCGACCAAACCGGGAGATGCACCCGATGACCGAGCAGCCCGATCTCGTGACCTCGATGGCGGCGGCAGCGGACGCGGTGGAGCCGATCGTCGCGGCGGTGCGGCCCGATCAGTGGGCGCTGCCGAGCCCGTGCACGGAGTGGGACGTGCGCGGGGTGGTGGAGCACCTGGTCCGCAACACGGACGGGTTCCTCGCCGCCGTGTCCGGTGGCGGGGCGTCGCCTGCGGAACCGGTCGCTTCCGTGCCCGACGCGGGCCTTGCCGCGGCGTTCGCGGCCTCCAACGCGCGGCTGCTGGCTGTCCTGCGCGAACCGGGCGCGCTGGAGCGGACGCTGCCGCTGCCGTCCGGCGAGATGCCGGCGGCAGTGGCGGCCGGGTTCGGGCTGGTGGACCTGCTCGTCCACGGCTGGGACGTGGCGAAGGCGACCGGCCAACCGACCGACTTCGCGCCCGAACTGAACGAGGCCGCCCTCGCGATGACCCGGCAGGCCATGTCCGCCTTCGACCGCTCCACGATGACCGCCTTCGCCCCGGAGCAACCCGCCCCGGATGACGCCAGCGCGGCCGACCGGCTGGCGGCGTTCCTCGGGCGGGCGGTGTAGGCTGGACTCATTCCCCTCCACGTAACGGGGCCACACGAACTGGTCGCGCGTATGACGTCATTACGTTACCCTGCCGGCACTGGGGTATACCGGAAGGGAGCGTGGATGACGCGGCGGCTGGTTGCCGGGGCAGACCTGACGAACGGCGAGAAGATCCTGATCGCGATGTTCCGCGCGGGATTGGGCCGGCTCGACCCGCTCGAATACGAGGACATCGTCGTCGAAGCGTGGCGGCTCTTCCCCGAGACGTTCGCCCTGCGCGGCTATCCCGAGTTTCCCGACGGATCGAATATTCACAAACCCCTGTACCGCACCCTGAAGATCTCGGGGGATGTGGTTCCCTGCGGCCAGAAGCGGTTCGCCCTCACCGCGGACGGCCGCCGGACCGCGCAGCAGGCGCTCGACCGGGTGCTTGGCCCGGAGTTGGCACCGTCCGGGATCGAGGCCGAGGAGGACGCCGAGGACGAGCAGTAAGCTTGTCCTCGGCCCATCGCTGTTCGATTACTGCTCGTCGTCCAGACCGAGCGCCGCCAGGACCTTGCTCGCGGATTCCCGGACCGGCCCTCGCTGCGTCATGATCTTGTTATTCTGGATGATTCCGTTCTGCCAGATTTCGGCAGAACGACGCCAATCGATCTCCGTTGCGAGACGCCGATAGTAGGCCTCACGTTCGACAGGATCGTTGGTCTTCTTGATGACCGTGTACCCAACCCGGCCGATGATGGCAAGGCCAGTTGCCGTCATGTTGACGTACTGCTCGCGGTAATCGGCGACGCTGTTCTTTCCCAGCCACTCGTCCCCGCCGTGGGCGATTTCCTTCCAGGGCGTCATGTTGTCGGCGAGGACCCCGAGCAGTTGGCGAGCGTTGGCGATGAACTCGTTTTGCTGCGAAGTCTCGCCGATCAGCGCGCGGGCCTCGTTGAGCAGGGCTTGTTCCGCTTTGGCGTAGTCTTTGACCAGAAGCTCTTTGACGAAGCCCCTGACCTGGTTGAGCAGGAACAGTTTGTTGCTGAGCTTGGGAAGCGTCTTAGCGCTCTCGTCCACCCGGCCTTTCAGGAAAGAGCCATCGACGATGCCGGCCAGGACTCGGTTGATCGGTTCCCGCATGTTGTAGCTGGCGAGGAGGCTGGCCGGAATCGCCTTCGTCTGGGCGGCGTCGGCGAAATCCTGATGCACGTATGCCAGGTCGGGCTCGTACACGATCTGGACCGCAATCCCGTCCTTCTCGAACGACTCTTCCTGACCGAGGACGCCGGGTGCCGGTTTGCGCCCCGCGTTGTGCCCGGCAATTGCCGCAATTCGATGCTGACCATCGGTCACGAAGTACTTCGTGTCGGGATCGATGACCAAGTATCCGAGCCTCGTTGGGCTGTTCGTGTTGTGGACGTAAAGCTGCGGCTCTTCCCGGACGTTGAGCGTTACCGGCGGCATGATGTAAACGTCGGAGTTCTGAAGAAGGTACGCCTCGATATTCCTGACGTGTTCGGGAATCAGCGGACGGTTGGTCGCCTCGCGGACGCCCTTGCCTTCATCCATGCCTACCCAGTCGTGCCGAATGTGGTTGCGCAGGGCCGTCATGGGGATGGCGGTCGAGATCATCAAGCGGTTTCCCTGCTTGAACACGACGCAGGGAAAGGTCCTGCCACCGGTAGATGCCGCATCGTCGGCAGCGGCGTCTCGGGCCTCCTGCAATGTGCTGTGCGAGCGAAGCGGCGAAAACGGGCTTGTTCCGTCAGTCATGGATCTCCTCCTGACAACCACTCCCAACTTGGGCGAGTTACGTTTGTATCACGACGTAATACGCGAGTCAATGGGTTTTCGAAGCGCGTAAACGTTTGACGTTGGAGGGCAGCGGCGCCATGATGTCTCGGCGGTCGAGGTCATCATGAGGACAGCAAGATGGGGACGGCAAGAGAAGCGTCACGAGGCGGGCAGGGCTTTCAGCAAGCGGCCCAGCGAGCGGAACGTACCCGGACGGCCCGCGAAGATCTGCTGCGCACTGTCCAGTCCTGGCACGGTAACTACCTGACGGCCGCTGGGGATGAGCGGGGACGATTCGTTATCTGCGCTGGGCTGGCGGTGCTCGAATATCTGCGCTCCCAGTTTCCACTTGCCGAGCACAGCTTCGTCACCGACAAGCGCGAGATTCGGACAAGCGGACGATTCATCCAGCGCATCCTGGAGCGGTTTGGCATCCGCGCGACGTTCGCATCCGCGGGCGGCAGAACGACGAAGGGCACGCTCGAAGTCGCCCTCGACCTAGCGGCGCGAATCAACCGCATAGAGGGCATTAGTGACCTCGATCCAGGGGCACGCAATGATGTCGTGACCACTGCACAAGGGTTCCTCGCAACGCGGGCGGACATGCTCATGCGCTCGTCGAAAAAGCCGATTGCCCTCGACGCATCGTTGGCTTCGAGCGCGATCATCGGTTCCATCTTCGCCACCGCACCGGATGAACGAAGCCGAAGGATGATGATTCGCTTCTTGACGGAGGCCATGTTGGAATCTGTCGTTGGCGGCATTTCGGTGTTCAACCCTGGCATTCCAAGTGCAGCAACTGACGACGAATTCTCCCTATTGATCGGAGACGCATGTATTTCAATCGATAGCGAGGCAGATCCACGCCGTGTCGCCGATCTTGGCATCAGGTATTGGGATGGATACCTTGTCTACTACGTGGTTCCGGGGTCGGAAGTAAGCTGTGCCCGAACACTTGTGGAGCGCGAGGCGGCGACTGAAGATGTCGTCTGTATCGCTGCCGAAGACCTCATCGGCATGCACATCGATTTCGCCGCTGATTTCGACCATGATCAAAGGATCAAGGGCATCAGGGATTTGATCGACCGGTACAATCGGCGCGTGGCTCTTTTGAAAGAAACACGCCACATCGCGCTCGATGTCAAGATTGCATCGCCCGAACGCAGGCTGGTGGATCCAACGGCCTGAAACCGTGTTGCTCGTAGAGCGATACGTGGAACGGTTGGCCGACTCGCCGCTGCTACAATCGCCGGCCAAGGCCAGCCGATCCGCGCACGCCCCGAGGGAGCCGCCCCGTCATGCCCGCGCCCGAGCAGAACGCCGAAACCGAGTCCAGGACCGAGACGATCCCCGCTGCGCTGCCGCTGACGGGCATCCGCGTCATCGACCTGACGCGGGTGATGACCGGCCCCTACTGCACCATGATGCTCGGCGACCTCGGGGCCGACGTGGTCAAGGTCGAGATGCCCGGCCGCGGCGACGACACCCGCCTCTGGGGCCCGCCATTCGTCGCCGGCGAGTCCACCTACTTCATGTCCGTCAACCGCAACAAGCGCTCGGTCGCCCTCGACCTCAAGAGCGACGGCGGCAAGGCCGCACTCTGGAAACTGCTGGACGGCGCCGACGTGCTGGTGGAGAACTTCTCGCCCGGCACGCTGGCCCGGCTCGGGTTCGGCGACGTGGCCGTGCGCGAGCGCGTTCCCCGGCTGGTGTACGCCAGCATCTCCGGCTTCGGGCAGATGGGGCCGGACCACGACCGCGTCGCCTACGACCTGATCGTGCAGGGCATGAGCGGCATGATGTCGATCACCGGCCACCCCGGCGGGCTGCCGACCCGTCTCGGGGTGCCCATCGCCGACATCGGCGCGGGCATGTTCGCCGCCTACGCCATCGCCTCCGCCCTGCTGCGCCGCGAGAAGACGGGCGAGGGCTGCCGCATCGACACCTCGATGCTCGGCGGCCAGGTGGCGCTGCTGACCTACCAGGCCGCCAACTACTTCCACACCGGCAACAACCCGCCGATGCTCGGCAACGGCCACCCCAACATCGCGCCCTACGACACGTTCGCCTGCGCCGACGGCCACGTGAACGTCTCGGTCGGCAACGACGCGATGTGGCTGCGCTTCTGCGACGCGATCGGCCGCCCGGAACTCAAGGACCACGAGACCTTCCGCACCAACGCCGGCCGCGTCACCAACAAACCCGACTTGTACGCCACGCTGCAACCGACGCTCGACACCCTCACCCGCGCCGAACTGCTGCGCCGGCTGGACGAGGCCTCCGTCCCGAGCGGCCCGATCCAGACGCTGGGCGACGTGCTGGAAGACCCGCAGGTGCTGTCGCAATCGCTGCTGCTGGAGATCGAGCACCCGGCGGCCGGCCCGATGAAGGCGACCGGCGGCCCGTACCACTTCGACGGGGAAGCCGTCTCCGCCCGCCGCCCGGCGCCGCTGCTTGGCGAGCAGACGCGGGAGATCCTCGCCGAGGCCGGCTTCTCGGAGGAGGAGATCGCCGGGATGATCGCTTCCGGGGCGGCCGCGGAGCCGGCGTAATACGAAATCCGGTTGATTGGCGCGGGAATCCGTTCGTCGTTCGTAGGGGAGGGCCCGGCGCCCTCCCGCGTACGTACGCGGTTCCGGG
>JAFAEX010000313.1 GCA_023423795.1 Chloroflexota bacterium | reverse complement strand
CGGGGGGGGGCCGCGGCGGTTGGGCCGGGGCCCTCCCCGCCAAGATCCAAACAGGTTGTCGGGCGGTTAGTCCCGGCGCATCCGCCGGATGCCCAGCCCGCCGAGAACCGTGCCGCCGAGCAGCGGCAGCAGGTTCAGCAGGCTGCTGCCGGCCGTCGCCGCCTCGACCACGCCCGCGCCGGTGCTCGGCACGGCCTTGACCTTCGGCGCCTTGCCGGCCTTGCCCGGCTTGACGGTGGCCACCTTGCCCGGCTTGCCCGGGTTCACCGTGGACGGCTTGGAGGGCTTCGACGGGGCCGGAGCCGGCGCCGGGGCCACGTTGCAGGGGCCGCCCTCGACGGTGATGGTGTTGCCTTGGTTGTTCCCGGAGATGACCGGGCCCATCATGATCGTGCCGCCGTTGGCGTTGGCGCGGGCGTCGCCGCCGTTGCCGACGGAGGAGATGCCGCCGCCGTCGCCGCCGCCGGCCAGCCCGACGTTGTTGCTGCCGCCCGAAGCGTCGGCGATCGCCGTGCCGCCCGAGGCGTCCAGGTTGATCGTCGTGCTGTTATCGACGTTGCCGCCGTCGATGTAGACCGGCCCGTCGATGCAGGAAGCGTTGCCGCCGCCGCCACCACTGCCGTCCCCGCCGCCGCCGACGATGATCGTGTTGCCCCGGTTCCCGCCGGAGATGACCGGACCCATCATGATCGTGCCGCCGTTGGCGTTGGCGTTCGCCAACCCGCCGTTGCCGACCGAGGCGATGGCCGCCTCACCGATCCCGATGCCGCCGCGGCCGATGCCGTTGTTGCCGCGCCCGCGCGCGAGGTCGAGCAGGTTCGGCCGCTTGCGGTCGCGCCCGCCGTCCCCGCGCCGGCCGTCGTCGCCGCCGATCGCGACCCCGACGTTGTTGCCGCCGCCGCCGGCATCGCCGACCGCCGTGCCGCCGCCCGCATTGCCGTTGATCGTGGTGCCGTTGCTGACGTCGCCGCCATCGACCGCGACGCCGGAGCCGCCGCTCAGCGTGTCGGCGAGCAGGTTGTCGATGACCGCCTGGGTGCCGCTCGCGTTGCCGCCGCGCCCGCCGCCGCCGTTGCCGCGCCGGTTGCCGGTGTTCCCGTTGTTGCCGCCGCTGGCCGGGGCCGCCTGGGTGGACGCGGATTCGGTCGCGGTGTCGTCCGCGGGCGCAGCCGCCGGGGCAGCCTGCGCCTCCTGCGTGCCGCCGCCGGCCGGGGCCGCGGCGTCGTAGGAGATGAGTTGGCTGCCGGAATCGCCCGTCGCCTGCGCGTCGGTCGTGGTGCCGTCCGCCGCCACGTCCTGCGAGGCGGAATCGTCGGCCGGGACGGTGTCCTCCGCCTCGGCGGCGACCACCTCGGTCTGTTCGGCCGGTGCCGCGGTCTCTTCGGCCGGCGCGGCGTCGGTGGACTCGGCGGCCTCACCCGCCGGGGCCGAATCCTCCGCGGGGGCAGACTCCTCGACCGGCGCGATCTCTTCGGCCGGAGCCGATTCCTCCACCGGGGCATCGTCCTCGGCCGGCGCGTCCTGCGCGGCTTCGGCTTCCGCCGGCGCGGCTTCCGGCGCGGGCTCTGCGGCCACTTCCCCGCCGCCGAGTTCACCGGCCACGAAATCTTCCGCCGTCTGCGGCTCCTGCGCGGCCTCGGCCTCGGTCGCCGTCCCGCCGCCGTCCTGCGCGGCGACCATGGCCGGCCCGGAGGCCACCAGCCCGAACACCGCGGCGGCAACCACCAGACGCCTGACCAACGGCATCTGGCCGTCGTGACGCTGTTCCATCGTCGAAACTCCCTTCCCCTCGTTCGGCCGCTTTCCGCCGTTGCCGGCGCCCGCGGGCCGAGTGCGCGTCCCCTTCCTGTACGTGCAAGTCGCCCGGTTCGTTTCGCCCGGTCGGGGACGCGATCGCACGGTATTGTGCCCCGTTTCCCGCACTTTGGAAAGCTACGTGTACGTACATCTCCACGCGCGGGATGGATGCTCTGTTCAGCCACCGAAAATGAAGCGAAACGCCGTTATTTACCGATTGGTCCCGGATTGCGGCGGGCCTCCTCGCGCCAGCGCCTGCGGCCGCTGGCCGGCCCGGCTATCATCGCCGCGCATGTCCGCGTCCCCGAGCCGGCGGCGGCCCGTTCCGTAACGGAGGTCGCCGGTTGGTGGGCGCGCGTCTCGGCAGGCCGCGCTGCGGTCTCTGCAATCCGTTGGCTGGAGGGTGGTTTCGTGTCCGTCGCTTCCGAAGTGGTCATCGTCGGCGCTCGCATCCGCACGCTCGATCCGTCCCGTCCGTTCGCCAGCGCCGTCGCCGCGCGCGACGGCGTCGTGGTCGCCGTGGGCGACGACGCCGAGGTCCGCGCGCAGGTCGGCCCGCGCGCCGAGGTCATCGACGGCGCGGGCCTGCACGTCGTGCCCGGCCTCACCGACAGCCACATCCACCCCTTCATGGGCGCGATCCGCACCCTGGGCGCGGACCTGACCCAGGCCCGCACCCTCGACGACGTGCGTGCCGCGATGGCCGCCGAGCGGGAGCGCGTCGGCCCGGATGCGTGGGTGCGCGGTTGGGGGTGCACCTACGAGCCGTGGAAGGACACCGGCCTGCGCGGCGACCTCTTCGCGGAGGCGGCCGGCGGGCAGCCCGCCTACATCGGCATCATGGACGGGCACACCGCCATCGCCAGCCCGAAGGCGCTGGAACTCGCCGGCATCGACGGCCCGCGCCAGTTCGAGGAGGCGTCCTTCATCGTTTGCGACGCCGATGGCAAGCCGACCGGCGAATTGCAGGAGTGGGCCGCCATCTCGCTCGTGCGGGACGCCATGCCGGAACTGACCGAGGATGAGCGGTACGCCCTCTACGCCGAAACGTTCCGCCGCTTCAACCGGCTCGGCCTGACTGCCCTTCACGCGATGGACGGCGGCCCGGCCGACCTCGACCTGCTAGGGCGGATGGAGGAAAACGGCGACCTCACCTGCCGCGTCGTCCAGCCGATGCTCGTCAGCCCGGACATGGACCGCGCCGACTGGGAGCCGCTGCTGGCCCAGCAGGGCAAGAAGGGCCGCCGCTGGCAGGCCACCTCGGCCAAGTTCTTCATCGACGGCGTGATCGACACCGGCACCGGCTGGCTGCTCGAACCCGACACCCACGGCGACGGCACCCTGCCGTTCTGGCCGGACCCGGCCTACTACGCGGAAGCGGTCGCCCGTTTCGCCGGCGCCGGGTTTCAGTGCATCACCCACGCCGTCGGCGACGGCGGCGTCCGCTGCGCGCTGGACGCCTACAAGGCGGCCGGGGCCGCGCCGGGCGTCATGCACCGCATCGAGCACATCGAACTGGTGGACGACGCCGACCTGCCCCGCTTCGCCGCCGAGAACGTCGTCGCCTCGCAGCAGCCGCTGCACATGCAGTGGTTCCACCCGAACTGGTCGGAGCGCGTCGGGCCGGAGCGGGCCAAGAAGGCGATGCGCACCCGTTCCCTGCTCGAAAGCGGCGCGACGCTCGCGCTCGGCTCCGACTGGATGGTGGCGACCGAGGACCCGCGCATCGGCATGGCCTGGGCGCAGTTGCGCCGCCTCGGCGGCCAGCCGGACCAGGAACTGGTCGGCCCGGAGGAAGCCCTGACCCCGCTGCAGGTGCTGGAGGGCTACACCACCGGCGCGGCGGCCACCATCGGCAAGTCGGACGTCGCCGGACGGATCGCGCCGGGGTTCCGGGCCGACTTCACCGCCTTCGCCGAAGATGTCGTCGAATGCGGCGGGGACGCGATCCCCGGCCTGCCGGTGCTGCTGACCGTCGTCGATGGCGAGGTCGTCCACCGCGCCGAGCGATAACGCAAGGGGAGGGAAGGATGACCGACGCGCCGCCAGGGGCCACCGTCTGCCTGACGTTCGACTTCGACGCGATCTCGCTCTGGATCGGGCCGTTCGGCGCGACCTCCCCGAGCATGATCTCCCGCGGCGAGTTCGGCGTGGTCGGCGTGCGCCGCATCCTGCGCCTGCTCGACCGCGAGGGCATCCGGGCCACGTTCTTCGTGACCGGCCACACGGCCGAAACGTACCCGGACGCCGTGCGCGACATCGTCGCCGCCGGTCACGAGATCGGCCACCACGGCTACCTCCACGAAAACCCGGTGGCGCTGGAAACGCGTCACCGGGAAGAGGAGGTCCTGCTGCGCGGGCTGGAGGCGCTGGATGCGGTCGCCTCCGTCCGCCCGGTCGGCTACCGCTCGCCGTCGTGGGACACCAGCCCGCACACGGTCGAACTGCTGCTGGCCCACGGGTTCCGCTACGACAGTTCGCTGATGGGCGACGACTTTACGCCCTACCGCTGCCGGATCGGCGACACGGTGCAGCAGGACGGCCCGTACCTGTTCGGCGAGGAGACCGGCCTTGTCGAGATGCCCGTCTCCTGGGTGCTGGACGATTTCCCGCACTTCGAATACGTCTCCTTGCGCGGCAACCTGCGCAATCCCGGTCTCTCCGCCGCCTCGAAAGTCGAGGAAGTGTGGCGCGAGGAGTTCGCCTTCATGCACCGCGACGTGCCCGGCGGCGTCTTCAACCTGACCATGCACCCGCAGGTCATCGGCCGCGGCCACCGGATGCTGATGCTGGAGCGCTTTGTCGCCTTCGTGCGCGAACACGACGGTGTCCGCTTCGCCGCCCTCGGCGAAGCCGCCGACGCTTGGGACCGCCGCAACCCGCGCCCGGACCTGAGCCTCGCCTAAACGCGAACTGACCGGGTGGTCAGGTCGGGATGATCGCGCCGAATTCAACGTAGGGGAGGGACCGGTGCCCTCCCTCGTCCGCTACCAACGCTGTGCGAGGAAAACGGGAGCGCTCGCCTCAACATGGGCGGTAGCGAACGAAAAAGGGCACCGGCCACGGCGGACCATGGCGCTACCAGACGGCGAACGTGGCTCGAGTCGGGGCAAATCCGAGGTCATCGGTGAACCGAGAAACCGCAAGCCGCGCCCTGTCTCCGGTCGCACTACGACGATGGCATCTCTACCCGTTGCCTGCGCAGGACCGTTTCACCGACAGGCTGTGCCGCCGACGCGATCGGAACGCTTCCGGGGCGCGTTTCAGCCGCGGGCCACGTCCAGGCGTACCGGATAGCCAGCGACAGCAGAACCACCTCGACGATGACGGCGGACCAGTAATAGAAGACCCACGCTTCGCCGATCACGTTGAATACCGAAACGGGGATGTACAGCGCGGCAACCAGGATGTTCGTCAGGCGATTCGCCCGAGCCGGCAACGCCAGGGAGAGGAAGACCATCAGGCCCGGGATCGTCACCAGCGCCAGCATCGCCACCATCAGCGTTTGCGTGACCTCGAACTCCCACATGAATCCCGCACGGATGCTGTCGATGACCCCTGGTTTGTAGAAGCCGATCACATCCACGTACACGTACAGGAACATGAAACTCGCCCACAGTCCGGCGAGCTTCAGCTTCACGGGTACCTTGACGTCTTCCAGTTCCGTGGTGGTCGTGCTGCTTGCGTGCATCGTCTCCTCCTTCGTTGATTTCTTGGGCCGGTCGCCTCACCGACATCCGGGCCTCTCTTCCCAGGGTCTTTCGCAGAGACCGTCCTGAGCTAATTCTCTGAAGTCAGTGATGGAGTCACACCGCATCGGGCATCGGCGCGGCGAGAAACGGCGGAATGATCGCCAGCAGCAAATCGGCGCCTTCGAAGACGATCGAGCCGTGCGTGGTGCCGGGGAGGATGGCAAGCTGGGATCTGGGGAGACCAGCACTATCGCCGTCCACGCCGCCTCCGAGGAGGCGGAAGAGCTGCATCTCGTGCTCGGGGCGGACGGCGTCGGAATCGCCGATGATCAGGAGCGTCGGCGCCGCGATCGACCGGATGTCCTCTTCGGGCCAGGCATACTCCTTGCCAAAGAACGCTTTGATCTTCTCGGCCAGCAGCGGGAAGTCCTCCGGGTTCGGCGCGTGGCGCAGGTACGCGTCCTCCCACGGCGTCCCGGCAAAGAAGTCAGGGGTCAACTGCTGGATCACCGCGAGGAGCTCCGGATACTCGCCGTCATAGCGATATTTGCCGGAGATGGGCACCAGCTTGCGAACCCGCTCAGGGTGTCGAATCGCCACCTGCAGCGCGGTGTCGGCGCCCACGCTGTAGCCAACGATATCGGCTTGGGCGATTGCGAGATGCTTCATCAACGCCGCAACGTCGTCGGCCATCTGCTCGTAGCTGAAGGGGCGGTCGATATCGGCGGTGTGGCCGTGACCCTGCTGCTCGACGGCGATGACCTGATGGTTCTCGGCCAGGGTGGTCAGGATCGGCCCCCACAGGTCGATCGCGCCAAAGGCGCCAAGGAGCAGGACCAGCGGCTCACCGCTCCCGTGGATCTCGTAGTACATCTGCAGCCCGTTGATTGGGGCGTATCCAGTTTGCGAGGTCGTTTCCGTCGTGGGCGTCGCGGCACTCGCGTCCGCTTGGGCCAGGCCCCGCGCCGGTGTGACGAAGGCGGTCCCGGTAGCGGCAGCCATGGCGACAAATGTCCTTCTTCGCATCATCATTGGGCGATCCTCTCCTTGGTTCTTGATGTCGCCCAGATCCCTTGTGGCATGTCTCCTCGCGTGCATCGTTTTCTTCTTCGTTGATGTCCTGGGCTGGTCGCCTCACCGACAGCAGGGGGACGCTGAGGTTTCGGATGCGATCGATCACGCCATGCGGCGCCGCCCGTTCAACCGGCCGGTCCCATCGGCACGGTCGTGCCGTCTTCTCGACGCTGCACGGCCAAACCTCCGAGCTACTCCGACCAGTGGTCCTCGAGGCGCCGCTTCACACACACGTCATGGATGCCCGTCGTGGCACGTCCGCGACCCCCCCGTCTGTCATTGGCGCACTCACACTCTACGAACCGTGGGCGTCGCTAGAGATCACCCGAAAGGTGCAATCAGGGGGTGTAGTTTGGGAAAACCGAGCGGACACTGGCGCCGGGCACGGCGTGGGAGACCGGTGGTATGCCCACCCGCTGGGGGGAGAACGCGACCGCGGTGAGGTTCATTACAGCAGGTTCAGCTCGTTCGCCCGCAGGAGTGCCTCCGTGCGGTGACCGACGCCCAGCTTGCCGTACGCGTTCGCGATGTGCCGCTTGACCGTGGAGACGCTGAGGCACAGCTGATCGGCGATCTCCTGGTTCCGGAGGCCCGCCGCGATGAGACGCAGGACCTCGATCTCTCGACGCGTGAGCGGCTCGGCAAGTTCGGCTGAGCCAGTCTGGAGCGAGGTAGACGGGACCCTATCGGGTTCCCCGAACGTGGACAGCAGTTGCCGGGCGTACGCGCCGCCGGGACCATCGGCGGTGGCGTGACCGAGCAGCGCCCGCATCGCCTCTCCTTCGTCCACGAAGGTCCGGACGTAGCCTTCCGGTTCGGCCAGGGTCAGGGCGCGCTCCAGGGGAACGCGGGCACGGATGACGTCGCCCTGTGCCTGATGCGTGAGTGCATGCAGCACCAGGACCTCGATCAGGCTCCCCGGCCTCCTGCCTCGTCCCGCTGCCTGCTCGAGTCGATTGAGCAGTACGCCGATTGCTCGGCCGGTGCGTTCACCCCGATCGCTCCGGTGGCGGGCGAGGAGCAGCCGCGCGAGCGTGATGTGCTCGAACTCGCGCAGGTAGCTGAGCTCGTCGTCGGCAGACAGGCCTCGCCCGTGGGCCCAGCCCAGCGCCTCGGTAAGTCTTCCCTGCCGGATCCACACCCGCGCTTTCACCGCGGCAACGGGACGCACCTCGGGATCCGGGCTTCTCACATACCGCTGCTGCGCCTCGTCGAGCAGATCGAGCGCGCGGTCAAGGTCTCCCTGCGCCTCCGCGATCCGCGCCATGCCGACGTACCAGCGGTACCGGTTCTCCGGCAGCCCACCGTGCTCGCCAAGCTCCGTGGCGCGCCGCAGGCAGCGTGAGGCGGCATCGAGATCGTTGCGCTCGTGGCACAGCTCGCTGAGCCCCACGTACAGGTCCGCCACGGGTGGCGGCGCGGAGCCGCCCAGACCAGCGGCCACGGCCAATGCCCGCTCATAGATCCGTGTGGCCTCGCGGAGACGACCTTGCGCCGCCCGGATGTTCGCCAGGACGTACGCGTTGGTGATCTCGTGGGTGACGTCGCCGGTCATTCGAAGACTGGTCAGCCCCTCGGCAAAGGCTTGGTAGGCCTCGTCCAGGTCTCCGCTGGTCCACTGGGCAAGCCCCAGAAGCGCGCCGGCGGCGCCACGCCACAAGGCGTCACCTTCGGGCAAGAGGCCCAACGCCCGCCGGGCGTAGTGCACGGTCTCGGGCACGTTGCCGCGAGCCCCGGCGAGGTAGGCACGGACGATAGCCATACTCCCCGGCAGCGACCGGAAGCCCTCGTCATCGACGACGACCATCTCGACCGCCGCGGCGTCCAGCCGCTCACTTGCCCTGTGGAGCAGGCCTTCGGCGTCCCGCAGGCGCGCCTCGGCGGCCTCCAGGTCACCGGCGAGGAGGGCGATGGCGTAGTACACGCCGAGCACCGGTCTGGCGCGGATCACCTCGACCGGCAGAGCTTTCAGCCAGTAGAGGAACGCATCCTGTCTGCTCGTGAACATGGCCCGTCCTGCCCGCTCGAGCAGGTCCGCCGCCCGCCCGTGGTCCTCGGCGGCCAGCGCATGGCGGATCGCGTCCGAGGGTAGGCCGTTGCGCTCGTACCATGCGCTGGCCCGCCGATGCAGGACGGGGAGCTGGTGCGGCTGCTCCGCCAGCACGCGGGCACGAAGCACGTCGGAGAAGAGGTGGTGGTAGCGAAACCACTGGCGCTTTTCGTCCAGCGGCACGACGAACAGGTTGTTGCGCTCCAGGGCTTCCAGCATTACCCGGCCATCGTCCTGGCCGGTGAGCGCATCGCACAGCGGGGCGCTGAGCCTGTCGAGGACCGAGGTCTGCAGCAGGAACGTTCGGACACGGTCGGGCTGACGCCGCAGCACTTCATCGACCAGGTAATCGACGACGTACCGGTCGTCGCCAGCGAAGGCCCGTATGAAGCCCGGAAGCTCCTCCCGCCCCTGCATCGAGAGCGCGGCCAGCTGGAGGCCCACGATCCAGCCCTCGGTGCGCGCCTCCAGGATCGCGACATCGGCCGCCGAAAGACCAAGCCCCTTTGACTCGTTGAGGAAGGCGGCCGCTTCCTCACGGGTGAAGCGCAGGTCAAGCGCCCGGACCTCGGTCAACTCGCCGCGTGCCCTGAGGCGGGCCAGAGGCACGGGCGGATCCGACCGGGTGGCAATCACCAGGTGAAGTTGCGGCGCCAAATGCTCGAGCAGGAAGGCGACGGCGCGGTGGATCGGTTCGGCGTCGATGACGTGGTAATCGTCGAGGATGACCGCGACGTGCTGATTCTTCGCGCCGATCTCGTTGATCAGGCTCGTCAGGACCCACTCGATTGCCGGCGGCCGAGCCGAGCCCAGCCACGCGAGCGCTCGCTCCCCCACGTCCGGACGTACCGTCCGGAGTGCGGTGACGACGTAGGTCCAGAACAGCGCCGGGTCGTTGTCGCCCGGGTCGAGCGATACCCACGCCGCGGCGCGACCGCTGGCCACCACCCATTCGGCAACCAGCGTCGATTTGCCGGAGCCTGCCGGAGCGGAGACGAGCGTCAGCTTGCGCTGCGCGCCCCGGTTCAGGCGCTCGATCAACCTCGGACGCGGGAGCAGCCCGGGATGTTGCCGGGGAACGTAGAGCTTGGTCGCGAGCAGGGGACCCACAGCCGCCGACGTTCCTGACGAATCTACGATGGCGTCCACCTCAAAGAGCAGCGGTGCTCTACGAGTGCATGACGATCTCGAACGCGCCAGCGTGCAGGATATCCACCTCGTCTCGTGCTGCGTTCCCACGCCGACGGCGATCGCTTCGGCGGGATCAAACGGTGGGACGGACGGCGGGCATCGCCGTCTTCGCCCGCCCCGTACCGTCGTGCCCATGCCGGTCTCTTGCCGGTCGCTCCTGTTCGTCGCGCAGGAACGGCCAGACCAGGCGCGCCTGCGCGCGAAGCCCTACCGCGCGTTCAGCAGCCGCGCAATCGTGGCGGCGTACACCTTCGCCTCGGTCACGAGGTCATCCACCCACACGGCCTCGTTCGCGCCGTGCGCGTTCTCGCCACCGGGGCCGTACCCAACCGTGTCGATCCCCATCTGGCGGTAGAACCGGCCGTCGGTCGCGCCCGCCCAGGCGACGAAATACTCCGGCTCCCGCCCCGTCACCTCGCGGGTGCTCTGCTGCACCGCCTGCACCAGCGGCGAGTCCTCGGGGGTGATGTTGGCCGGGATCGCGTCGCCCATCGGGTCGGTGGCGATCTCGTAGCGGAAGTCCGGGTCCTCGGCGGCGACGGCGTCGAGGTGGCCCCGGATCTCGGCCAGCGCGCTCTCCACCGTCTCGCCCGGGATCAGCCGCCGGTCGATCGAGAAGCGGCACTCGCCGGGCACCACGTTGTGCGCGACCCCCGCCGAGATCGTGTTGATCGAGATCACCGGCTTGCCGACCGCCGGGTGGAACTTGTCGAGGTCGTGCTCCAGCGCCAGCACCGCCTTGGCCGCCTTGGCGATGGCGTTGATGCCGGTCGCCCGCGCCGCCGCCGTGTGGCTGGCGCGCCCGAAGACGGTCACGTCGAAGGCGACGATGCCGCGCTCCGCGTTGCGCACCTTGAGGTCGCTCTTCTCGCCGATCAGGCAGTAATCGGGGCGCGGCAGCCGCCCGGCCTTCACCTCGTCCAGCAGATGAATCGTGCCCCACTGCGCGCTGGTTTCCTCGTCGCATACGACGTGGGCCTGCAGCGCGCCGTCGAGGTTCGCGTCCCGGAACACCTCCATCAGGTAGATCATCACCCCGGTGGAACTCTTCATGTCCGACGCGCCGCGCCCGAAGAGTTTCTTGCCGTCCTCCGAAAGGGTCGGTTCGAAGGGACCGCTCTTCCACGCCGCGGGGTCGGAGACGGGCACGGTGTCGAGATGTCCGTTCATCGCCAGCACCGGCCCCGAGGACGGGTCGCCGACGGTGATGACCACGTTCGGCCGGTCGGGATCGCGGGCGACGACCTCGAAACGCAGGTTGCGCTCGGTGCACCAGCCCTCGACCCACTCCATGACCGCGCGCTCTTCGCCGCTCGGGCTGGGGATGGCGATCAGGCGGCTGGCCATCTCCACGATGGCGTCGCGGTCGATGCGGTCGGTCCAGGACGCGGTGCTCACGGGCGAGGATCCTCCAACGATTTGCTGGTGCTACGTGCCACGTGCAAAGTGCGACGTGCCGCGACGACACAGCGTGAGTAATTCGCGACTAAAGCCGTTCGAAGCGTGCGACGTTGATGACGAAGACGACGGCCCCTCCCACCTCGACCTCGAAGTTCTCCGGCATGTAGAGCAACCCCGGTTCGAGCGCGGGCGAGTAGGGGACCGCGACTTGGGTCCGGCGGCGGCAGGTGCGGCGCAGGATGCCCATCACGGCCGGCACCGCCTGGTCCTCCACGCCAATGAGCAGACTGGTGTTGCCGGTCCGCAGGAACGATCCCGTCGTGCTCACCTTGGTGAACCGGTGGCCGGCGGAGATCAGCGCCTCGGTGAGGGCGCCGGTGTCCTCGTCCTGGACGATCGCGACGATCAGTTTCATGGCCGCCTCCGTTGCCGCGCGCGGCAGCCGTGCCGCGCAGCATCCGGGCCGGTCGTGGTTCCGGTCGCCGGATCATACATGGTGTCAGCCGCCGGCTTCGCCGGGAACCACCGGCGCGAATTCGCCGTACTCGCGGATGATGTCCATCAACTGCTGGTGGAGCAGCCCGTTCGAGGCCAGGACGACCTGGTTGTCCGAGCGGAAGGGCTCCCCCGCGAAGTCGGTGACCGTGCCGCCGGCTTCGAGCAGGATGACCGCGCCGGCAGCCACGTCCCACGGGGCGATGCCGCGCTCCCAGTACCCATCGAGGCGGCCGGCGGCGACGTAGCACAGGTTGAGCGCGGCCGATCCCGTTTGGCGGATCGCCTGGGCGCGGGTCAGGAACGTTGCCCAGAGGTGGGCCTGCCGGCCCCGGGTTTCCATGTCGTAGGAGAAGCCGGTCGCCAGCAACGAGGTCAGCAGCACGTCCGAGCCGGACACGCGGATCGGCTCGCCGTTGAGCGTCGCGCCCCGCCCGCGCACGGCCGCGTACATCTCGTCGCGCATCGGGTCGTAGACGGCCCCGAGCAGCGGCGCGCCGGCGTGCTCCAGCCCAATGGAGACGGCGAACGTCGGCAGGTTGTGCGCGAAGTTGGTCGTGCCGTCGAGCGGGTCGATCACCCAGCGGACCGGGCTGGCCGAATCGCTGCGCGCGCCCTCTTCGCCGAGGAGGTCGTGCTCCGGCCAGCGCTCGCGCACCAGCCCGGCGACGAGCGCCTCCGAGGCCTTGTCCGCCTCGGTGACGAGGTCGATGATGCCCTTGAAGCGGATGTCGTGCGGACGCCCGAACCGTTCGCGGAGGATCGCGCCACCCTGCCGGGCGGCATCCTCCGCGAACGCGAGCGCGGCGTCGAGGTCGAGGTCCGGAGCGGCGGCCGGAGCGGCAGTGGGTTCCACGGGCGTCCTTTCCCTGCCTGAACCGGGCAGGAGTACACGGGATTGCGGGGCCGCCGAATCCGTCCGGCGGCGCCACGCAAACAGGCGCTGGTTAGCCGAGCCCCAGGCCCATCCGATCGCGCACGACCGCCATCTTGGCGGCGGCGCGCTCGCGGGCCCGGTCCGCCCCGCCGGTGAGGATGTCGCGGGCGATCGAAGGGTCCGCTTCCAGGTCGGCCAGCCGCGACTGGAGCGGCGCCAGCGCCTCAACGACCACCTCGGCGAGGTCGCCCTTGAACGCGCCGTACCCCTTGCCGACGTAGCGCTCCTCGATCGCGGCGACCGGCTCCCCGGTGAACGAGGCGTAGATGCCCAGCAGATTGGTGAGCGCCGGCTTGTCCGGGCCGCCGGACACCTCGGAGCCGCTGTCGGTCACCGCGCGGCGGATCTTCTTGCGAATCGCGTCCGGCGCGTCGGTCAGGGCAATCGTCGCGTTCGGCGACGGATCGCTCTTGCTCATCTTTTTCGCCGGGTTGTCCAATGACATCACCCGCGCCCCGTCCGGTTTGATGTCAGGCTGCGGGATGACGAACGTCTCGCCGTAGCGCTGGTTGAACCGGGCCGCTACGTCGCGGGTGAGTTCGATGTGCTGCTTCTGGTCCTCGCCGACCGGCACCAGGTCGGTGTCGTACAGGATGATGTCGGCGACCTGGAGCACCGGGTAGTCGAACAGCGCGGCCGAGACGTTCTCTTCCTTGCCGCCCGCCTTGTCCTTGAACTGGGTCATCCGCCGCAATTCGCCGAACTGCGTGACCGAGTTGAGCAGCCAGCACAGTTCGGCGTGCTCGCGCACGTCGGACTGGATGAAGATGATCGACTGGCGCGGGTCCAGCCCGGCGGCCAGCAGCACGTTGGCGAGGTGCAGGGTGTTTGCCCGCAGCGAGTCGCGGGTCGTCGGCAGCGACAGCGCGTGCAGATCGACGATGCAGAACACGTTGTCGTAGTCGGCCTGCTGGTTCACCCAGTTGCGGATGGCGCCCAGGTAGTTGCCGATGTGGAACGAGCCGGACGGCTGGATGCCGGAGAATACCCGCTTCTGCCGCACGCCCACCGCAGGCGCCGCGCCCGCATCCGTGCCCGGTTCCGTTTGCGCGACCATCACGCCGTGGTGCTCCCCTCGCGTCGAATCGACCGGATTTCTCCGCGATTCTAACAAAGGGAACCCGCCAGGCCCGGATTTCGCTCGTGATCAGGCGTAGGCCGCCACCGGGGTGGCCAGCGACTCGTCCTCGGCGGCGCAGGTGTCCTCGCTGAGCCAGGCGACGCCGAAGGCGCGCATGCTCTCGATGACCGGCAGCAGGTCGTGCCCCTTGGCGGTCAGCGAATACTCGACGCGGGGCGGCACCTCGGCGTAGCAGCAACGGTCGATGACGCCCGCCTCTTCCAGCCGCTTGAGCCGCTCGGACAGCGTCTTCGGGCTGATGCCGTGCAACGACCGTTCGAGTTCGCTGAAGCGGCGGCAACCGCGCGCGAGGTCGCGCACGATGAGCGGCGTCCACTTGTTGCCGATGATCTCGGCCGTGCGGGCGACCGGGCAGCCCAGGCTGGCCGGAGTGTCCATGACATCCTCGGAGCGGCCCGCGGCGGACGCGCCACGGGCGGGGCAAGCACGAAACCAACTCACCAAAGGATAGCATGGGCGAGGCTCGACAAGAGTTCCCGGCGGGTGCGCCCCTATACTCCGGAGCGGGGAAGCACGTTCGGGCGGAGGGCGGGCAGTGACCGGCGACGGGTTGGTGCAGGACTGGTTCCGGATCGGCGAACCTAAACCGGGCGTGTTCGTCATCGAAGAGCCGCTGCACGACGAGCAGGTGGCGTCCTTCCTGATCGTCGGCTCGGATCGCGCCCTGCTGATCGATGCCGGCATGGGCGTCGCCGACCTCCGCGCGGTCGTCGAAGGCATCACCTCCCTGCCGGTGACGCTGCTGGTCTCGCACGCCCACTTCGACCACGTCGGCGATGCCTGGCGCTTCGCCGGCGACTGCCCCGTCCTCGTCCACCCGTTGGAAGCGGATCGGCTGCGCGCCGGCACCCCGAACGAGCGGCTCCGCCGGTTCTACACGCCGGAGCACCTGCTGGGTCCGCTTCCGGCCGGCTTCGACCTCGACACGGCCACGATCCCCGGGGCCGAACCGAGCGGTTTCGTGCAGGACGGAGACCGCATCGATCTCGGCGGCCGGGTGCTGGAGGTCATCCACGCTCCCGGTCACGAAGGCGGCCTGCTGGCGCTGCTCGACCGCGCCAACCGCCTGCTCTTTTCGACCGATGTGGTCTACGCCGGCCGCATCTACGCCCACATGCCGGGCAGCGACCTCGCAGCCTATCGCGCCACGATGGGACGCCTGGCCGCCCTCGCCCCGGACATCGACGCGGTCTACGCCTCCCACGGCGAGCGCCCGATCCCGCCAGAGGTGCTGCCTCGCCTCGCCGCGGCGTTCGGCGCCATCGTCGCCGGTCGCGCGCCGGACGAGTCCACCGACTCCGCCGACATCCACCACATCGACGGCCTGACCGTCCTCGCCGCCCAAACGGAGCGCCCGGCATGAGCGGGGCGCCTCGGGTCGGCTGGGGCATCCGCTTCGCCGCCTACGCCATCGCCGCCGCCGTGTCGGCGCTGGCGGTCGCGACCATTTCCGAGGAGCGCTTGCTGCGGTTCGCCAACGTGCCCGCCGCCGCGGCGTTCGCGCTGCTGCTCGGCCTCGCGTTGTTCGCAATTGCGGCGGTGCTGCACCGCGCGCCTGCGCTGGCGGGGTGCGGAACCTACGCCGTCGCCGGGCTGGTCGTGGCCCTACTCGTCTATTCGCTGTCCGGGATGGCCGCGCCCGGCATGCGGGTGACGTTCGCCGGCTCGCTCGTCGGCGCGCTGCTGGCGATGGCCGCTGGCGGCGCGGTTTACACCCTGCTCGACGAAGGCCCGGCCGGCGGCGAGGGGCGGGGAACCGATGCCTGACGCCGCGCCGGACTCCGGCTCGATCCACACGTTCGCCGCGCCCCTGCTGGTCGGCGTGCTCTCCGATACCCACGTCAACGAGCGCGGCGCGCGCAAACTGCCGCCGGAAGTGCCCCCCATGTTCGCCCGGCTCGGCGTCGGCCTGATCCTCCACGCCGGGGACCTCAACGCCCTCTCCGTCCTCGACCAGTTGAAAACCGTCGCGCCGGTGCTCGCCGTGCGCGGCAACAGCGACCTGCCCGAAACGCGGGCGGCCCTGCCGGCGCGGATCGACCTCCGGATCGGCAATCGGAGCCTGATCCTCGTGCACGGCGACGCCGGGCCGACCGCGAACCGGACGGCGGATGCGCTCGCCGGTTCGGCGGATTGCGTGGTCTACGGCCACAGCCACGTGCCGCGCATGGAGATGGTGGGAGACACCCTCGTGTTCAACCCCGGTTCGCCCACCGACAAACGCTGGTGGCCGGACTACTCGGTCGGCCTGCTGCGGGTGGACGAACACGGGATCGCGCCGGAACTGGTGGTGTTCAAGGCCGCCAGCGACCTCGACCGCATCACGTCGTAGCCGCCACCGGCTGCCCGGCATCGCGGCTGGGCGCGACCTGCGGCGTGATCGCGCTCGCCGTCGGCGTTGCCGTTGCCGGAATCGTGGTCGTCGGGATGCCCGCCGCCGTCGCCAACGCCCCGGCGACGCCGTCCGGCGTGACGACTTCCAGCGCGGCCGCCGCTTCGACGGCCGCTCCCGCTACCCGCTGCACCAGCGGCAGGTCGGACCACTCCAGCACGCCCGGTTCGATCAGCAGCACCACCGTGGCGTTCGTCAGCGACGGCAGCCGGTCCTCGACCTCGGCGAGCGCGGCACGGGACGGGACCACCTTGACGATCCGCGTCTCCCGCGCCATCAGTTTCCGGTAGAAGTAACTGGTGAGGATCTTGAGCACCGCGGCCACCGGCACGGCCAGGATCAGGCCGAGCGGCCCGCCGATGGTCGTGCCGACCACCAGCACGAAGATCACCAGCAGCGGCGGCAGGTGGACGAAACGCCCGATGACGTTGGGGATGACGAAGACGTCTTCTAGTTGCCGCAGGGCGAAATAGACCACCCCGACCACGATCGCCAGCGTCAGGTTCGACCACCCGAACGGCGCGGTCGGCTGGAAGAAGGCGATCGTCACCGCGATCGTCCCGGCCGTCCACGGACCGATCAGCGGGATGAGTTCGAGGAAGCCCGTGGCGATGGCGACCGAGAGCGCGTAGTCCACGTCGAGGATGCGCAGCGCGATGTAGGACACGCTGGCCATGATGACCAGCAGGACCACCTGCCCGCGCAGGTACGCGCCGAGCGTCGCGTTGATTTCGAGCAACAGGCCGTCCGCCTCGCGGTGGTATCGGCGGCTGAGGAAGTTGCGGAAGGTGCGGACGAAGCGGTCGCCGTGGACGATCATGTAGAACGACGCGAACAGGTAGATGAACACCTCGATCGCGAACGAAAACGTCTCCAGCAGCAGCGGCAGCGCCTCGGCCGACAGCACCTCGGCCGCCTGCTGGTCGAGCAGGTCGAGCCGCTCGCGGACGAAGGCCGGATCGACGCCGGAAAACGGGCCGTCGATCTCGCGCTGGTGAAGGAACCACCCTTCGACGTCGTCCACCATGTTCGGGATCGTCTGCCGGCGGATCTCGTCCACCTGCGCCCCGAGTTGCGGCGCGAGCGTCATCGCCAGGTACGTGAACAGGAGGGCGATGACGAGGTAGACCCAGACGGTGATCAGCGCCCGCGGCAGCCGCGTCCGCCGGTGGAGCATCGCCACCAGCGGGTGCAGGATGTAGGCGGTGATGACCGCCCAGATGAACGGCGCGAGCGCGTGGGCGGCCCGGAACAGCAACAGGATCGCCGCCACGGCCAGCAGCCAGGCGACGGTCGTTCGGGCGCGCGGTGAAAGGGTCACGTCCATCGGCGGTCGAGGTCCCGCGGCGGCCGGTCGCGGCCAAGGGCGCGGCCAGATCGGGATCGACGCCGAACCCTCCCCGTCGCAACTCCGCATGCAGCGGCGGCGAGTGTATCACGGTGAGTCCGGAATTCCGGTGTGGCGTTGCGGCCGCTCGGTTGTACCCTTTCGGCACGATTCGCCGGGGCGGCACGAGGACGGGACGATGGACGACGAGTTGAACTTCCGGCTGCCGGGGCCGACGCCGCTGCCGCCGCAGGTGCTGGCCGCCATGCAGCGGCCGATGATTCCCCACCGCGGGCCGGCCTTCAAGGCGCTCTACAAGGAGACGCTGCGGCTGGCGCGGCTGGCCCACCGGACGGAATCCCCGGTGCTGACCTGGCCGGGCAGCGGCTCGGCCGGGTGGGAAGCCGCCATCGTCAATCTGCTGGCCCCGGGCGACCCGGTGCTGGCAACGGTCTGCGGCGCGTTCGGCGAGCGCTTCGCCAAGGTCGGTGCGGCTTTCGGGCTGGACGTGCGGCGGCTCGACGTCCCGTGGGGCGAGGTCATCACCTCGGCGGCGCTGAAGGCGGCGCTGGAGGCCAACCCGGAGGTCCGCGCCGTCTTCATCACCCACAACGAAACCTCGACCGGCGTCACCAACCCGCTGCGGGAACTGGCCGCCGTCGTGCGCGACCACGGCGCGCTGGCGATCGTGGATGGCGTCAGCGGCGCCGGGGCGCTGCCGCTGGAGTTCGATGCCTGGGGCATCGACTTCCTGCTTTCCGGTTCGCAGAAGGCGTGGATGACCCCGCCGGGGCTGATGATCGCCGCGGTCGGCCCGCGCGCGTGGGACGCCGCCGCCCGCTCCGGTTACCCGCGCTTTTTCTGGGACCTCGAGGCCGCCCGCAAGGCCGCCGACGAGGGGATGACCCCGACCACGCCGCCGCTGACGATGATCTACGCTTTCCACGCCGCCCTCGAAATGATGGACGCCGAGGGCATGGAGAACGTCTGGGCGCGCCACCACCGGCTCGGCGACCTGACCCGCTCCGGCCTGCGCGATGCCGGCCTGCGCGTCTTCGGCGACCCGGCCCATGCCTCGGACACCGTGACCGGGTTCCTGCCGCCGGACGCGATAACCGCCAAGCAGTTCCTGACACGGCTGCGCGAAGAGCACCGGGTCGAGGCGCAGGGCGGGCAGGGGCCGTACGCCGATGCGATGATCCGGCTCGGGCACATGGGCTGGGTCGAGGAGCCGGAGATGCGGGACGCGGTCGCCGCCTGCGCCGCCGTTGCCCGCGAATTCGCCGAAGCGGGCGCTCCTGCCTGAACGGGCGGGTGCGGCACGGTTGCACCGTTTTTTGCGCCTTCGGTATACTGCCCCGGCCGCATGCTGGTTCGGCGATGCTCCCACCGGGGGAGCGTGCCGCCTTGCAGGGCCCCGGCTTCTTCGCCGCAGGAAGGTGTATGGACGGTACCGACGTGAGCGAGCAGACGAACGTAACCACGGACGCTGAGGTTGCCACGGGCGTCGCTGAGGAGGCGGCCCCCTCGCAGTCCGATCCAGTCGCCGCGGTGGCTCCCACCGACGAGGGCGGGCTGGATGCTGCGTCCGATGAGGGCGAGCTGGATGCTGCGTCGCTCATGGAGCAGTTCCTCAGCGACCCCAGCCACGACTACAAGAGCCTCAAGTACGGCGACGTGATGGACGGCATCATCATGCACGTCGATCGCGACGAACTGCTTGTGGACATTGGGTCGAAGTCGGAAGGGGTGGTGCCGGCCAAGGAATACTCCAGCATGACGGCCGAGGAGAAGGATGCGCTCGCCATCGGCGACCACATCCTCGTCTTCGTCGTCCAGCCGGAGAACCAGGAAGGCCACGCGGTCGTCTCCATCGACCGCGCCCGCCAGGAAAAGAGCTGGCGGCGCCTTCAGGAAATCTACGAGGCCAACGAGGTCATCGAGGCCGAGGTCACAAACTACAACAAGGGTGGCCTGCTGGTGAACCTGGACGGGGTCCGCGGCTTCGTGCCCGCCTCGCAGGTCACCGAAATCCGCGGCGGGGACGAGGCCAGCAAGCAGGCCGATATGGCCAAGCTGATCGGCACCACCCTGGCGCTGAAGGTCATCGAGATCAACCGCCATCGCAACCGGCTGATCCTCTCCGAGCGGCAGGCCGTCCAGGAACGCCGCGACGTGATGAAGGAGAAGCTGATCGAGGAGCTGAAGGAGGGCGAGGTCCGCACGGGCCGGGTCTCCTCCATCTGCGACTTCGGCGCCTTCGTCGATATCGGCGGCGCCGACGGGCTGGTCCACCTCTCCGAGCTGTCCTGGAGCCGCGTTCGCCACCCAAGCGAAGTGCTCAAGGTCGGCCAGGAGGTCGAGGTCCAGGTCCTCGGCATCAACGCCACCGAGAAGAAGATCGCGCTGTCGATCAAGCGCACCCAGGCCGAGCCGTGGAGCCGGGTTGCCTCCAAGTACGAGGTCGGCCAGCTCGTTCGCGGCACCGTCACCCAGCTCGCCAACTTCGGCGCGTTCGCGCGCATCGAGGACGGCATCGAGGGCCTTATCCACGTCTCCGAACTGGTGGACGACCGGATCACTCATCCGAAGCAGGTGGTGACCGAGGGCCAGGACCTGCTGCTGCGCATCATCCGCATCGACCCGCAGCGGCGGCGGATGGGGCTCAGCCTGCGCCGGGCGCTCGACACCCCCGAGACCGACCTGATCGCCGCCTTCGGCGACGAGGCGATCACCGAGCGTGACGCCCTGATCGAAACCATCCGCGAGCGCCTCGAAGGCGAAGGGATCGAACTCGGACAGGCGCTGGCGACGGGCGGCCTGCCGGCAATCCCCGAACCGGAAGAGGATCGCCGCCGCGAGGACCCGGTGGCCATGGCCGCCGCGGGTCAGGTCGAAGCCGCCGCGCCGCGCCAGCGCGAATGGGTGGAGCCGAAGGCCCCGCCGGTTCGCCGCGACCGCGACCGCCCCGAGCGGCAGCGGCCGGCCACGCCGGAGATCCCGGTCGATATCGACCAGGGGATGTCGGCGATGGAGCTGGCCTTCGCGCTGGCGGGCGCCGACCTCGAAGAGGCGGAGGCTGCCGCGGCTGCCGAGGCCGAGGCCGCGGTGGCGGCGGCCGACACGTCAGACGACACCTCGGACGATACGTCCGACGATGCGGAAACCTCGGCGGACGCCGGGACCGCGGGCGACGGTGGCTCGGCTTCCTGAGCCCCGGATGGGCCGCCCAGAACGGTTGCGGCCCGCGTCCTGCAATAGAGGGTGAAAATGACGTCGGCAGGCGCGTGGAGCGCCTGCCGATGTTGCCCTTTTCGAGATACGGAAGGAGCGGCACGACGGCACGGCACGCGCGAATGGCACAACCGCTCGCACCGCTTTGTCGTACAACATAGTGAGTGGAACACGGGGACGGTCCCGCGACCGGCCCCGAAGGGCGACGGGAGAGCGACATGGCAGACAAGTTCGACAAGTTTACGGAGCGTGCCAGGAAGGTCCTCCAGCTCGCCCAGGAAGAAGCGCAGCGGTTCAACCACAACTACATCGGCACCGAGCACCTCCTGCTGGGGTTGGTGCGCGAAGGCGATGGCGTTGCCGCGCGGGTGCTGTCCAACATGGGCGTGCAGCTTCCCAAGGTGCGCTCGGCGGTCGAGTTCATCATCGGCCGCGGCGAGACCATGATCATGGGGGAAATCGGCCTCACCCCCCGCGCCAAGAAGGTCATCGAACTCGCCGTCGATGAGGCGCGACGGCTGAACCACCACTACATCGGCACCGAGCACCTGCTGCTGGGCCTCGTCCGCGAGGGCGAAGGCATCGCCGCCGGCGTGCTCGAAAGCCTCGGCGTCAACCTCGAAAAGGTGCGCGCCCAGGTCATGCAGGTCGTCTCCCAGAGTTCGACCTACTCCCAAGGGAAGCAGCAAACGAAGACCCCGTACATGGACGCCCTCGGCGTCGATCTCACCGAGGCCGCCCGCACCAACAAGCTCGGGCCCCTCATCGGCCGGTCGATGGAAATCGACCGCGTCATGCAGATCCTCTCGCGGCGCACAAAGAACAACCCGGCCCTGATCGGCGAACCCGGCGTCGGCAAGACCGCCATCGTCGAGGGGCTGGCTCAGCGCATCGTCTCCGGCGACGTGCCGGAGCAGTTGCAGAACAAGCGCCTCGTCGCACTGGACATCGGCGCGCTGGTCGCCGGCACCAAGTACCGCGGCGAATTCGAGGAGCGGCTCAAGAAGATCGTCGCCGAGGTCAAGGAGACCGGCTCGATCCTCTTCATCGACGAGCTGCACACCCTCGTCGGCGCCGGCGCGGCCGAGGGCGCGGTGGACGCCGCCAACATCCTCAAGCCGGCCCTGTCGCGCGGCGAACTCCAGACCATCGGCGCCACCACGCTCGACGAGTACCGCAAGTACATCGAGCGCGACGCCGCGCTGGAGCGCCGCTTCCAGCCGGTGCAGGTGGACGAGCCGGGCATCGACGACACCATCCAGATCCTGACCGGCGTCCGCGCGCTGTACGAGGAGCACCACAAGCTCCGCATCAGCGACGACGCCCTGAAGGCGGCGGCGAACATGGCCGCCCGCTACATCACCGACCGGTTCATGCCGGACAAGGCCATCGACCTGATCGACGAGGCGTCGTCCCGGGTGCGCATGTACCGCTCCGCCGCGCCGACCTCCCTCAAGGAGGCGATGGCCGGGCTGAACTCCCTCCAGCGCGAACTCGAAGCGGCGATCAATTCCCAGGAATTCGAACTGGCCGCCGAACTGCGCGACCGCGAGCGCAAGCTGCGCGACCGCATCGACGACCAGGAGCAGGAACTGCGCGACGCCCGCTCCGGCGACGAGCTGTACGTCACCGAAGAGGACGTAGCCCAGGTCGTCTCGATGTGGACGGGCATCCCGCTGGTCCGCATCGCCGGCGAGGAATCCGAGCGCCTGCTCAAGATGGAGGAGGTCCTCCACGACCGCATCATCGGGCAGGACGAGGCGATCACCACGCTGGCGAAGGCCGTCCGCCGCGCCCGCGCCGGCATCAAGAACCCGAAGCGGCCGATCGGCTCGTTCATCTTCCTCGGCCCCACCGGCGTCGGGAAGACCGAACTCGCCAAGGCGCTGGCGGAGTTCATGTTCGGCTCGGAGGACCACCTCATCAAGATCGACATGTCCGAGTTCATGGAGCGCCACGCCGTTTCCCGGCTGGTCGGCGCGCCTCCGGGCTACGTCGGCTACGAGGAGGGCGGCCAACTCACCGAAGCGGTCCGCCGCAAGTCCTACTCGGTGATCCTGCTCGACGAAATCGAGAAGGCCCACCCCGAGGCGTTCAACATGCTCCTCCAGATCATGGAGGACGGGAACCTCGCCGACGCCAAGGGCCGCAAGGTCGATTTCCGCAACACGATCATCATCATGACCTCGAACGTTGGGGCGGAACAGATCACGCGGGACCTGACGCTGGGGTTCGCCTTCAAGGAGGACGCCAGCAAGGCCGAGATGCGCGAATACGACCGGATGCGCGAAAAGGTCACCGGCCAGCTCAAGCAGACCTTCCGGCCGGAGTTCCTGAACCGCATCGACGCCACGATCGTCTTCCACTCCCTGACCAGGGACCAGATCCGCGAGATCGTGGACCTCGAACTGGCGCGGGTGCAGAAGCAGCTTTCGGAGCAGGAGGTCACCCTCGAGGTGACCGAGGCCGCCAAGGACCTGCTCGGCGAGCGCGGCTACGACCACACCTACGGCGCGCGACCGCTGCGCCGCATCATCCAGAACCTGATCGAGGACCCGCTGGCCGAGGGCATCCTCAACGGCCGGTTCGCAGCGGGGTCCCGCATCGAGGTGGACGTCGAAGACGACCTGCTGAAGCTGGACGCGCTGCCGCCGGCCGAGGCCGAGGCCGAAGCCGAACCGCTGGTCGCCGGGGCCGCGTCCAACTAGCGCGGCCGCGCCGACGAACGCCGGAACCGGAGGGATGGTCCGCATGGGCCATCCCTCCGCGCGTTGACGGGCCGGACACTACCGGCCCACGGGAGCGAGCATTGGCGAAACCGCGAACCAGTTGGGTGTGCCAGCAATGCGGGGCGAGCAGCCCTGCCTACCTCGGGCGCTGCCCCGGGTGCAACGCCTGGAACACGATGGTCGAGACGATCGAGGAGCGGCGCCCCGGCGGCGGGGTCGCCGCGCCGCGCACGCGGGCTATCGCCCGGGCGCAGCCGCTCTCCGCCCTCGGCGCAAACCAGGCC
>JAFAEX010000286.1 GCA_023423795.1 Chloroflexota bacterium | reverse complement strand
GGTCGTCACTGTCACCGGCCCGGGCGGCGTCGGCAAGAGCCGGCTGGCGCTCGCCGCCGCCGCCCGCGCGGCCGAGCACGGCGTCGCGGTCCATGCCGTCGCCATCGGCGCCATCGACGACCCGGCGGCGGTGATGCCGGCCGTCGCCGCCGCGCTCGGCGTGCCCGCGCATCCCGACCTTGCGGTGGCCATCGCCGGCTGGCTCCGGGAGCACGAACCCGCGCTGCTGCTGCTCGACGACGCCGACCGCGTGCCGAACGCCGGCCGCGAGATCGCCCGGTTGGCCGCCGCTGCGCCGGACATCGCGATCCTCGTCACCAGCCGCGCGCCGCTGGGCATCCACGGCGAGCGGGTGGTCGGGTTGGCTCCGCTCGCCGCGCCGGCCCGCGACCCGGTTGGGGCCTGGCCATCGGATGCCTGCCTGCGCGAGAACGCGGCCGTTGCGCTCTACCTCGCCCGCGCGCGCGACGCCGGGATGACCGAACCGCCGCCCGCGCTGGCCGACATGGCGGAGATCGTCGCCCGGCTGGACGGGCTGCCCCTGGCGATCGAACTGGTCGCGGCGCAGGCCGGAATGCTCTCCCCGGCCGCCACCGCGGCGCTGCTGGACCGCGCCGGCCTCTCGCTGCTGGAGCGCCACCCGGCCCCGGCCGACCGGCAGCGGACGATGCGCACGGCGATCGGATGGAGCGTGGACCGGTTGTCCCCGGCCGCCCGGCAATTGCTGGTGGTACTTGGCGTCTACGCCGGCGGGTTCGACGCGGAGGCGCTGGCGGCGGTGCTCGACGACCTCGGCGATGCGCACCTCGCCGCCGGGTTGCCCGAACTGGTCCGGGCCGGGCTCGTCCATCAGGTCGCGGAAACCGTGCGCTTCGCGATGCTGGAGCCCATCCGCTGGGTGGCCGCCGACCGGCTGGCCGGCGCGTGGAACGCCGCGGCCATCCACCGCGCCCACGCCGCGTGGTTCGCTCGCTGGGCCGCGCGGACCGGGCACGCCGCCAATACGTCGTCCCTGGCGAGTGCGCTCGCCGCCGAGGCCGCCGACCGCGCCAACGCCCTCGCGGCGGTGCGCTGGTCGCTCGCCGCCGGCGAACCGGGGTTTGGCGCGACCGTCGCCGCGTCGCTGTTTCGCTTGTGGGAGGCCGCGGCGGTGCTCTCGCCGTTGCGCGGCACGCTGGGCGCACTGGCCGACCGGGCGGCGTCGATTCCGGACCCGGCCGACCGCCGGCTGGTCGTGTACTCCGCCGCCTACCTCGACGTGCAACTCGCCGACGAGGCGAGCGTGCTGCGCCGCACCGCCGCCCTGCGGGCGCTGGGCGCCGAGGACCCGGCGGCGCTGGGGTTGGCGCTGTTGGCCGAGAGCCTGCTTCCGGCGGCGGACCCGGCCGCGCTGGCGCCGTCGCTCGAAACGTCGGCCGCGCTGCTGGAAGCCGCTCGCCATCCGTACGCGTGGATGCCGCGTTTCCGGATCGGGGCCGAACTCTCGCTGGCCGGGCGCCACGACGAGGGGCTCGCGATCCTCGAAGCGGTCGCCGCTGGCCGGGAGC
Organism: Chloroflexota bacterium; assembly: GCA_023423795.1. GTDB lineage: Bacteria > Chloroflexota > Chloroflexia > Thermomicrobiales > UBA6265 > CADCWF01. The sequence goes on along the minus strand of JAFAEX010000286.1, from coordinate 7,547 downwards.
GGATCGGGGACCGTTTCGATTTGCCGCCCGCGCTTTGGCAGATCGGCCGCACGCTCACCGACATGGGGCGGTTCGCCGACGCCCGCGCCTGCTACCGGCGCATGATCCGGCTGTGCCGCCAATACGGGTTTGCGACCGCGATGGTGCAGGCGCTACACGGGTACGCCGATGCCTCGTCGCGCGGGGACGATCCGGCGCTGCTGCGGATCGGGGCGACCCTGTCCGGCGCGGTGGAGGCGTACTACGAGCGGATCGGGTGGTCGTGGGGCGTCGTCTGGGCGGCCCGCACCGAGGAGACCCGCGCCAACGTCGCCGCCCACTTCGGCCCGCGGGCGTGCGATCGGCTGCTGGCGCAGGGCCGCGCGCTGGCCTTCGCCGACGCAATCGCCCTCGCCGCCGGTGATGCGGAAGACCAGAACATCGGCGCCGAAGCACCCGGACGCTGATCGCGCGCCGACAAACAATCCGTCATCCCGAGCCTGTCGGGGGATCTCGTCGTCCGCGCCGATCCGCATGGCACGAGATCCCCCGACAGGCTCGGGATGACGGGGTGATACGGAATCCGGGTGATGGGTACGACACCCCGTTCGTCGTTCGTAGGGGAGGGACCTGTGCCCTCCCGCGTCCGTTCGCGTTCAGCGGACCTCGTAGCCGAGTTCTTCGATCAGGTCGGCGTACGCCTCGCGGAACGCCTCGTAATGGGCCGGGCCGAGTTTCTGCCGGGCGTCGCCGGGGCGCGCCTCGCGGACGTGCTTTTCCAGCCCCTTGGTGCGCTGGCGCATGTTCTCGGCCGAGCAGTACTCGACGGCGGCCTCGATCTTCCCCGGCTCGACCGGGGCAATCTGCGCGCAGGCGCGAGTCAACTCGGCCACCGGGTCGGCGTGCAGGTGCTCGTAGCGCAGCACCACCGCCTTGCCGCAGCCCATCCAGTCCCGCGCCTTCAGCAGGTTGTTCCGGTACCCGCCCTCGCGCAGGAACGCGACGATCGACGGGTCGTCCAGCGGCTTGCCCATCAGGGCGACCATCCGCCGGTTCTTGCGGTTGTTGTCCTCGTAGTGCTGCTGCAAGGTGTAGTAGGTGGAGACGAAGGCGTCGTACGGATTGCGAACGAGGGTGACGAGGTGGGCCGGGATGCCCGCCGCGATCTCGCAGATTTCGGGGTCGTAATCGTAGTGCTGGTGGTAGATCGTGCCATCGAGGAAGCCGTCCGCCTCGACCCACGCCCGGAAGTGGCGCAGGGTCGCCTGCCGCGGTGATTCCTTCGGCTTCAGCCAGCGCAGGTCGTAGATCGCGCCGAGCAGGCACTTCACCCACATGTTGCCGGTCTTAGGCGGTGCGGCGACGAGGATGCGCACGGACTCTCCTCGAGGTGCGATGGGCGGGCGGGCCCGCCCGCGATCTAGTGGACCTCGTACCCGAGGGCGCGGATGGCGTCGGCGTGGCGCTCGCGGAAGACCGCGAGGTGGGCCTCCGATAAATGGTTCCGCCAGTCGCCGACCGTGGCCGAGCGAATCCGGCGGCGCAACCCCTTGCGCCGCTGGAGCAGCGCGTCGGCGGTGCACGCCTCGATCGCGGCCTCGATCTTTTCGGGCGGCAGCGGCGCGATCTGCTCGGTGGCGCGGGTCAGTTCGGCCACCGGGTCATCGTGCAGGTTCTCGTAGCGGACCACCACCGAGTCGCCGCTTTGGAGCCACTCGATGCCCTTGCGCAGTTGCCCGGCGAAGCCGTCGGCGAGGTAGGCGAGCGAGGCCGGGCCGTCGATCGGCTCGCCGATCATCGCGTCGTGGGACGCGCCCTTGTCCGGCCGGTTCGGGTTGTCGGCCTGCGCCTGCGTGAAGAAGTAGCGGGACACGAACATGTCGTACGGGTCGCGCAGGATCGTCGCGAGGTGGATGCCGTGCGTCTTCGCCACCTCGACCAGGTCGGGCGACCAGTCGTAGTGGTGGTGGAAGACGCCGTTCTCGGGGAAGCCGCCGGATTCGACCCAGCGCCGAAAATCGGCCACCTCGGTCCCGGCCGGCACGGTCTCGGCGGTCAGCCAGTCCAGCCCGTAGGCGGTGGCCAGCAGGCACTTGAGCCACGAATTGCCGGTCTTCGGTGGGGCGACGATGAGGATCTTCATGGGACCATCCCGATGGCGGCGTCCGCGTGGACGGGGCTAGACGGCGTAGCCGAACTGCTCCAGCACGTCGGCGTAGACCTCGTTGCAGACCGCCTGCACGGAGGGGGACAGCGACTGCTTCCAGCGGGCGATCGAGGCCCCGGTGCCGGCGCTGGTGCGGTGCCGGCGGGAGTTCTCGTTCTCCTCCGAGGCGCGGGCGATCATCCCGTCCACGATCGCGTCGGAGGCGTCGAGCCCGAGGTAGCCGAGCATCCCGCGCAGGGTCGCCTCGGTGTCCTGCATCAGGTCCTCGTAGCGGATCAGGTGGGCGCGGTCCTGCCGCTTCGGCCACGAGCGCGACAGTTGCCGGATCGTGGTGTTGCGCAGGTAGCGCGCGAACTCCTCGTCGGTCTCGATGTGCGGCGGCCCGAAGGCGCGGAACCCCTGCTTGACGTTGAAGGCCAGCATCGAGGAGAGCACGTCGCGGAAATCGCGGACGAGGAAGATCTCCTTCGCCTGCGGATACAACTCCCAGACCAGCCCGGGCAGCGAGTCGGCGCGGTGCTTTTCGGCCATGAAGACCGCGTTCGGCTGCCCCTGCGCCTTCGCGATCAATTCGTAGGTGTCTTCGGCCTGCTGCTGGCAGAAACGGCACAGCCGCTCGACATACGTGCGGCCCATCCATTCGCCCAGCCCCGGCGTGACCGCGATCGGCTCCGGGTAGAACGGGTTCTTGCCGATGGTGTCTCGGTTGGTCTGGAAGCGGTCGGCCTGCGCCGAATTGTAGGGATCGCGCGGCTCGGAAAGCACCTTGAACATGTGCCACCAGTAGCGCGCCGTCCGCAGTTCGTAGGGATGCCAGCGGTGGACGACGATCTCCGGGTGTTCCGAAAGCAGCCGCATCGTCCAGGTCGTGCCGGCGCGGCCGATGGTGGTCAGCATCAGCGGCCGCAGGTTCGGCTGGAACCCGGAGGCCACCGGCTGGTGGGTGAGTTTGATCGTCGCCAGCCGCACCCGCGTATCGTCGGAGAGGACGGCCCGCAGTTGCAGCGGCGCGCCCGGCTCGACGCCGACCACGCTCACCCAGGTGCGGAACCCGCTGATGGCGGCGTTCGGGTGGTCCGGGAACGCGCTGCGGACATCGGACCGCTGCTGGTCGATCGGGGCGCGCTTGAGGACAGCGCCCTCGACGTGGACCTCGATCCCGGTGACCTCGGCCGTTCGCCCCAGCACCCACCCGGCCACTTCGATGTCGTAAACGTCGCGGCCGCCGGGCCGCGGCGCGTCGATGTGGAAGGCGAGCAGTTTGTCCTGCTCCGGGGCGGCCTGCAGGACCGACTGGATCTCGACGATGGGCATGTTACGAACGTCCCCCTCGGGCGCTGGCCGGGCGATCGGCGCCGCCGGGCACGTCGCGGACCGGCGAAGGGGCGCGTACGGACGTGGCGGCGGGCGCAACCGCCCAACCCTGACAGACCCGGCGATCGATTGTCAAGCCGATGCGCCGCCCGGCTCCGGAGCCGGCTGCGCGCTCCGCACGCGGCGCCCGCGGAGCGGACCGCGACCGCCCGTGTCGGTGCGCCGCCGCGCGAGGCGGGGGATGCCGCGGCCCGGGACGGCGTACTGCGTTTGCCGCGGTTCCGGCATCGGCTCGCAGGTGACCAGCCCCGCCGCGTACCGGATGCGCTGCGGGTACAGCGGCCCGATCGGCTCCAGCGCCAGCAGCCCGTCGCCGATCCAGTAGTCGAGGAAGTCCGGGCGGGCACGGCCCAGCCACCGTTCGGCCCAGCGTCCACGGTTGCGCAGTTCGCGGGCGGCGTGCGGATCGCGCGAGGCCGATTCGAGGTGGTAGACGACCGATTCGGCGCAGTACCGGACCCCGTAGCCCGCCTCGCCGAGGCGGAGGCAGAGATCCGAATCTTCCCAGCCGTTGACGAAGCCGCGGTCGAACCCGCCGACGGCGCGGAACGCGTCGGCACGGACCAGCATGCAGGCCGCCGTCACCATCTTCATCGGGCGGGAGGTGACGACCGCCGGGTGATCGCCCGGGAACCCGGCGTACAAGTGGTGCGGAAAGCCGTCCGCCCCGATCGTCACCCCGGCGTGCTGGATCGTGCCGTCGGGAAAGAGCAGCCGGGAGCCGATGACCGCCGCGTCCGGATGGGCGTCGGCGTCGGCCAGTAGCGCGTCGAGCCAGCCGGCCTGCGGCACGGTGTCGTTGTTGAGGAAGATCACGTAGGGCGCCTTCGCCATCGCCGCCCCGGTGTTGCAGGCCGCGCCGAACCCCGCGTTGGGCGACAACCGGATCGAACGCACCCGGTCGCGGTAGGCCGCCAGGACATCCAGCGTATCGTCGCTGGAGGCGTCATCGACGACGATGACCTCGAACGGGGCGGATGTCGCGCCCGGCGTCAGCAGCGCATCCAGGCAGCCGCGGGTGAGCGCGCTCTGGTTGTGGACCGGGATGACCACCGACGCGTGCGGCGCGCCGGCCGACGGCAGCGGCGGGCGCACATCGGCTTCCGGCGCCGGAGGCGCCGGGTCCACGGCCAGCCCCTGCCGCCGCGCCATGATGTTTGCCAGCGGGACGCGCTCGCCGTCGGCGAAGACGGCGTCCATCGTCAGCCGCACCAGTTGGCCGAGTTCGTGCAGGTCCAGGTTGGCCCGGAAGCCGCAACGCTCCGTGTTTTCGGCGTAGGGGTAGAGCCCGGCGATGTCGCCGCGCCAGAACCCGAGCGGGATGCGGCGCAGGTACCCGCCGTCGCCGCGCACCTCGACCGCCTCGATCCGGTCGCGGGCGGCGATCACCCACCCCTTGAACTCCACCGCCTCGGCCCGGTGGCGGGACCCGAGGATCGGCGCGTCCAGCCCGAACCCGGCGATCGTGCGGGACGACACCGGGATGGCCGTGACGTTCAGGATTTCCAGGATGCTCACGAAACCTCCCCGCGGCTCATCGGTCGTCGTCCCAGCCGAAGCGGCGGCCCAGCAGGTCTTCGAGGTCGCGGTTCGCCGGGGCGAACTCGGCCGCGAGCCGCCGCCGCAGCGCCGGATCGAGCGGCGGGTAGGCGCGCTCGTTGTGCTGCCGCGCATCCAGCAGCGGCGCGGGCGGCACGCCGAGGAAATCGGTGGCGATCCGCACCGCCGCCGCCGGATCGGCGTAGAGGTCTTCGGCCCGCAGCACCAGCAGCCGCTCGCGATCGATGTGGCCCAGCCAGTGGTCGAGTTGCTCGGCATAGCGGCCGCGCGCGGCGTAGGAGTGGTTCTGGTACGCGGCGCTGGCGTAGCGCTCGTCGGCCAGCATGCGCTCGCGCTCGCCGGCCAGCCGATCCGGTTCTGCCGCCAGCGCGTCGGCGAACGGCAGCCATTCCGCCCCGCGCGCCGTTTCGTGCGCCCAGTGCGAGTAGGCGCGATCGACCGGGTTCCGCAGCACCGCCAGCAGGCGCGCGCGCGGCAAGCGCTCGGCGATGCGGCGCGGCGCGTGGGGGTGGAACAGGTAGTACGGCGTCGCCTCCCCGGTGATCGTGCCGGGCGGCAACGCGTCGGGGAACTGGCGGCGGTACCAGCCCCACGGCCGCTCGGCGAACGCGGAGAAATACTTGATCTCCTTGAACCGGGCCGAGGCGATGTTCGGGTGGCTGGTCAGGTACCGGTAGAGCGAGGTGCTGCCGGAGCGCTGCGCCCCGATCACGACGAAATCCGGCCCCGCCCAATCGGCCGCGTCGTCCTCGTCACGCGCCAGCGCCCTCAGCACGATCTCGGCGAGCGGGACGGGGTCGCCGGCGGCGGTTTCGGCGCGCAGCGTCAGCGTGCCGCCGCGCTCCAGCCCCGCCAGCGGCACCCAGCCGCGGAAGCCGCTGGCGGCGGCCCAGCCGAGGTCGCCCAGCGCCTGCCCGACGTCCGGCCGTTCGCGCTCGACCGGCACCCGGCTGCGCCGTTCGCCGGCGACAAGCGCCTCGATCGCGCGCAGCGGTGCCTGCTCGCCGACGATCCAGCCGTCGATCTCCAGCGCGTCGGCGTCGATCTCCTGCCCGGGGCGCGGCCCGTCCACCGCGAAGCCGCGGATCGCCGGGTGCCTTGGCGCGGGAATGATGGATTCGATCTCGAACATGGCCGATCCGTCAACTCCCGGGCGGCGGGCGGTGCCGTTCCCAGCAGATGCCCCACTTGTGTTCGAACCGGGTCTGGTTGGCGCGGAACAGCGGGATGTAGTCGCCGGTCGGCAGCAGTTTGCCGATCGAGGCGTGGTAGGCGTGGTGGATGTAGACCTCGGGCGCCCAGGCCACCGCGTAGCCGGCCTGCTTGACCCGCATCGCGTAGTCCTCGTCCTCGAACATGCCGACCGCGTACCGCTCGTCGAGCGGGCCGACCTGCTCGTAGACCGAGCGGCGGAACGCGGTGCAGAACATCGCCAGCATCCGGATCGGGCGCAGTTCGCCCTCGTGGCGGCGGGCGCGCTCGGCGGCCAGCGCCTCGAATTCGGCCAGCGTTTGGTAGCCGACGTCGATCTGGGCCTCGTTGCAGGTGCGGTTCGTGGACGGCCCGAGCAGCCCGATCGCCGGGTCTTCGAGGCGGCGCCCGAGCCGCGTCAGCCAGCCGCGCGGCACCATCGTGTCGTTGTTGAGCAGCACCAGGACCTCGCCGGTGGCCTCCGCCATCGCCTGGTTGTTGGCCGGGCCGAACCCCCGGTTGTCCGGGTTCAGGATCGCCCGCACCTGCGGCAACCGGCCCGCCAGATCCGACAGCAGTTCGGGCGTGCCGTCGGTGGAGCCGTTGTCCACGAAGATAAGTTCGAGGTTCGGGTAGTCGGTGTTGGCCAGCAGGCTGGCGATGCAGAGTTTGTTGAAGGCCAGGTTGTCGATGGTGACCACGATCACGCTGGCGCGCGGCCAGGCGGCGCGCAGCGCGCGGTCCAGCGCCGCCCAGCGGGCGGGCCACGAGGGTTCCGTGGCCAGGTCCACCCCGCCCGGTCCCAGCGTCACGTCCGGCGCGGATTCGCCCTCGGTGGCCGCGGCCGCCAGCATGCGCCATCCCCAGCGGTCCCGCGCCGCGCGGGCCGCCGGTAGCCAGCGGGCATCCGCCGCCCACAGCGCGGCGGTTTCGATCCCGCGCTCGTCGCGCAGCGCCGCCAGCGCGGCGACCAGCGCCTCGGGGTCCGTTTCCGCGCCGGTTGGGAGCCGCGAGACCTCGAGTCGGGGCGGGCGGGCGCCGTCGTAGACGGCCGAACCGTCTCCCGGCTCCAGCCAGAGCACCCGGTGCTCGTGGCGGGCGAACTCGATCGCCAGCGCCGTCGCCTCGGCCAGGTCCGGGCCCGCCGGCGGCAGCACGACGAGGTCGTACCGCGCCGCGGCGGCCGGCAGCGAGCCGGCGAGGGCGTGTTCCACCGTTTCTGCCGGCAGTTCCGGTTCGCGGGCGCGGTCGCGCGCGGCGATCACCAGGTCGGCGG
>JAFAEX010000285.1 GCA_023423795.1 Chloroflexota bacterium | reverse complement strand
GGGGGGGGGGGGCGGGGCGCGCCCCCCCCCCCCCAACCCCCGACACCCGATACCTATTGCTCCAGATACACCTGCCGGAAGGAGACGTTCGAGCCGGTGGGGATGTGCTGGTAGTTCTTGACGTAGGTCTTCATCGCCTCGAACTGGTTGGCGACGAAGAGGCTGATCCACGGCAGGTCGTCCAGGAGGATTTGCTGGAGTTCGCGGTAGGCTTCGGCGCGCGCGGCTTCGTCGGTGGAGGCGATGCCGAGGGCGATCAGTTCGTCCACCCGCGGGTTGGCGTAGCCGACGAAGTTGCCGCTCTCCTCGCTGCCGAAGTTCTGCTGGATGAGCGTGTTCGGATCGACGTAGGCGCTTTCGCCCGTGACCGCGATGTCGAAGGTCTTGCCGGTGTAGACCTGCTCGACCATCGTCGCGTTCTCGACGAGGTTCAGTTCGGCCTCGATCCCGATCTGGCGGAGTTGCTCCTGCAGGACGAGGGCGGCGTTGGAGAGGAACGAGTACTGCGACCACGAGGTGATGGTGGTCTGGAACCCGTCCGGGTAACCGGCCTCGGCCAGGAGCGCCTTCGCGCCCTCGATGTCCGGCGCCGGGATTTCGGCCGGCAGGGCGGCCCAGAAGTCGGGCGGGAAGAGGGTCGCCACCGGGGTGCCGTGGCCGAAGACGGTCGGGCCGAGCATGTCCTCGCGGTTGACGACCATGGCGATGGCCTGCCGCACCTGGAGGTTGTCGAACGGCTCGCGGGCCAGGTTGAGGCCGATGAAACGGATGTTGGTGTTGGAGTCGCCGGCCAGCACGAGGCTCTGGTCCTGCTGCAGGATCTCGACGTCGCGCAGCGGGACGTATTCGATGAAGTCCACCGTGCCGGTGACGACCGCCGTGGTGCGGGAGGTGTCGTCCGGCGCGATGGTCATCTCGATGCCGTCGAGGTAGGGCAGCGGGGCTTCCCAGTAGTCGGGGTTGCGCTCCAGCACGATGCGGGTGTTGGGGACATACTCGACGAAGCGGAACGGGCCGGTGCCCATGGCGACCTGGTTGATGTCGCCGTTGTTGGCCTCCACGAAGGCCTTTGAGAGGATCAGGCAGGAGGCGCTGGCGGCAAGGGTGGTCAGCAGGGAGGAGTTCGGGGCCTTGAGCGTGAGGACCACGGTGCGGTCGTCCGGCGCTTCGACCGATTCCATGGAGTCCAGTTCGGCGGCGCTGGTGGAGGCGGTCGCCGGATCGACCAGCCGCTCGAAGGTGAACTTGACGTCGCCGGCCGTGAGCGGGGTGCCGTCGTGGAAGAGGACGCCCTCGCGCAGGTGGAAGGTGTAGGTCAGCCCGTCCTCGGAGATGTCCCACGATTCGGCCAGCGCCGGCTCGATGGTGAGGTCCGGCCGGACGCGGGCGAGGCCTTCGTAGATGTGCTCGACGACATGCCAGATGGCGGTCAGGTTCTGCTTCTGGGCGTCCAGCGCGGTCGGGTCGGACTGCATGCCGACCTTGAGGATGCCGCCGGTCACCGGCTCCGGCGAGGCCTCCTGCGCGCCGGCGACCAGCGGCCGCAGGCGGGCGAACGGGGCGGCCCCGGCGAGGGCGGCCGCGCCCAGCACGAGGTGGCGGCGGGAAAGCGCGGCGGGGTGGACGACCGCGTCGTCTCGGGGCGTCGTCATCGGGTGCTCCCTTGCGCCGGGGCGGGCGTTGTCCCGGCATCGTCGCCGACAGAAATGCACCGTTTCGCCGCGCCCGGCGGCGCTTTGGGCCGCGGGAGCATAGCAGTGGCATGGTGTTCGGTCAACGACGGGCGATGCCGGCGGGGCCGCCGTATGACGTCCCGTGGCGCCATAAACACCGACCGCTCACGCGAGCGCCGGACTCATTGAGAGCCCCAAGTCCGGCGCTCGAACGCCATTTCGGGTATACCGTGCGGCACGGGCGCTGCCTGGCGCGGTCTCCGGCCACTCATGTTCCGCACCCGCCATCACCCCCGGTCCGGGCCGATCCGGTCCGCGATCAGGCTGAGCAGTTCGTACATCACGTGCGCGGCGACCATCGACGTGATGTTGTTCGGCTGGTCCTTGGTCGGCATCAGGCAGACGATGTCGGCGCCGACGATGTCGAGCCCGCGCAGGCCGCGCAGCAACTTGTTGGCCTCGTCGATGGAAAAGCCGCCGACGCCGGCCTCGATGTTGGAGACGGCCGGGGCCACGCTCGGGTCCAGCGAATCGAGGTCGAAGGAGACGTAGACGGGGGAGTCGCCGACCCGGTCGCGGATGATCTCGATGGTGGCGTCCGGCCCGATCTCCCGGTAGCGTTCGATCTCGATCAGCTCGTAGCCGAGGTTGGTGGAGGTTTCCAGCCAGGTGGCCGAGCGGGTGTTGCCGCGGATGCCGAGCTGGGTGCTCTTCGTGGCGTCCACGTTGCCCTGCCGCACGGTGTAGGCGGCCCAGTGGGCGGCGGACTTGCGGGCGCCCATCCAGTCGGGGATGTTCTCGTAGGTGTCGGTGTGGGCGTCGAGGTGGACCAGCGCGACCGGTTTGCCGCCGGTCAGGTTGGAGCCGTCGCCGGCGATGGCCTGCAGGATCGCGCCGGAGATCGAGTGGTCGCCGCCGATGGAGACCGGGCGGGTTCCCGCGTCGGCGATGCGGCGGAAGAAACGGCTGATGCGCTCGACGCTGGCCTCGTTGTCCATCGCCTGCGGCAGCGGCACGTCGCCGAGGTCGTTGATGCGGCAGGCGTCCCACGGCGAAAAGTAATCGAAGGCCTTGTGCAGCCGCCGGTTGTGGGCGGAGACGTTGCGGACCGCGCGCGGGCCGAGGTGCTGGTCGCGTTCGGTCGAGCCGTTGCCGGAGGAGTGGGGCACCCCCACCAGCGCGATGTCGCAGTTCGCGGGATCGGGGTCGTAGGGGCAGCGGAAGAGGGTCGGCATCCCCCACCACCACGTCGCTTCGAGCAACAGTCCGTCGTCGTCCATGACACCCTCCGTCGCGGTCGCATCGCGCGCGGCGAACCGGGGCATCCGGCCGGCGGTTCGCGCAGGATTGACGTGGGGGAAGCCTACCTGTACAAGGGCGAAACCGCCGGTGCGCGATCGTGGCGCGCCGGATCGGCCCAGCCGCGCGCGTGACCCCGGAGAAGGAGCGCCCGATGAAGCTCGCCCCGCTCGCATCGCTCGTCGCGATGCCCGCCCTCGTCGCCGGCGCGATGGTCGCCGGCCCGGTCTTCGGCACGTTCGCGCAGGAGGCGACGCCGTCGGCGGAGGTGGCTGCCGCCATCGGCGGCGACGGCGTGCTGACCAACTGCGTCGATCCGTCGTTCCCGCCGATGGAGTACTTCGAGAACCAGGACGCCGCACGGCCGATCGGCTTCGACATCGACCTCGTCAACGCGGTTGGCGAGCGGCTCGGGGTGGAGGTCGAGCACGTGGCGACCGAGTTCACCGGGCTGCTGCCGGGGCTGGGCTCCGGGCGCTGCGACGTGGTCGCCAGCGGCATCTACCTGACGGCCGAGCGGCTGGAGACGTTCGCCGCCCAGCCGTACTACGACACCGCGATCGTACTGCTGGCCCCGGTCGGGGAGACGGAGATCGCCGCGCCGGAGGACCTCGACGGCAAGGTCGTGGCGGTCCAGTCCGGCACCAACTACATCAACATCCTCAACGAACTCGACGCGCGGCTGAAGGCCGAGGGCAAGGCGGGGCTGACGATCCAGCAGTACCCGAAGCAGACCGACGCCATCCAGCAACTGGTCGTCGGCCGCGCCGACGCGACGATCACGCAGGACACCGAGGCGGCGTTCCGCGCCAGCGCACAGCCGGGGCAGTTCGAGATCGTCTACACCTATCCGGAGACCGAGACCTTCGCCATCTACTACCGGCCGGACGCGACGGCGCTGGGCGAGGCGCTGGCCACGGCGGTCGAGGGGATGCGCGACGACGGCTCGCTGGCCGGGATCGCCGCCGCCTGGAACCTGCCCGAGGCGGGCGCGCAGTTCACAGAAGATATCGGGGCCGAGGCGACGCCGGAAGCGACCCCGGCGAGCTAGGGCGGGGTTTGGTGCGCGGGGATGCGGCGGGCGGCCCCGGCGCGTGGGGGTCCGTGCGTCGGGGTTCGGTGCGCGGAGGTCCCGGCTCTCAAGGGCCGGGCTAAGGAGACAAAGGACGCTGAAGCGCACTGACGAGGGCGACCGTTCGTAGCGCCCTTCAGGGTGCTTTCCTCGGTAGCCCGGTCCTTTAGGGCCGGGTCCGCCGGTCGCCCGATCCCCGCGCGTTCGATGCCAACCCGTCGTCCCGCGCCGCCCATCCCGTCATCCCGAGCCTGTCGAGCGATGACGGGATGGGCCCGAATGGCGCTGGCGCGCATGGGATGACGGTTGCAAGCCCGGGACGGCGCCGGGGTGGCCACGATTCGCGCTCGTCGCGCCGCGGCGGCGGACCCGGGACGACCCGATGAGTTTCGACTGGACGATCTTCTGGGACGCGCTGACCTCGCGGGCGTTCGTCAACGGGGCGGCGATCACGATCGCGCTGGCCGCCGCCGCGCAGGCGGCGGCCGCCGTGCTGGGGCTGGGCGTGGCGTTGCTGCGCGGCTCGCCGGTCGCGCCGCTGCGGTGGGGCGCGGCCGGGTACGTCTGGCTGTTCCGGGCGGTGCCGACGCTGCTCCAGTTGCTGTTCGTGTGGAACGCGCTGCCGCAGATCATTCCCCAATTGCGCGAGGCGTGGTTCACCCCGTTCATGGCGGCGTTTTTTGCCCTGACGGTCAACGAGTCGGCCTACATGGCGGAGATCATCCGCTCCGGGCTGGCCGCGGTGGATCGCGGGCAGGTGCTGGCGGGCAAGACGCTCGGGTTGCGGCCGGGGCAAGTGTTCCGGCTGATCGTGCTGCCGCAAGCGATCCGGGTGATCATCCCGCCGACCGGCAACGAGTTCATCACGCTGCTGAAACTGACCTCGCTGGCGTCGGTCATCTCGTTGCGGGAGTTGCTGACGGTGACGAGCCAGACGGTGGCGGTCAACTTCCGCTTTCCCGAGCTATACGCGGCGGCGACGGTCTGGTACCTCGTGATCGTGAGCATCTTCATGGTGCTGCAGGCGCAGCTCGAGCGGCGCTACCGCTGGGGATCGCGCGGGCGGCGCGGCGAGGTTCCGGTGGCGGCCACTGTGGGGGCCACGAACCGATGAGCGCGCAGGCGACCCCGGCTATCCGGGCGGACGGCATCGTCAAGCGGTACGGGCACACCGAGGTGCTGCGCGGCGTCTCGCTGGACGTCGGGCGCGGGCAGGTGAAGGTGCTGGTCGGGCCGTCCGGTTCCGGCAAGAGCACGCTGCTGCGCTGCCTGGCTCTGCTGGAGCCGGTTGACGACGGGGTGATCGCGCTCGACGGGCAGGAGGTCGAGTGGAAGGCGCGCGGCGGCGGGCTGCCGGAGCGCAAGCTGGCCCCGTTCCGGTCGCAACTCTGCATGGTCTTCCAGCACTTCAACCTGTTCCCGCATCTGTCGGCGCTGGAGAACGTGATGATCGGCCCGGTCCACGTGCGCGGGACCGACAAGGCGACCGCGCGCGCCGAGGCCGAGGCGCTGCTGGCGCGGGTGCGGCTGGGCGACAAGGCCGACGCCTACCCGCACGAACTGTCCGGCGGGCAGCAGCAGCGGGTGGCGATCGCGCGGGCGCTGGCGCTGCGGCCGAAGGTGATGCTGTTCGACGAACCGACCTCGGCGCTGGACCCGGAACTGGTCCGCGAGGTGACCGACGTGATGCAGGAGCTGGCGCGGGAAGGGATGACGATGATCGTGGTCACCCACGAGATGCGCTTCGCCCGCGAGACGGCCGACGCGATCCTGATGATGGACCACGGCCTGCTGGTCGAGGAGGCCCCGCCGGACCGCTTCTTCACCGCCCCGAGCCACGAACGCACGCGGCGGTTCCTCGATATGGTGGCGGGGTGACGTGCCGAGTGCCGAGTGCCGAGTTGGTGCTGGGTGCTGCGTGCTTTGTGCGGTGCGCGACATACGGCGACGCCGGTGGCGAGTGGTGGGGCAGGTCAGGGGTGTGAGGTCGCCGCGAGGCGTTTGAGGTCCAGCGGAAAGCCGGCGATGGTGAGAAGTACGGTGTCGGCGTGGGCGGCGGCGTGCTGGTTGATGCGGCCGAGGGCGTCCCGGTAGCGGCGGCCCAGGGGGTAGGCGGGAACGACGCCCATGCCGACCTCGTTGGATACGAGGATGAGGGCGACGCCGCGCGCGCGGGCGTCGGCGAGGAGCGCGCCGGTTTCGGCGAGCGCGGCGGATTCGAGCACGTTCCAGTCCGCGGCGGGGGGCGCGTCAGGGTCGCGGTCCGGCCCGAGGCCGTCGAGCAGCCAGTTGGAGAGCCAGACGGTGAGGCAGTCGAGGAGGACGAGGTCGCCGGGGCGGGCGAGATCCCGGAGGGCGGCCGCGATCCGCAGCGGTTCTTCGACGGTGCGCCAGCCGGAAGGGCGGTCCGATCGATGGGCGGCGATCCGTTCGCGCATTTCGTCGTCGAACGGAACTGAGGTGGCCAGGTAGAGCACCGGCCGCCCGGATTCGGCGGCGAGGCGTTCGGCCAGCGTGCTTTTCCCGCTGCGCGCGCCGCCGAGGATGAGGGTGACGGACGGAGGGCGCTGTGATTCTGCGTTGCGGTCACGCGGTCGTGGTACGCCGTCGTGCGGTTCGTTCGCATCCGGTAGGGCGCCTGTGTCCCCGGAAACGTTGGCAGGTTGGCGAGCCTCCGATTGTGCCGAGCGCTGACGATCGGGCGGATCGGGCGGCTCGAACGGGTCGATCGAGTCGTCCGAACCCGGGGCGGCGCTGTCGGTGACGGGCGCCCATAAAAAACCCCCCAAAACCACCGTTTACC
>JAFAEX010000238.1 GCA_023423795.1 Chloroflexota bacterium | reverse complement strand
CACCAGCAGCGTCGGCGTCGGCGCGTGGCGGGCGACCCGGTCGGCGACGCTGCCGTAGATCCGGCGGCCGCCCGCGCCGCGCGCCCGCGTGCCCATCACGATCAGGTCGGCGTCCCGCGCCGCGCGCACGATCTCTTCGGCGGGGTCGCCGCGGACGACCTGCTGCTCGACGATCCGGCCCGCCGTCGCCAGTTTTTCTGCCGCGTGGCCGAAATCGGCTGAGGGCGGGTCGCCCTCGCCGCCTGCTTCGACGCGCAGCAGCAGCACCCGTTCGCACGGCAACGTCGCCGCCCACGGGAGCGCCGCGTCGGCGCTGTCCGAGCCGTCCATCGGCACGAGGATGCGTCGGTACATGGCGGGGTTCCTCCGGCGCGGCGGGAATGGTCGGCCGCGTCCGCGTCCGGTCCAATGATCCCCTATTGTGCCGCCGTCTGCCCGGCCCACGCCCGGCTTTCGGTGGCCGGCAATCGCCCTGCGCCGGTCGCCCGGACAGACCTGGTCTTCCGCTCCTTCGCACTTCGTTGCCGCGGGCTCCCGCTCGGCCCTGGCTCCGCCGGTGCGTCGTTCTCGACACCTTGCACCGAACACCCGGTCGCGTGGTTGTTGTAGCGGCGCGGCGGTTGGACACCTGTTCGTGACCAACGGATGTGCACCATCGCATAACCGTGCTAGCCTATTGCCCCGTTTTGGGACGACACGCCGTTCGTCCGAGGGGATGGAGGAATCATGGCCGCTTACCGACTCGGGCCGCGCGCCACTCGCGTGCTCGAAGCGTTGCGGCAGCGAATCCTCCGCGACGACCTCCCGGAAGGCACCAAACTGCCCTCCCACGCCGACCTCGCCACGAGTTACGGTGTGGCGCCGCTCACCATGCGGCAAGTGCTGGCGCGGCTCGAAGAGGAAGGGCTCGTCCAACGCGAGCAAGGGCGGGGCACCTTCGTCCGCCGGCCGCGCATGCCGACCATCCTCGTGCTGGAGGACGAACCCGACATCGCCCAGATCCTGGGCGAATACGTCAAGGCGGTCGGGGCCAACCCGCTGCTCGTCGCCAACCCGCGTGACGGATTGCAGGCGATGGTCGAGGATCGCTCCATCGCGCTGGTGCTCAGCGACGTGCACGTGCCGAATGCCGCCGACGGCCTGGAGTTCATCCGGGCGGTCCGCCGGCGCTGGCCGGATGTGCCGCTGGTGGCGGTGACTGCCTTTTCCGAAGACCTCGCCCCGCTGCACGGCACCCCGGAATGGCCGGTGCTGGTGGTGCCCAAACCGTTCATGCCGCAGCAGATGCGCGAAGCGATCAACCTCGGCATGGCGCTGCGCCAGCACCCGCGCCAGGTCGAAACCGCCTGAAGCGACGTCCGGTCGGCCGCTTGCGGTCGGGGTGCGCCCGGTGGGACTTCAACCGGCGGGGCTGCTGCACCCGGACGGGGTGGGGCAGGCGTAGCGTGGCAGGCGGTGCGACCCCGGCGATCGAGCGGAGGGCGCTGCTTGACCTTCGGTGGGCGATGCCGGCGCAACCTCGCGCAATCACCCGGATTCCGCATGGCCCGTTCGCGCCGTTTGGCCCGGCGCGGTACTCTCGTGCCAGCGAGACCGGCGTCATGATGCAGGGGAGGCACCGAGTGCGGGACGACAACGGCATGGGCGAACGGCTGCGGGCGGCGATCCGGTCGATTCCCGATTTCCCGGAGGTCGGCATCGTCTTCCGCGACATCACCCCGCTGCTGGCAGATGGCGACCTGCTGCGCGAGGCCGTTGCGGCCATGGCTGCCGTCGCTCCGGACGCCGAGATCGCGGTTGGCATCGAGAGTCGGGGGTTCATCTTCGGGGCGCCGGTCGCCGTCCACCTCGGCGCGGGGTTCGTCCCCGTGCGCAAACTGGGCCGCCTGCCCGCCGCCACCGAGCGGGAGTCGTACGACCTCGAATACGCGTCCAACACGATGGAGATCCACCGCGACGCGATCCGGCCCGGCCAGAAGGTGCTGCTGGTGGATGACGTACTCGCCACCGGCGGCACGATGCGCGCCGCCGCCACGCTCGTGGAGCGGCTGGGCGGGGTCGTTTCCGGGGTGGCCGTCCTCGTCGAACTGGCCGACCTGCGCGGCCGCGACCGCCTGCCCGGCTACCCCATCACGAGCCTCGTGGTCTATTGACGGGAGCCGGTCAGGCGTCGTCGGGGTCCGGCGGAATAATGCCGAGTTGCTGGCGGAATCCGAGGGCATCCCAACCGTCGAATCCGGAGACGACCATGCCGTCGCGGAGGTGGTCGAGGCTCATGCCGGAGACGCGGACCGCGCGCCCGGTCGGCGCGACGCCGAGGAACTCTCCCGTGTGGGTGCCGGTCAGCGTCCAGCGGGAGACGACGGTGTCGCCCTCGGCGACCAGTTCCTCCAGTTCGAAGTGGATGTCGGGGAAGGCGGCCTGCCACTTGCGCCACTGCCGGCGGAAAGACTCCCGGCCGACCCCGAACTTCGGGTCGTTGCCCGCCGCGTCCTCGGCGAGGTAACGGTCGATTGCCGACTCGTCGCCGTCGTTCCAGATTTCCTGGAAGAAGCGGCGCACGGATTCCTTGTTGCGTTCGAGATGGTCGGTCACGTGGCTTCCCCTGCGTGCGGCATCGAATCCCGGTCGCGCCATCCTACCGCGTGGCGGAGCGCGCGGCGCAGGGCGTGCACCGGGTCTTGATGTGGAGACCCAGGGGGGTAGGCGTGCCGCCGGTCGGGCTGGTAACTCCGTGCCGGATCGATCATCCGAGCCGGGCGGCCAGATGCACACCGGGACACCGGGTTCGGTGGGAACTCCAGGCGGGCAGAGCGTCCTGCCGGACATCGTCGTCCGGGCACGGCGCGGGGCGTGAGCGGAGCGCCGGGTTGGCCGTTCTAACGTCTTCGGCTAGCGGCGAACCGCGCGCCGGTACGGGGGATTGGAGCGCACCGGAACCGGCACGGGCGCCGGCTTGGCCGGGGCGGCGATGGAGCCGGCGATGCGGTCGAGGATGTCCGCGAGGCGATCTGCGAGGGTATCGGTGATTGTGCGCGGGCCGGGCATGGAACTCCCCAGTCTGGCGGGCATCGGAAAACCCACCCCTTCCTGCTGACTGTACGGATCGCTGGTCAATTTGGTTTGCCCTCCAGCCGGGTTTTCCGGCATTTCGAGCATCCGTGCACGCATTTCTGCCGACAGGCGCGGCGCGGACGCGCATCCGGGCGTCGTTCCGTTGTCGGGTGGGTGTCGTCCTTTCGCTGTGAAACCGGGCTGCGGTTCCTCATGCAACGGCCTCCGTCGCCGGCCGGAGCAGCCGTTCGGCCAGCACGAGGGCGCGGTCCAGCGTCCGGTATCCGGCGCTTTCGAACAGGACCGTGACCGTGCCGATTTCGCTGCGGACCACCGAGCCGTCGCCCCAGCGTTCGTGGGTGACGCCCGTGCCGACGGCGAACAGGTCGTCGCTCGCACCCGCGTGCGCGCCGTGGCCCGCTTCGCATGCATCGCAATTGCCGCACGGTGGCTCGAAACCTTCGCCGAAGTACCCGAGCAGGAACGCGCGGCGGCAGCCTTCGCCGTCGGCGTAGGCGCGGGCCATCTCCACCCGCGAGCGGGCAAAACGCCGCCGTTCCTCCTGCCGCTCGGCGGCCGCCGCGGCCGCCGCGGCGATGTCCGCTCCGGGTACGGGTTCCGCGCCGCCGGTCGGCAGCAGGCGGACCGCGCCCGCCTCGTCGAGCCGCGCCAGGGCGACCGCCAGCCTGTTCTTCGACAGGTCGAGTTTGTCGGCCAGCCAGCCGGGCTCGACGGCGCGTCGCGAGCGGCGGACCGCTTCGGCGATCTGCTGGGCCTCCTCTGCCTCGAGTTTGCCGGACGCCGCGAAGAACCGCCGGAGGTCGAGGTCGCCGGACCGGTAGAAGAGGCGGGCCTCGGCGGGTTCTCCGTCGCGCCCGGCGCGGCCGATCTCCTGGTAGTAGGAGTCGAGGCTTTCGCTGATGTCGAGGTGGGCGACGAAGCGGACGCCGGCCTTGTCGATGCCCATGCCGAAGGCGGTCGTCGCCACCACCACCGGCAGGCCGCCGTCCATGAACGCCGTCTGGGCGGCCTCGCGCTCGGCGTGCGGCAACCCGGCGTGGTAGGGGAGGGCTTCGACGCCGCGCTCGCGAAGGGCGGCGGCGAGATCCTCGCACCGGCTGCGCGTCGCCGCGTAGACGATCCCTGGCTTCGTCGCCTTCGCCACGAAATCGGCGACGGCGGCGAACTTGTCGTCCTCGTCGGTGAACCGCTCGACCGACAGGCGGATGTTCGGCCGGTCGAAACTCTGGACGATGACCACCGGATCGACCATCCCGAGCCGCGTTACGATTTCGTCGCGCACGGGAGGCGCGGCGGTCGCCGTGAGCGCCAGCAGGATCGGGTCGCCGAGCGACGCGGCGACCGCGCCCAGCCGCAGGTAGTCCGGCCGGAAGTCGTGGCCCCAGTCGCTGATGCAGTGGGCTTCGTCCACCACGAACAGCGAGGGTTCCGCCGCCGCCAGCCGCTCCAGCGTTTCCGGGTTGGCCAGTTGCTCCGGCGCCAGCAGCAGGAATTCGGTTTCGCCGGCCGCGAACTCCGCCAGCGCGTCCTCACGCGCCCCGTTCGAGAGGGTCGAGTTCAACCGCACCGCGCCGCCCGAATCCTGGTCGGCGATGGCCTCGGCCTGGTCGCGCTGGAGGGCGATGAGCGGGGAGACGACGATGGTGGGGCCGTCGAGCAGCGTGCCGGCGATCTGGTAAATGGCGCTCTTGCCGGCGCCGGTCGGCAGGACGGCCAGCGTATCGCGCCCGGCGAGCACCGCCTCGATGGCCTCGCGCTGGCCGGGGCGCAGGTGGTCGAACCCGAACCGGTCGCGCGCCGTCTTGTCGATCGTTCGTGCCGTTCGCCGCCGCGCCACCGCGCACCCTCGCCGCTTCCCGACGTCGGTGCGCAGCCGCACCTCCCTGGCCCGCCTTATGCATTCGGCGTGCCGAGAGGACCGGGCCGCTGCCAGCGGGGCGCGACCGGTCCGGCGAGGCTACCCGATCCGCGAACGGGAGGAGACGGACGTGGCGCGATTCCTGTCCACGAAGGCGCACGGGGCGATCGACTACCTGTCGGCGGCCATGCTGGTCGCCGGGCCGCGGGTGCTGGGATGGAACCCCCGGCTGGTGTCGGCGCTCGACGTCCTGGCCGGCGCGACGGTTGCCTACAGCCTGCTCACCGACTACGAACTCGGCGTGCTCCGCATCCTGCCGTTGCCGGCCCACTTCGCGCTGGACGGGGCGAACGCGCTGACGACACTCGCGCTGCCGGCCCTGCCCGGCATCGAGGATAGCCGGATCGCCGGGTGCCTCGTCGCCGTCGCCGTGTTCGAGACCGCCGTCACCGTCTCGACGCAGACTGAATCATCAGCGAAGCGGGGCGCGCCGATTCCCGACGGCGCCCGGATGTGATTGGGAGGACCGAGGCGCCGTCTTCGCCGGCCCGGAGCGCGTTTCGCAGGGAGACTAGCCGTCATCCCGAGCCCGTCGAGGGATCTCGTAGCCGAGTCGAGGAGTCGGGCATGGACGAGATCCCTCGACGGGCTCGGGATGACGGTTTGGCTGGTTACGACCGCATCAGGCTGGTCAGCCGGGCCGCCTACAGTAATGCGAGCACGCGCATTCGCGCCGGGTTCGCTCCCATGTGCCGTGGTGACCCTTCTTACGGCTGCGCCGGCGGGAGATGGGCATCGATAAACGCGCGCACCGCCGGATCGCTCAACCGGGTATAGACGCCGGGGTACTGCTTGTATGCGCACCCGATGCCCCAGCTCACGATGCCGATCTGGGTGAAATCGGTCGATTCCGATTGCGCATCCTCGACCGCCTGGAACAACGGCCCGCCGCTGTCTCCCTGACAGGAATCCTTGTGCGCGGCGTAGGCACAAAGGTACTTGTCGTCGAGCGTGCTTCCGCGGAGGGCTTCGGCGAGCTTGCTCGAACACTCGGCGTTGGGCATCACGCTGAGCGTCGTCTGTCGCATCTGGTCAGACACTCGGCCGCCCTGACGGGTGGCGCCCCAGCCGGCGACGATCGCCCCTTCGCCGACGTAGCCTTCGCCGATGGGCGGTAGCGCTACCGGTTCAATGCCCACCGCCGGCGTGCGCAACGTCAGGATCGCCGCGTCAAAGGGGATGTTGCCGCTGTAGCGGAACTCGGGGTGCCGCGCGACGGCCCGCACCTTTCGAGTGAACCCTTGCTGCTTCGCCCGGCGGTTCGTGCGATCGACGGTTACGGTGAACGCCTTCGGCCCGACCTTGCGGCCGCGGTCGTCGCTGACGCAGTGCGCCGCCGTCAGCACCTTCGTCGGAGCGATCAGCGTACCTCCGCACAGCCACGAACCGTGCTTCGTCGCAGCCACGATGGTCACGATGAAGGGATAGGTGCCCGGCGCGACGACGGTCCCGCCGACGACGCGCGGCTCGACCTCAACCGAACGTTTTTCCGCGCCCACCGCCGCCAGCGGCGCGAAACAGGTCGCGATCAGCACAAGCACTAGCGCCAGCGACCGCCAGTTCGTCGCCCGCCTGCGCCCGATACGGTTCGTCGGTTCGGAGCCGTCCATAAGGTGCCCTCAGGTGCCGTCAACGGCCGCCAAGCCGGGCGGTCGTTCGAACGAACGCGTTGATGTCCGGGTTGCTCAACCGGGTGTAGGCGGCAGGGTAGCCCTGCAGCGCGCACGGTCCCCCGAAACTCACGATCCCCATGCCGATGAAGCGGCGCTTGCGCTCCTTCGCCAGCAGCGGGCCGCCGCTGTCCCCCTGGCAGCTATCGACCCCGCGACCGGTGGCGCACACGCTGACGGCCGGATCGAGTTCGAGGCCGAGGACGGCCATCCGGTTGACGCAGAGCTGGTCGGCGCTCACCGACAGCCCGACGTTGCGCAGCCGCGTGACCGGCGCTCCGGCGTAACGGCGCGCGCCCCATCCGGCGACGACGACCGGGTCCCCGGCGTCCTCGTACCGGGTCTGGTTGGCGCGCACCAGCCGCAGGGGTTCGAAGGCGCGCACCGGCCGGTCCAGTTGCAGCACGGCGGCGTCGTTGGCGAACGTCGCTGGGTCGTAGTCCGGGTGCGGCGTGACCGCCGTGACGCCGCGGATGCCGCGAGGGTCGGCCTGCTGGATGTCGGTCGAGCCGACCGCCACCAGGAATGCCGACGCCGGGCGGGTGTCGCCGTTGTCGTCCACCACGCAGTGCGCCGCCGTCAGCACGAAGCGCTTCGCAATGAGGGAGCCGCCGCAAGCGAGGAGCCCCGCGCCCGAATCGATCTGGACGAAGGTCATGAACGGGAACTTGCCGGGCTTCGTCTGCCGGCCGCCCACGATCTGCGTTCCCGGGCCGCCGGCCGGTTGGGCGGCCGCCGCCGCGAGCGGCAGCAAGACGACCATCGCCGCGATGATCAGCATCCCGGTCAACCAGTGCCGCTGGCGGCCAGCGCCTCGCCTACCACGCACCGATGGTTCCTCCTCCACATCACGGGCGCAACGCCTCGACCGGCGGACCCGTCCGGCACTTGAACGCCGCGCCACGGCAAGGCAATGCATGATCCCACTTGGGAGGCCAGGTCGGCCAGTCCTGCCGGGCGCGTTTGCTGCCGTCGCGCCCGCTGTACGCCCGAATCCCGGTACGCGGTTCTGTCGGTTCGCCAGGTTGCGGATTATGGAGCCGCCTCTGTCGGCATTCCGAGCTTGTCGAGGGATCTCGTACGTCACCGTCATGGGTAACGGCGAGATCCCTCGACAGCCTCGGGATGACGCGGCGGTAGGCTCGGGATGGCAGGGGCGGGCGTGCCGACGCTGGCAGGTATTGCCGGCGGCAGCCGATGCGCCCGGCGATTCTCCTGCAGTGGGGCCAGCGTACAATCGGCCGGATCGCTCCCGTCGTTGTCCGGAGGTCCCGATGGCTGTCCCGTCCCACGCCGCCGGCGCGCTGCCGCGCTACGAACGTCCGCAAGAGCGCCCGCAGGATGCGCCGACGACGACCGGGGCACCGATCCCCTGGCTGGAGGTTGCGGCGGTCGTGGGCGCATCTGCCCTTACGCCGGGTGCGGCGGCGCTGCTGCTCGGCCTGCTGCGCACCGGGACGACGCGGATTTTCCCCGGCGGTGGCGTCGGCATCGAGTACGGCAGCCTGCTCAAGACCGCCGTCCATCCCGCCGACGTTGCCGGGCACGTCAACGAAGCGGCGGCGCACCTGCACGACCGGCGGGTGGATGTGCTCCTGGTGCCGGGGATGAGTGGCTACCCGATCGGCAGTCTCTACGCGCTGGCGTCCGGCGTGCCCGCGATCCTGCTCAAGAAGAGCAAGTTGACCGCCGCCGAAGCCGAGGCGTTCCCGCCTGGCGCGTTCGTGATCCCGTCCTACACCGGCGAAGGCGACGTGGTGATGTCGGCCGATCCGGCGGCGGTGGCCGACGTCGTGGGCGCGGTCTGCGCCCGCCAACTCGCCGCCCAGCCGGCGGCGGAACGGCCCGAGATCGTGCTGCGCTGCGCCGGGGCGGACGACATCATCGACAAGGCGACCATGAGCCGCGCGGTGGGGGAGAGCGCGGTGGCGATCGGCCGCACGGCGGCCGCGGCCTGGCTGGACGCCCACCGGGCGGCAACCGGAGACGATCGCCCGGTCGAGGTTCGGGTCGAGGTGGCAGCCTGGGTGACGCCGTTGATCAAGGGGTACAACCGCCCGCAGGATCATTTGCGCCGGTTCTTCGGCATCGAGGCCTTCGCCGGCGTGAACGTGACCGGCCTCTCGCTCGATCCGCCCGCACTGGAGGTCGAAGGGGTCGGCCTCGTCTCGTTCGCGCCGCGGCGCTAGACGAGATCGACCAGGTCGGAGATGTCGGCCACCGTCATCGCGAATCCCGGGATGGCGCCGCCGCCGTCGAGGGTGTCGCCTTCGCGGAGGAGACGCACCGGCTGGCCGGGCGAATGGACGGCGATCAGCCTTCGTACCGGATCGATCACCAAGACGGGGTCCACCCCGGCGGCGAGGTACAGGTCCACCTTTTCGGCGAGAAGACCCGCATCGCGATCCGGGTAAGCCATTTCGACCGCCAGCCTCGGCCCGCCGCTGCTCATGCGACGGCGCTCGTGCTCGCTCGGGATCAGTTCATGCGGGACCAGTGACAGATCAGGCGCGAGGAGCACGTCGTCGTCGAGCCAGAAGCCGACCCTGCTCACGACGCGGGCGGCATCTCGCTCTCCTGCGGCCTTCCGCAGGACGGCGCCAAACGCGATGATGAACGCCCCGTGTTCCAGGCCAGTCGGACGCACCGGCAACCGCTCACCGCGCAGGAGTTCGAAACGCTCGCGTTCGGCGAGTCGTTCGTGTTCTTCGCGTCGATCGCCGCATGCCGGAGCCGCAATGTGAGCGGGACCTCGGCCGTCGCTTCTTGCCGGATTCGCTAGTCGTCCCACGCGAACAGCTCGGCGACCGCCATCGCAAATCCCGGCACGACGTCGCCGCCCGTGAGTTCGTCGCCTTCCCTCAGCACCCGGGCGAGACCGTCCGGCGTGTGGACCGGCACGATCCGGCGGCGGGGATCGACGATCCAGACCGCCCGCACGCCGGCATCCAGATAGGCGAGCGCTTTTCCGTTGAGTTCGCTGACCGTGTCTCCCGGTGCGAGAACGTCCACCGCCAGGTCCGGGGCGATGGGAAGAAAACCCTCCCACGTCGCACGCTTCGGCAGCCGCTCCCGGGCAACGAAGACGCTATCCGGCGCGAGCAGCTTGCCCTCGGTTCCCGGCAGGACGAAGCCGCCTCGGCTGCCAACCACGCCAAGGCACCCCGCATCGACGAACGCTGCGAGACATCGCTGCAGCCGACCGGCGGCGACCATCTGGCCGAACACCATCGGCAGCAACGGCAGGGGCTCCCCGTTCAGCAGTTCGAACCGCTCGTCCTCGGGCAGCGCCTCGATGTCCGCCGGGGTCCACGTTCGGCGTGAATGCATGGCTGCCTCCTCACGCGACGCTCCTACTTGATCGCGCCGGAGGCGATGCCGCGGATGAAGTGCCGCTGGAGCAGCACGTAGACCACGATCGTCGGCAGCGCCACGATGGTCGCGCCGGCCGACATCAGCGGCAGGTTGCTGGAGAAGCGCCCCTGGAAGAAGGCCAGCCCGAGCGGCAGCGTTCGCAGGTCCTCGTCGGCGACGACCACCAACGGCAGCAGGAAGTCGTTCCAGCTCCACATGAAGAACAGGACCGCCATCGTCAGGATCGCCGGGCGGGCGAGCGGCAGCAGGATGTCCCACAGTGCGCGCAACGAGTTCGCGCCGTCCACGGTCGCCGCGTCCGGCAGGTCGTTCGGCACCTGCGAGAAGAACCCGCGCATCCAGAGCGTGCCGAACGAGACGTTGAACGCCACCTGCGGCAGGATGATCGCCCAGTAGGTGTCGTACAGCCCCATCGCCCGCAGGTTGTGGTAGAGCGGGATGACCACCGCTTCGCCGGGGATCATGATCCCGATCAGCAGCAGCACGAAGACCGCGTTCGAACCCGGAAAGCGCAGCCGGCCGAAGGCGTACCCGGTCAGCACCGAGAGCAGGCACGAGAGAACGACGACCGGGACGGCGACGATCAGGCTCGACCGGAAGTAGCGGGAGAACTGCGCGGTCGTCCACGCTTCCCCGATGTTCTCCCAGCGCCATACCCGCGGCAGCCCGAACGTGTTGGTCGCCAGTTCGGCCGCGTCCTTGAACGCCGCGAACGCCGTGATCAGGAACGGCCCGATGGCGATCAGCAGCAGCGTGACGAGGATCGCGTATATCAGCACCAGCCGCGGCGTGAAGCGTTCCCGGCCCTGCGGCCGGCTGCGCCGGGGCGCCGTTTCGAGTGCGTCGGTCGCCACGTCAGGCCTCCGCCGTGGTGCGCATGCGGGTGGCGATGACGGCATAGGAGACGATCAGGATCACCACGGTCAGCACCACCGCCAGGGCCGCCGCGTAGCCGACTCGGTTGATCTGGAAGGCGTTGCGGTAGATCTCGAGCGCGACCACCAGCGTGCGGTTCGCCGGGCCGCCGCGCGTGGTCACGAAGACGAGGTCGAAGGTCCGGAGCGCGGTGATCAGCAGCGTCACCAGCGCGATCGTGACCTCGTTGCGCAACCCGGGCAGCGTCACCGCCATGAACTGCTGGAACCCGTTGGCCCCGTCGAGCCGGGCCGCTTCGTACAGGTCCTCGTCGATCCGCTGCACGCCGGCGATGAAAAGCACCAGCGCGAAGCCGAACGAGACCCAGGTGCCGACCGCGCCCACCGCCGGCAGTGCGGTCATGAAATCGCCGAGCCACGGTCGCGCGAGTCCGTCCAGCCCGACTGCCCGAAGCAACTGGTTGAGCGCGCCGGTGGAGGGATTGTAAATCCACTTCCAGACGACGCCGACGACGACCATCGACATCACCTGCGGCACGAACAACCCCGCCCGGAACACGTTCAGCCCGAAGATGCGCCGCCGCGTCAGCAGGGCGGTCAGCAGCAGCGCCAGCGCGATCGGGAAGAGGGTGTAGAAGACGATCAGCGTCAGGTTGTTGCGGATCGCGATGCGGAACAGGTCGTCGTTCACCAGCTCGGTGTAGTTCGCCAGCCCGGCGAACGTGGCGTCGCTAAATCCATCCCAGTGGAAAAAACTGTAGCGAACCGTCTGCGCCACCGGCAGCAGCACGAACACGGCGTAGATGAGGAAGCCGGGTAGGACGTAGAGCCAGGCTTCCCAGGCCCGCTCGCCGGGCCGGCGGCCCACGCCGCTCCGCTTTCGCGCCAACTGCATCGACGACACCCCGCAACGGACGGCCCCGGCCGACGCGCCTCCGCCCCGGCCGGCAGGGAACCGC
>JAFAEX010000196.1 GCA_023423795.1 Chloroflexota bacterium | reverse complement strand
GGGGGGGGGGGGGGGGGCCGCCGGGGGCCGCCCCGGGGGGCGCGTCGGCCGGCGTCAGCACCACGCGGAAGCCGGACCCGTCGAGGCCGACCTCGCAGATCGCCGTTCCCTCCTCCGCGTAGGGCTGGTGGCCGCAGTTGAAGAGGATCCGCGATCCGTCAGCGGCAAAGGCGGGGACGTCGTGGAACGCGAACCCGGACTCGCCGGTCAGCAGGACCGGCGCGCCCCAGCCATCGCCTTCGCGCGCGATCGCCCACAGGTCCAGCGCGTGCGGGCCGCCGTCGGCGGGAAACACGATCGCGCCGCCGCCGGCGGCGACCGCGCCAAAGTTCGCCGGGTGCACCGGCTCCCCGCCGATCCGCACCACCTCGGCCGACGCCAGGTCGGCCGGGACGACCGCCAGGCACGGCCACCCGGCGCAGCCCGGATCGAAGCGTTCCGTCCCGAGCAGCAGCCATTCGCCGTCCGGGGAGATGCCGACCCACTCGTCCGGCGCCGACGGCCCGAGCGCGTCGAGGGCCAGGCTGAGGTCCTCCGGCTCCGCACCCGCCGTGGCCGCCACGCGGTGCATGTGCCTCGTTCCTGCCGCCTCGTCGGTCGCCTCGAAGACGATCTGGCCCGTCCCCAGCGCGGCCGCTCCGCCTTCGAGCGCCTCGGCGACGGCCGGCACGGACGCCGAGGCTGCCGTTTCGGCCACGGCTTCGTCCTGGTTCTCCGCGCCGGCGATCCCGGCATCGACGGCTGGTTCGTCGCCTGCCGCCGCTGGGTCGAAGATGGGACCCGCGGCCACGGGTGTGGCGAAGGCGAGCGGCGTGTCCAGCACGCCGGGCAATTCGCCGACCAGCAGCACACCACCCTCGTCGGCCCGAAAGCCGGCGCCAGGCGAGACCACGACGTCGATCGCGCCGGCGTTGGGGGTGCTGATGACGGCATACTCGCCGCCCGGCGACAGCCCGGTGATCAGGTGGGCTGTCGTTCCTGCCGGGACCGTGTAGCGAACCTCCCCGACCTCGTTCTCCAACGCGACCGGGAAGAGCACCGCCGTCGATCCCACCACCGTGCCGGCGAACGCCCTGTCGGCGCTTTCGAGCGGCACGACCGCCGGTGCCGTGGCCCCGGCGTCGGCCCCTTGCAGGACGTGCAGGAAGCGCGCCTCGAGCGGGTTGCCGGGCGCCTCCACCCGCAGCCGGTAGCGCATCGGCTCCCCGACCGCCATGGACTCGACCGGCACCGGAATCGGATCGACCGCCGGCGTCGCGTCGGCGGGCAGGAGCGTCGTAACCACGAGTTGCTGCCCACCCGCGGTCGCCATTGTCGTACGGTTCCCGTCCACCGTCGCCGCCGCCGGGAAGTTGAGCCAGAACCGTTTGAATCGGTCGTCGGTGGCGGTGGCCGCCCGGTCGTAGACGACGATCGCGTCCGGCGCCAGCCAGACGATCGAACGGCTGGCGTGGCGGACGTCGGTCGGGCCTTCGTAGGTGGAGTTGTAGAGGTTGGTCGCGTCGCCGAGGACGTAGGCGTACCCAGGCGCGACGCTCATCGCCAACATGGTCGGGTCGCCGGCCGGCGAGTATTCGAACTGCGAGCCGGTCAGCCACGACAGGTAGTAGTAGGCGTCCGCGCCGCTGTTGCCCGGAGCATCGTTCTCCACCGCGACCGTGTTGTGGTTCTCGGACACGGGGAAGGCGTAGTCGGGCGGCGCGATGCCGTCGGCGTCGGCGAACCCGTAGCCGACCAGCCCCTTGGTCAGCCACTCGCCGTCCCGGTAGAAGGCGAAGCCGTTGCCGTCGGCGTTCTGGTGGTCGATCGCGATCCAGCCGAGGCCGTAGCTGAACCAGGCCGCGTCCTCGTCCCAGCCGGTGCGGGCGAAGAGGCGCCCGATGCCCGGCGCGAAGTGGACCAGCGGCTGGCTCGGCCGGGGGTCGGCCGGTTCCGGCGCCGCCGGGTCGTAC
The DNA here is from genome assembly GCA_023423795.1 of Chloroflexota bacterium. Classification (GTDB taxonomy): domain Bacteria; phylum Chloroflexota; class Chloroflexia; order Thermomicrobiales; family UBA6265; genus CADCWF01. The sequence continues at coordinate 1,395 of JAFAEX010000196.1, read as the reverse complement.
AGCAGGAAGTAGAGGATCGCCTCGCGGTGCGACGAGGCGGTGGCCACCCGGTCGCCGATCATCTCCGCCTCGCCGCCCGGCGGCAGGTGGGTCTGGATCCAGCGGATCGCATCGAGGCGCTCGGCGTTGCCGGTGAGGTCGTCGTAGCGGCCGAGAATTCCCAGGATGCCGATGAAATCGGGCGCCCAGTAGTTCTCCCCGTCGCCATACCAGGCGGGCAGGTAGGCGGTCTCGAACCACTGGCCCTCGGGCGCGGGCGCGGACCGCGGGCTGAGCGATTGCAGGTAGGCCGGGATCACCTGGTCCCAGAACGGGTTGCCCTCGAACGTCACCTGACGACCCCACCGCTCGGGGTCGGCCTGCCCGGCGGTGTGCAGGGCCAGCAGGAATTCGGCGACGTAGGCAACGGCCTGCGGGCTGTACTCGAACCCTTCCGGGGCCAGTCCGCCCGCCGCCTCGGTCCGCAAGAGCTCGTCGGCCATGTAGAGGTGGGCGCCGATGGCCACGTCCAGGTACGCGCCGAGTTCCCCGCCCGGGTCGTCGGCCGGGTCGAGGGCGAGGGCCATGAGGCCGACGTTGCGCAGGTGCGAGGTGAAGTAGTTGTTGCCCGCCCAGCGGACCGCTGTCCGGTCGGCGAGCAAGGCCGGGTCGTTGACGAGACCGGCCAGGCCGGGGTTCGCGTACGGGCTGTTGTAGCCCTCGGTGACGATCTCGTCGCACCAGCGCAGGAAGACCTCCCGGATCGTCGCCTTGTCCTCGGCCGTCAGGACCGGGTAGATCCAATCGACGGTCAGCGCGTAGCTTTCGCCGGTCCAGCGGGCGCGGTCGCTGTGCGGGGCGACCCATTCCGGGTCGCGGAACGGCTCCCCCGCCGCCGGTCCCTTGGCCGCCTCGTTCAAGACGTACATCAGCAGCGTGCGGGCGCGTTGGGCATAGTCGTCCCGCGCGGCAGCGTCCGGGTGGACCAGCGACATGAAGGCGAAGAGTTCGGCGTAGTCTTCGGTCGGGTACGGCTCCCAGCCCGTGCGGCCGGTGTCCTCGGCGGGTACGATGCCGGCGTCCATGAACCCCTTGCGTTCCTCGGCGAGCACCGCCAACCCGTCCCGCCACATCGGGTTGGCGTCGGTCGCCCAGCCGCGCAGCCGCGGGAGGTCCTCGGCGGTGATCCAGAGCCGTGGATGGACGCCGACCCCGGCCGGTTGGGCGGCGGACCGGGCCGGCGTCCCGAACGCGCCGGCCGGCACGCCGACGAGCAGCAGCGCGAGCACGAGGAATCCGGCGAGCGCCGGGCGAGCGACGTGGTCCATCGTTCGTTCCTTTCCACGCCTCCGGCGAATTGGCTTGGGAACGCGGCGTCGGCGAGTCGGGGGGGGGGGGGGGGGGGGCGCGCCCCCC
>JAFAEX010000169.1 GCA_023423795.1 Chloroflexota bacterium | reverse complement strand
GCGGTGGACGTCGCGACGGCGCGGGCGGCGACGCTGGCCGCCCGCGCCGCGCTCGGGCCGGAGGCGGTGCGGGTGCTGCGGCGCGCGGTCGTGCTCGCGCCGGGGCTGGCCGCCGAGTCGCTCGGCTGGGAGGAGGCCGCGTTGCGCCGGGTTTCCGACGAGGCGCGCGCGGCCGGCGTCACCCAGGTGGTAGTCGATGCGCCGGGATTGCACGTCAGGCTCGCCAGCGCCCGTCCGCTCGTTGCACCCGCTTCCGGGCGCGGCGCCTGACGCGGGAGCGCCCTCCCGCTTCGTCCCCCCACCGTCAACCCGAGCCGGTCGAGGGATGACGGTGGGGGGCCGTTCCCGCGGTCAGGATCGAACGCACCCGCCAAGCGGGCGAGCCGTGCTGGCGCGACAATCGCCAAGGGTTCGGCGTAATCGTGGCACGGAGCCCAGGGGCATGTGGCACGTCGCCCGTACCGTGAAACGCGCGTGGAAGGAGCACCGATGATCTCCGGTATCGACCACATCGTCATCGGCGTCGATGACCTCGACGCGGCGGTCGCGAACTACGCCGCGGCAGGGTTCACCGTCACGCCGGGCGGGCAGCATACCGGCGGCGAGACCCACAACGCGCTGGTCTCGTTCGCCGACGGGGCGTACCTCGAACTGATCGCCTTCACCGATCCGTCCCGCCGGGTCGAGCACCGCTGGTGGGACAAACTCGCCGGCGGTGAGGGGTTCCTCGATTTCGCGCTCGTTTCGGACGGGCTCGCCGCCGAGGCCGACCGGCTGGAACGGGCCGGCCTCGCCGCCGACGGCCCGCGCGACGGCGGCCGCAATCGACCGGACGGACAGGCCCTCGCGTGGCGCACCCTGCAGCCGGGCGGGGAGGGCGCGCCGCTCCCGTTCGTGATCGAGGACGTTACCGCCCGCGATTTGCGGGTGCCGCCGGGCGCGGCCACCGAGCACGCCAACGGCGTCCGCGGCGTCGCCGGCCTGGTGGTGGCGGTGGACGACCTCGGCGGCGCGGTGGCGTCGTACGCGACGGTGCTCGGGTCCTCCGGGGAGGCCGCGGAGGCGACCGGGGAAGGGTTCGGCCGCGCCCACCGGTTCGCGCTGGGCGGGCAGTGGATCGAACTGGCCGAGGCCGCGCCGGATGCGGACGGAATCCGCCGCCACGTCCGCGAACGCGGCGCCGCGCCGTGGGAGATGGTGCTGCTCGGCCCCGGCGAGGCGCGGATTGCAGCGGACCAGGCCAACGAGGCGCGCATCCGGATCGTTGCCGGATAGGGGCGGGGCGGACGTCCGCACGGAGTTTGGCGGACCGCGTGTTCCGGCGTGGCCCGGCGGGAGCCCGAGCCGGATGGTTGGGACGGCGCGGGTGCCCTCGCGCCGTCGTCCATCCGGGCGGCGAGAATCGGTGTATGTTCGGGTAGCGCCAGTGCACCGAAGCGGCATCGCCTGACTGGATCACGCGATGCCGCTGACCGGGTGGCACGCTCTGGCCGCTGGCGGTCAACGCCGCGCGGCGGCGTGGTACACTCCGGCGCAACCCGAAACATGGTTGCTCCGGCGCCATAGCCAAGTGGTAAGGCACGGGTCTGCAAAACCCTGATCGGCGGTTCGAATCCGCCTGGCGCCTCCGAACGGCACCCTTCGCGGGTGCCGTTTTCCGTTTCCTGCCGGGACGTTGGCGATGGCCTTGCCGATCCGGGCGCTGGCGACGATCGCGCGGGGATGATGGCGGTTGCGTTGTCGATCCGGGTCCGCCTTGGGTTGTAACCCCGGGCTACGGGAACGAAGCCCCTCCGGGGCTGAGGACGGGTGTCCGTGTTGCGTGGGCAACCGGGGCGTTTCCGGACGAAGCGAACGACGGAGTGCGTCATGGCCGATCCTGATCCGATTCCGGCAGCGTTCGCGCCGGACGAACCGGCGGGAACCGTGACGCTCGGCAGCGAGCGCGGGTTCGACGGCGCGCACCTGCACCTGCGGGTGGACCGGGTTCGGCTGCCTTCGGGGCGCGAGAGCGTGCGCGAGGTGGTGGAGCACCCGGGCGCGGTCGCCGTCGTCGGGCTCACCGAGGATGGCGAGGTGCTGCTGATCCGGCAGTTCCACCATGCCATCGGCCGCGCGCTGCTCGGCATCCCGGCCGGCACCCGGGAGGCGGGCGAAGATGCCGCCGTTACCGCCCGGCGCGAACTGGTCGAAGAAACCGGCTACGAGGCCGCCGGCGCATTGCGCGAACTGGCCGGGTACTTCACGTCGCCCGGATTCACCGACGAGCGGATGACGATCTACCTCGCCCGCGACTGCCGCCCGGTGGGGGCGGTCGCCGACCCCGACGAGTCGATCCTCCTCCGCCGGGTGCCGGTCGCCGAGGTGCCGGCGTTGGTCGCGCCCGGCGCCGGGGCGATCGAGGAGGGCAAGACGCTGATCGGCCTGTTGATGCTGCTGCGGGTGCTGGCGGAGGAGGACGGGGTGGCGGGTGATGGCGTTTCTTGTCATTGATTCGGATACCGGCCGCGCCCGCGCGGGGATGATGACGGTTGCCCAAATAGTCCGGCCACCGGCGGGGCGGGCGCGATGCATCGCGCCGCTACAGCAAGGTTGACCTGCCGCGCACTGTAGGGGCGCGATGCGTCGCGCCCGCCGCTGGGCCGGTATCCGGATCATACGGAATCCGGCTGTTTGCGGCCGGTTCGCCCGCCGATGACGCCGGGCCCTCCCCTACGAACGACGAACGGGATGTCGCACCCATCACCCGGATTCCGAGTCAAATCGGCAACCGCCATCATCCTCGGGCTACGAAGACGAAGCCCATCCGGGGCAGGGGGCGGGCGATCACCACAACAGGTACGCACACACCAACGGCGCAGGCGCCTCGTCGTGGCGCGGTCCGGTGCGATTGCCCCGGATCGCACGCGGGGATCGGCGTGGCGAGGGGCGGATGATTCCGGCGCTGGCCTCGATCGGATCTGGCGACCGGGGGAGGGTCGGCTATCATCGTCGCGGTTGTTCGGCCGAAACCGATGCCAGCCGCCGGTCGTCCCGGTAGTGGACGTTGGCGCGGTCACCCGCAGGCCAATCCGCCGCAACCATCGCAGGGGCATTCCGCGCTTTCCCGTCGTGTGGAGCCGCCCGCCTTCGCCTCGATCCGGTCCCTGGTTCGCTACCGGCCGGACGACGACCCGAGGAGGGCCAATGGCTACCGATCTCCCCGAGGCCACCGGGACGCTGGTGCGGGCGCTCGCCGCCGCGCCGAATGCCGTCGATCTGCCCGCTGCCGCGGCGTTGGCCGACGCGATGGCGACCTGGGAGCCGGCCGACCTCGCGCATTACCGCGCGTCGGTGCTCCGCGAACTCGAGCGCCGCTCCGGCCAACCCCTCGACGGCCTCCTCGCTGCCGAAGTGCTCGCCCTGATCTGGACCGCCGAACCGGCCGCGTAAACGAAGTGCCGAGTGGACGAAGTCGGCAAGTCGGCAAGTCGGCAAGTCGGCAAGCACGGAGACGGCGGCCGTCGAACGGGCCTACCATTTTCGGCACTCGGCACTCGGCACTCGGCACTCGGCACTCGGCACTCGGCACTCGGCACTCCGTCAGGCGAAGAGGCGGAGCGCGAGGAAGGCGCCCATGCCGGCGAGGAGGCCGAGTTCGAGGCGGCGGGTGAGCAGGGTGGCTACGGCGGAGACGGCGGCGGCCAGCAAGCGCGGGCCGGGATCGGGCGCGAGCGCGAGGTCGGGCACCACCAGCGCCGCGAATGCGGCGACCGGCACGAGCCGCAGGAAACGGTCGAGTAGCGGCGGCACGTCGCGCCCGGCGAGGGCAAATCCGGCGATCCGCGTCAGGTAGGTGACCGCGGCGACCGCGACGATCAGCGGCAGCGCATCGAAGGCCCCGCTACCCACGGCCGGAATCCGTTTCCGAGCGGTCGCGCGGGAACGCCGCGGCGCTGGGGATCGTACCCGGCTCCGGGCGCGGTGCGGCACCCGCGTTTCGGACCGGTGCGCGGCGATCCTCGGGGTAATCGGGATCGACGTCGAGGCCGGGGGCGTCCGATTGCCGGGCCGGGCCGCCGGAGTCGCCGAGCAGGAGCGCGCCGATTGCCGCCGCGGCCACCGTCGCCCCGAGCAGCGCGGTGCCGCCGTCGAGAACCTGGCGCAGCGCGACGACCAGCCCGCCGGAGAGCGCCGCCACCAGCCAGTCGCGCCAGCCGCGGACGACCACCAGCAGCAGCGCGAGGAACGTCAGCGGGAAGACGATGTCCAGCCCCAGCCCGGTCGGATCGGGGATGCGGTCGCCGAGCAGCGCGCCGGCGAGGGTGAAGATGGCGAACAGCACGTAGAGGGTGACGCTCGATCCCCAGAGGAAGGCGGCCGAGGGTCGGCCGGCGACCGCCTCGCGGGTCGCCAATCCGAACGATTCGTCGGTGACGAGCGCCGCCAGCAGCGGGCGCGGCGGCGGTTCGTCGCGCGGCAGCCAGCGGGCGAGCGCCATGCCGTAGAGGACGTGGCGCAGGTTGAGCAGCGCGACGACGACGACGATCGCCGCGCCGGCCGCCCCGCCCGCCGCGAGCGAGAGGACGGCCAGTTGGGCGCTGCCGGCGAACAGCAGCATCGACAGCGCCTGCGTTTCGATCACGCTCCAGCCGCCGGCGCGGGCGCTCATGCCGAACACCAGCGCGAACGGGACGACGCCGACCATCAGCGGCAGCACGCCGATGACGCCGTCGCGGAACCGCCTGCGCCAGCGAACGCGCTCGGCTTCGCGACCGCCGTCGGCAACGCTGGAGCGCACGTGCTCGGTATCGGGCGAACGGTCGGCGCGCCGCGAGGCGGCGGCGAATTTCACGTGCAGGCTCCTCACCGTGTCCGGGGCCCGACCGGCTGCTCCGGTCCCGTCATGCATCCAACGGACGGGCCGGCGCCGCGTGACATGCGGCGGATCGGCCCGATCGGGTCATTATGGGAGCGCCTGGTCGGTTCGGAGGCCGGGATCGCGAGGGGTGATGGCGGTTGCCAAGACAGGGCGGCCCTTGGCAGCCGAATCGCGCCCCTACAGCCGGCGTCGGCCCTGTCCCGCTGTAGGGGCGCGATGATGGCGGTTGCCAAATTGATCCGGACACCGTCCACGCCCGCCCGGGGATAAATCCCCGGGCTACGCCAGCGAAGCCCCTCCGGGGCTGAGCACGGGCCGTGGCCGCCCTATTTTGGCAACCGCCATCATCCCCGGGCGGGCGGCACGAGAGGTGGCCGGCGTCATTCGGCAGCCGCCATCATCGGAGTGCGTACGGAACGCCAGAGGCAGCAGCGCGATACGGGCCAGCCGGATACACCGACCACGGCGCGCCGGGAGCCGCGGCCCGCAACTACAATCCCCCGCATGCCCCGCCGACCTCGCACGCCGTCCGCCCCATCGGCCACCCCGCCCGCCGCTCCTGCCGGGAGCGACCTCGCCGCGCCCTCACTCGGCACCCGGCACTCGGCGCCCGGCACTCAGGACCCCGCGCCCGGCGCAGCGGACAATCTGGTCCCCTCACGCCGCCAGTACCTCGACATCAAGGCCCAGCACCCCGGCGCGCTGGTGCTCTACCAGATCGGCGACTTCTACGAGGCGTTCGACGACGACGCCCGCATCCTCGCCCGCGATGCGCGCGTCACCCTCACCTCGCGCTCCTTCGGCCGCTCCGGGCGGGTGCCGCTGGCCGGCGTTCCCCACCATGCGCTCAACCATTATTTAGGAAGGCTGCTGGCCGCCGGCCACACCGTCGCCGTCGCCGAGCAGGTCGAGCCGGCGGGCAAGGGGCTCGTCCGGCGCGAGGTCACGCGCGTCCTCTCGCCGGGCGTCGTCGCGGATGGCGCGCTGTTGCCGCCGACCGAAACCCGCTGGCTGGCCGCCGTCGCCGCCCGCGGCGAACGTATCGGCCTGTCCTGGCTGGACGCTTCGACCGGCGATTGGGCGGTCGCCGAATGGCAAGGCGCGGGCGCGGCCGCCGCCCTTGCCGAGGAACTGGCCCGCCTCAACCCGGCCGAAACCCTCGTGCCGGACGACCTCGACGACGCCCCGTGGCGCGCGCTCATGTCCGGCCACGTTCGCCGCGTCGAGCGCTGGCCGGCCGAGCCGGAGCGCGCGGCCGACGCCCTCAGGGCGCAGTTCGGCACGGCCTCGCTGGTTTCCTTCGGCTGCGATGGCTTGCCCGCCGCCATCGGCGCGGCCGGGCTGATCCTCGCCCGGCTGGAGGAAACCGATCCCTCGCTGCTGCCGCTGCTGACCGGGTTGCGGACCGCGCCCGCCGAGGGGCGGGTCGGGTTGGACGCCGCCACCCGCCGCAACCTCGAAATCGTGCGCTCCCTAGGCACCGGAGGATCGCGCGGCAGCCTGCTCGGCGCGATCGAGCAACCGGCGACCGCGATGGGCGCGCGCGCGTTGCGCCGCCTGCTCGGCGAACCGCTGCGCGACCTCGACCGCCTGCGCGCCCGGCAGGCGCTGGTCGCCGCCCTCGTCGGGTCACCCGCCGCCCGACGTGCGCTCGCCGCGCTGCTGGCCGGCGCGGGCGACCTCGAACGGGTGGCGGGCCGCGTTGCCACCGGCCGGGCCGCCGCGCGCGATTTGCTGCTGCTGCGCGACGGTTTGCGGCAGGTCGCCCCGATCCGGGAGGAGCTGGCCGCGCTGCCGAATGGAGCAGGGGAGGAGCTGCCGGAAGCCCTGCCCGATGCCTGCGAAGCGGCGCTGGCCGGGCTCGAACGGGCGGTCGAGGCCGACGATGACGGGAGCGCCCGCATCCGCCCCGGGTTCTCCCCGGAACTGGACAGCGCGCAGGACGGGGCGGCCGGCACCCGCGCCTGGCTGGCCGGGCTGGAAGCCCGCGAGCGCGAACGCACCGGCATCCGCTCGCTCAAGGTGGGGTTCAACAAGGTCTTCGGCTACTACCTCGAAGTCACCCGCCCGAACCTGTCGCTGGTGCCCGCCGAGTGGCGGCGCAAGCAGACCGTCGCCAACGGCGAACGCTTCGTCACCGCCGAACTCAAGGACGCCGAATCCCGCCTGCTCGCCGCCGACGAGGAGATCGCCGCGCTGGAGAAGGCGGCGGTCGCCCGCGCCAGCGCCGAGATCGCCGCCGACATCGGCCGCCTGCAACGGGCCGCCGCCGCGCTGGCCACCCTCGACGCCCTGCTCGCCCTCGCCGAAACCGCCGCCCGCCGAGGCTGGACCGCGCCGGCGCTCTCCGACGGCGGCCACCTGCTCATCCGCGGCGGCCGCCACCCGGTGGTCGAGGACGCGCTGGCCGGCGATCCGTTCATCCCCAACGACTGCCTGCTCGGCGACGGCCACCCGCGCCAGATCGTCGTCACCGGCCCGAACATGGGCGGCAAATCGACCTGGCTGCGGCAGGTCGGCATCGTCGTGCTGCTGGCGCAGGTCGGGTCGTTCGTGCCGGCCGCCGAGGCGAGCGTCGGGCTGGTGGACCGCATCTGCACCCGCGTCGGCGCCCACGACGACCTCGCCCGCGGCCGTTCCACCTTCATGGTGGAGATGACCGAAACGGCCTCGATCCTCCACGGCGCGACCGGCAAGAGCCTGCTGCTGCTCGACGAGATCGGGCGCGGCACCGGGACGGCCGACGGGCTGGCCATCGCCCAGGCGGTGCTGGAGGACATCGCCGGGCGCATCGGCGCGCGCTGCCTGTTCGCCACCCACTACCTCGAACTCACCGCAGTCGCCGACGCGTTGCCCACCGCCACCAACGCCCACGTCGGCGCGCTGGAGACGGCCGGTCGGGTGGTCTTCCTGTACGCCGTGCAGCCCGGCCCGGCCGACCGCGCCTACGGCGTGCAGGTCGCCCGCCTCGCCGGCCTGCCGCCGTGGGTAGCCGACCGCGCCCAACAGTTGCTGGACGAGTTCCGCGCCGCGCCGTCCTCCCCGCGCCTCACCGCCAACAGCGGGACCGGCGCCGCCATGGGAAGCGGCGATGCTGGCGAGCGCGATTGGCACAGGCGCGATCCGGACGGGTGGGACGCCAACGCCCTCGATACGGGTCCGCGCGATGCGTACGGGCGCGATGCAGGAGAGTGGGGAGGCAACGAGCATGATGCGGGCGGCCCCGACGACGGCGGGCGCAATGAATCGCGCCCCTACATGCCCGCCCAACCGCCCAATGCTGTAGAGGCGCGATTCATCGCGCCCGCCCGCATCGCGCCCGCCGATGTCGAGGCCGCCAACGCTGGGATCGCCGCCGGCGAAACCACCGACGAGATGCCCGTTCCAGCCACCGCTCACCAATCGGCCATCGCATCGATCCCGCGAACGGACGATACCCCGCCACCGCCCCGGATCGCGGACCCGTCACTGGCTGCCGCGAGATCCGGGAGCGCGGGCCTGCGCGCCGCCGAGCAGGAATCCCGATACTGCGCCAACCCCGATCCCGAGGACGATCCGGCGCCCACCGGGGCCGGTGCGATGAAACCGGATACCGGCGCCATCCGCCTCGCCGCCGAACTGCGCGCCCTCGACCTCGACGGCATCAGTGCGCGCGAAGCCCTCGCCTGGCTCTGGGGCGCCCAGGCGCGCCTGAGCCACGGGACGGAGCCGGAGACGGGCGCCATGCCCGACGGGTCGCCCGGCTCACCATTGGACTGATACGAAAACCGCTTGATTGGTGCGGGAATTCGTCGGTCGTTCGTAGGGGCGAGACCCGTGCCCTCCCGCGCCCGTACTGCTCCGGTCAAGGGAGGGCACGGGTCCCTCCTCTACGAAAATTGCGTCGTCGCGGGCGGGTGAAACGGCAGCGATCGGCCGGATTCCGTATGGGCTTGTCGCTGTCGGAAACCCGTCATCCCGATCACCCGTCATTCTGAGCACCCGTCATTCTGAGCACCCGTCATCCCGAGCCTGTCGAGGGATCTCGTCGCCCTTCACTCCTCGACTGCTCGACTGTTCGACTCGCATACGAGATCCCTCGACAGGCTCGGGATGACGGCGAGGGTGCGGAGCGCCGCAACGACTTCGCCCCGTCTTCAGGCGAGCGCCGCGACGCTCTCGCCTCGCGATCCGCTCCCGAACGGTGACCGCCTGGCACCGCCCGGCCCTTTCCCGCCGTCCGGGCAGGTGCTATCGTCCGCGCCATGCCGACCGTTGTCCGCAATCTCGCGATGACGTTTCGAGAGCGCCGCCGTGACCGGCCGGCACGCCGCTTCGCGCCCGGATTGGTCCGGTGAGCGCGCTTGGACTGGCCGAAGGGGCCGAGTTTCCGCCGCCGCCGGGGCATCTCGACGCCGGTTCGGCCATCCGGGTGCTGCCGCCCTCGGTCGCGGCGAAGATCGCGGCGGGGGAGACGATCGAGCGCCCGGCCTCGGTCGTGAAGGAGCTTGCGGAAAACGCCCTCGACGCCGGGGCGACGGTTATCCGCATTGATGTTCGGGGCGGCGGGCTCGGCTCGATCCGGGTGGGGGACGACGGCCGCGGGATGCGCGCCGCCGACCTCTGGCTCGCCTGCCAGCGCCACGCCACCAGCAAGTTCCCGGCGGACGGCCTCGGCGCGGTGCGGACCCTCGGGTTTCGGGGCGAGGCGCTGCCCAGCATCGCCGCCGTCGCCGAACTGACGATCGCCAGCGCCGCCGACGACCGCAGCCTCGGCTGGCTGCTTTCCCTGCGCGATGGCCGGGTGCTGCGCGACGAACCGGCCCCGCGCCAGCGCGGCTCCACCGTCACCGTGCGCCGCCTGTTCGAGCGGATGCCCGCCCGCCTCGCCGCGCTGCGCCCGCAGAACGAACTGGCCCAGATCGCCCAGACCGTGCGCCGGCTGGCCGTCGCCTCGCCGGGCGTCCGCTTCGAACTGCACGTCGATGACCGGCTGGCGCTGCACACCGGCGGCAGCGGCGACCTCGCGGCGGCTTTGGCCGAGGTCTACGCCCTGCCGCCGGACGCGACGCTGCTGACGCTCGGCCCGCTGGAGATCCCGCTGGACGCGGCCGGCGCGCGCATCCGCGTCCGC
>JAFAEX010000167.1 GCA_023423795.1 Chloroflexota bacterium | reverse complement strand
GTCCGGTTGTCGTGGTGGGGGGACGCGACTATACCCCGCGACAAGCTCGGGATGACGATGGAAGCACGGGTGACGATGGCGCCATCCGGGCGCTTGATGGAGGGTGGGGCCGAAACGTCACCCGTCGCCGCGGGTGGCGGAGGTTACGACGCCGGGAGCACGACGGTGAAGGTGCTGCCGTGGCCTTCGGCGCTTTCGACGCGGATCATGCCGCCGTGCTGCTCGACGATGCGCCGGGACCCGGCGAGGCCGATGCCCGTGCCGGGGGTTTGCCCGGCGACGTTGGCTCCCCGGTGGAACCGCTGGAACAGGCGGCTGAGATCGGCGGCCGGGATGCCGACGCCATCGTCGCGCACGGCGACGATGGCCCATGATCGGCCGTCGTCGCCCGTTTCGCGGTCGATCCGAACCGTGACCAGGCGTTCGGCGGGGCTGTATTTGAGGGCGTTGGAGAGCAGGTTGGCGAGCACCCGCGCCAGCCGCGCCGCATCCCACGTGCCGGCCACGGCGGGAACGGCGGCGTCGATCCGGACCTCGCGGCCCGGGTAGCCCGCGCGCGCTTCCGTGACCGCGTCCGCGACCAGGGTCGCCAGATCGGCCGGGGCGGGGCGGAGTTCGAGGTCGCGCCCGGCCGCGAGGTGGGCGGCGTCCATCATCTCGTCGATGAGCGCGGCCATCCGGTTCGCGGCGGCTTCGATGCCGGCGAGACCGCCTTCCAACGCCGCCGGGTCGTCGATCCGGCCGGTGCGGAGGCGGCGGCGCAGCAGTTGGGCCTGGCCTCGGATGGCGGTGAGCGGGGTCCGCAGGTCGTGGGCGGCGGCATCGACGAAGGAGGCCCGCTCCTCCTCGGCGCGGTGCTGGTCGGTGACGTCGCGGGCGATGCCGGCGACGCGGTGGACCGCGCCGGCGGCGTCGCGGATCGGGAAGCCGGTGTCGCGGATCCAGCGCAGCGCCCCGTCGGCGGGCCGCACGATCCGGTACTGGACGACGGCGGATTCGCCCGCCAGCGCGCACGAAAGGGCGGCGGCGGCGCGCTCGCGGTCGTCGGGGTGGACCATTTCGCGCCAGCGGCCCATGTCGCGGAGGACGGTTTCGCGGGGCTCGCCCCACATGGTCTCGAAGGCGGGGCTCAGGTATTCGAGCCGCCGGGTCGTGGCGTCCATGATCCAGAGCGTGTCGGCCGAGTTCTCGGCGAAGCCGCGAAACCGGTCGTCGCGTTCCCGCAGCGCGGCTTCCGCCGCCGTGCGGTCGGTCACGTCGCGGACGGCCGAGACCATCGCGACCCGCTGGCCGTCCTCCACCACGAAACTGGCGCGGGACTCGACGTCGCGCTCGGCGCCGTCGCGGCGGCGGATGCGGGCCACGTAGGGCGGCGGCGCGTCGGGACCGGCGAAGACGGCGCGGTACTGCTCGTCCGCCCAGGCGCGGTGGGCTTCCGGAAAGATCATCGAGAAGGGGTGGCCGACGACCTCGTCTTCGGCGAACCCGTACAGGTCGAGGTAGGCCGGGTTGGCGGCGAGCACGATGCCGTCGGGATCGGAGAGGGCGAGCGCGTCGGAGACCGCGTCCCAGACGGCCCGGAACCGGGCTTCGCCCGCCCGGATGCGGTCGTCGGCGAGCACGCGCGCGGTGACGTCCTGGCCGATCTTGAGCAGGCCGAGGAGCGCGCCGTCCGGGCGGCGGATGGCCCGCGTGGAACCGTCGATGAAGACGCGTGCGCCGTCCTTGCGCAGGTGCCAGCGGATGTCCGGCGCGAAGCCGGCGTCGCGGGCGGTGGCGAATTCCCGTTCGGGCTGGCCGGCGGCGCGGTCTTCCGGGGTGAACAGGTCGGCCAGCGGGTGGCCGACGATTTCGTGGGGCGCCCAGCCGAAGACGGCTTCCGCGCCCGGGGACCAACCGGCGATGCGCCCTTCGGCGTCGGTGGTGAGGATGGCGTAGTCGGTCGCCGCCTCGACGACGAGTCGGTGCAGGTCCGCGTCGTGCAGGGCGGTGGATCCGGCGAGGTCGCCGGAGCAACCGGCCGGGCGCGGCGCGGCGGTCTCGTACCTGTGGTCGGTCAACGGCCCTTCCCTTCCCCGGCGGGCGCACGAAAACGCGGGGTGCGCCCACCCTCCCCGAGGATGTGACATTACAACGTAGTGTAAGGGGGCCGGCGAACTCGTTACGCCGATGGCGCGTCCGCGCTGCAACGAATGACGGGGCGAGGCCGCACATGGCCCCGCCCCGTCGCGTTTCTCGTCCCTGGTCTCGTCCCGGCACTAGTTGCCGTAGGTCACCTCGCCGGGGTTGGCGGATGCGCCACGGCCCTGGGCGTTGCCGTATTCGGTCGCGTTGCCGTCTTCCATCTGGACGCCGTTGACGGTGGTGGTGGTGGTCACGGTGCCGGTGGAGTCGGTGGTGGTTTCGGTGATCGGGGCCGAACCGGAGGGGCCGGCGGAATCCGTGCCGCCGTTGCCATCGACGTAGATCGGCTCGGCGGACGAGCCGCCGTTGATGTCGCCGTAGACGACGTTCTGGCCGTCGCCGTTGGCGTTCGCGCCGCCGCCGGAGTCGCGGACGTTTCCGCCGTCGGCGCCGTAGGTGACGGAGGGCTCCTCCAGCACGGTGGTGGTGGTCGGGCCGTTGATGTCCTGCTGCTGGGCGGAGATCACGCCGGAGTCGTCGCGGTTGCGCTCGCGGCGGGAGGATTCGTCGACCGGCTCGCCGTTGATGGTGGCCGGGGCTTCCTCGATCGGGGCGGCCTCGGGCGCGGGGTCGGCGATGGTTTCCGGCGCGGCCTCGGGCGCGGTCTGCTGGTACTCGCCGCCGCCGAAGGTGGTCGTCCAGTACCAACCGTATTCGGTGCCGTCCTGGTAGTAGCGGCCGACGCCGATTTCGGTGTAGGCCGGGTTGAGCATTTCGGCGTTGTGGGTGGCGGAGTTCTGCCAGCTCTGCATCGCCTCGGCGGCGGTGGGCATGCCGGCGGCGATGATCTCGCCCCAGGTGTCGCTGGAGTAGCCGTGGTTGGCGATGTTCTGGCCGGCGGAGGTGCCGTCGGCGAGGTCGTGGGCGAAGTAGCCGTTGACGGCCATGTCGTACGAATGGTAGTCGGCGGCTTCGCCCAGTTCGTCCTGCATGGCGAGGGCGCCGAGGCCGTTCTCGGTGCGGTAGGCGTTGATGAGGTCGAGGAACGTCCACTCCTGGTCGTCCGGGCTGTAGGCCAGCACCGAGGAGACGGCCGGGGCGAACAACGAAACGGCCAGCACGAAGCCGGATGCAAACGTGGCGAAGCGGTTCATCGCTCCCTCCCCCTACCCCGGCGCGGCCCGGCGTCGTGCCGGGTCGGGTCCGCCTCCGGGGTCCCTGCGCCCGCGAGCGATGGCGGGCGTGTCTGAAACGCAGGGTACTCCAATGTGGATGCCCCGCAGTAGCTTCCGCGCTCATCTACGCACGAAGCGCGGTTTTGGTTTCTTGCCATCGCATTTCGCCCGATACCGGGTTGCGCGGAGCGTCGTTTGCGGCGTGGTGATGCAGGGTTGCAACGGTTGCGCACGCCGACGCCGGGCGGGCATGGGGTCCTGATTTTGCGGGGCAGGCAGCACGTCCACGACGGCGCGGGCAAACCGTCGCCGCGCGCCGGGCTGGTACCATTCCTTTGGACGCTGAGAATGCCGGCGATGCACGCCGGCACGCCGCGGGCGGAGGCCGCCTGCGCAGGGGTGACGATGCCTCCGCCCGCCGTCCCGCCGATCCCCCCGGCCGTGGGGGAGGTGATCGCTGCCCTGCCGGCGCCCGCCCTGGCGTTCGCCAAGGATGGCGCGTGCCTCGTTGCCAACCGGGCCGCGCGGGCGCTGCTGGGCGGGGCCGGCGATTGGCGGCCGGATGCAACCGAGATGTTCCCGGCCGGGATGTGGTGGACCGGCGAGGACGACGCTGCCGCACCACGGACGGTCACGGTGCTGGCCGCGGACGGGTCGCCGCGGCAGATGGAGGCCAGCGCCGGCCCGCTGCCCGATCCGCCGGGCGGGGTCGTGGTGGTGCTGCGCGCCGCGGAAGGGCCGCCCGTCGCGAGCGCCGAATCCGACGGCGGGCCGGCGTGGACGCCGGTACGCGGGATTCCCGGCAGCGGCGAAGCGCCGGCCGCCCTGATGCCGTTGCTGGCGGCGCTGGCCGACGGGCCGGACCCGCTGGTGGTGGTCGATCGCGAGGGGCTCATCCGCTACGTCAACCCCGCCCATCGCGCGGTCACCGGGTGGCGTCCGGCGGATCTGTTGGGCGCACCCTTCGTGGACGTGCTGCACCCGGAGGACGCGATCCCGCCGATGGCCGAACTCGTCCGGACGGCGACCGCTGCCGAGGGGTGGCTCGGTGCGCCGGCCCGCGTGCGCTGCGCGGACGGCGACTGGATCTGGATGGAGTCGCTGATCGTCGATCGCCTCGCCGATCCCGGGGTCGCGGCGATGGTCTTCATCGCGCGCGACACGACGCCGCGCATGGTGTTGGAGCGGACGACCGCCATCGTCGCCGCCGCCGCGCGGGCGGTGGCGGGGGTGGACGATGTCGGCGCGGTGCAGCAGGAACTGGTGCGTGCCGTGTGCGAGCAGACCGGCGCGGTCTACGGGTCGCTTTGGCGGCTGACCGCCGCGGGGGATGCGCTGCGGTCGCGGGCGACCTGGAGCCGGGACGAGGAACGGCTGCGGGCCTTCGCAGGCGCGGCGTACGAGCGGCGGATCGCCGACGGCGTGGGCATGTCGGTCAAGGTCTGGACCAGCGGGGAGCCGATCTGGATCGGCGACGTGGTGGAATCGCCGGTGGTGGATGGGGCGACGGCCGCCGCGGCCGGCATCCGGTCGGCGCTGGCGGCGCCGCTGCTGATCGAGGGCCGGATGGCCGGCGTGCTGGTGATCGGGTTCGCCCGGCCCCGTTCGCGGGAGGGGTGGCTGGTCGAAGTCGTCACCGGGGTGCTGGCCCAGATCGACCAGGTGCTGGCGGCGCGGCAGGCGGTCTCGCGGCTGCGGGCGAGCGAAGCCCGGTTCCGCGCCTTCGCCGACCGCATTCCCTCGCCCGTCTACATCAAGGATGCGGATGGGAACTACCGGTTCGTCAACGCGTCCACCGAGGCGTTGATCGGGTTGTCGGCCGCACGAATGCTGGGCCGGACCGACGAGGAGTTGTTCGGGGAGGATGCGGCGGCGATCGTGGCGGCGGACCGGCGGGCGCTGGCCGAGGGACCGCTGGAGGTGCTCGAGCGCGGACCGGGATTCGCCGAAGGGCGCGGGCGGGCGTACCTGAGCGTGAAGTTCCCGCTGATCGACGCCGACGGCGCACTCACCCTGGGCGGCATCTCGATCGACGTTACCGAGCGGGAGCGCTACGAGCACGAGATCGCCGAGCGGGCCGAGCGGGAGCGCGTGCTGCGTGAGCGCGAGGAGCGTTTCCGGGGCATGGTCGAGCAGGGCGGCGACGTCGTGATCTTCGCCGGCGCGACCGGGGTGGTGCAGTACGCCAGCCCGTCGGTGCAGGGCGTGCTCGGACGGCCGCCCGAGGCGTTCGCCGGCCACGACGCGGCGGCGCTCTTCGCCCCGGTGGACATGGCCGCGGTGCGGGCGGCGCTGGCTTGCGTGGGAGAAGGCATCCAGCGCTTCGAGGCGCGGGCGATCCGGGCCGACGGGTCGGTGGCGTGGCTGGACGTGCTGGCCAGCACAGCCCCGGACGGCGACGGCCCGCCGGGGATCGTGCTGGGCGCGCGCGATGTCTCCGCGCGCAAGGCGCTGGAAGCGCGGCTGCGCCACAGCGAAACGTTGTTCCGCACGGCCTTCGTCCACACGTCGGTCGGCGCGTCGCTGCAGGACCTCGACGGGCGCTGGCGGCTGGTGAACCCGGCGATGTGCCGGATGCTCGGCTACGAGGAGTGGGAACTGCTGGGGCTGCGCTACCAGGACGTCACCCACCCGGACGACATCGCGCACGACATGGCGGAGTCGGTGCGGTTGCTGGCCGGGGAGATCGATTCGTGCGAGATGGTGAAGCGCTACGCGCGCAAGGACGGGCAGACGGTCTGGGCGCTGGTGAACGTGGCGCTGGTGAAGGACGCCGACGGGGCGCCGCGCTCGTTCGTCACCCACGCCCAGGACATCACCGAGCGCCGCGAGGCCGAGACGCGGCTGGCGTTCCAGGCCGAGTTGCTGGACCGGGCGCGCGACGCCATTTTCGCGCGGGAATGGAACGGTTCGATCGTCTATTGGAACCGGGGCGCCGAGCTGCTCTACGGGTACTCGCGCGACGAGGCGGTCGGCCGGATCAGCCACGACCTGTTGCGGACGAAATACCCGGTGGACGTCGCCGAGATCCGGGCCGCGCTGCTGCGCGACGGGGTGTGGGAGGGCGAACTCGAGCACGAACGGGCGGACGGGACGCGCATCCCGGTGGAGTCCCGCCGGGTGCTGGTGGAGCACGGGGATCGTCGCACGCTGCTCGAGATCAACCGCGACATCACCGAGCGCCGCCGTCACGAGGCCAGCCTGCGGGAGGCGCTGGCGCGGGCGGAGGAGGCCAGTTGGCTCAAGACCGCCTTCCTGCTGGCGGTTTCCCACGAGTTGCGCACCCCGATGAACGCCATCATCGGCTACGCCCACCTGCTGCTGGACGGCTTTTCCGGCCCGCTGACGGACGCGCAGCGGGCCGACGTCGAGCAGATCGCCGGCAGCGCCGACCACCTGCTTGGGCTGATCGAGGATTTGCTGGACGTGCCGACGGTGGAGGCCGGCGCTACCCGGCTCGCCTTCGGGGCGGTCGATGTCGGCACGGTGCTGGAGCAGGCGCGGGCGCTGCTGGCCCCGGAGGCGGCGGCCAGGGGCATCGCCCTCGTCGCGGCCGCTCCGCCGGGGTTGCCGACGGTGCGGGCCGACCCGCCGCGGGTGCTGCAGATGGTGCTCAACCTCGGCGGCAACGCGGTGAAATTCACCGAACGCGGTTCGGTGACGTTGCGGGCCGAGGCGAGCGAACCGGGCTGGGTGTGCATCGCGGTCGAGGACACCGGCATCGGCATCGCCGAAGACGACCGGCGGCGGATCTTCGAACCGTTTTTCCAGGCCGACGCGGGCACGACCCGTCGCCGGGGCGGCATCGGGCTCGGGCTCACAATCACCGGCGCGCTGGCCGCGGCGCACGGCGGGTCCATCGAGGCCGAGAGCGCGCCGGGCCGCGGATCGCGGTTCACCATCCGGCTGCCGGTTGCCGGGCCGCCGATGCCTGCTGGAACGGAGCCGGCCGGACCGGATGCCTGACTTGATAGGATGCCCGCCTGCCCGGGCGGCGTCGCCGGATTCCGGCGGCGCCGCCCGTTTCGTTTGCCCGCGGGAACCCGGAGGATTCGATGCGTTTCGTCACCGGCGGCGTCGCCCAGGAGACCAACACGTTCCAGCGCGAACCGACCACGCTGGCCGATTTCGAGCGCGAGGGGTTCGGCACGGTCGCGCGCGGAGCGGACATCCTCGCGATGGAGGGGACCGGCACCGTCTACGGTGGCGCGGTGGCGGAGGCGCGGCGGCTGGGCGTCGAACTGGTGCCGACGACCTACGGGTCGGTGATGCCCGGCGGCCGGGTGGCGCGGCAGGCGTTCGATCGGTTCCGCGACGAGATCGTGGCCGGCGTCCGCGCCGCGCTGCCGGTGGACGGCGTGCTGCTGGTGCTGCACGGGGCGATGGCGCTGGAGGACGCGGACGACGGCGAGCGGGAGTTGATCGAGGCGGTGCGGGCGGTGGTCGGGCCGGAGGTGCCGATCGTCGCGCCGCTGGATCTGCACACCAACCTGTCGGACGAGATGATGGCGGGGGTGGACGCCTTCGTCGGCTACAAGGAGTACCCGCACACCGACATGCCGGAGACCGGGGCGAAGGCGCTGCGGATCCTCGTCGCGGCGGCGGACGGGTCCGCGAAGCCGGCGATGGCGCACGCGAAACTGCCGCTGGTGGCGCCGAACCAGTCGATGGTGACGACGTGGCAGTCGCCGCTGAAGATCGCGATCGACCGCGCCCGCGAGATGGAGCAGGAGCCGGGGGTGCTGGCGGCGACGGTGCTGGGCGGCTTCCCGTTCGCCGACGTGCCGTTCGCCGGGATCTCGACGATCGTGGTGACGGACGGCGACCCGGCGCTGGCGCGGCGCTACGCCGACGACCTGGCGGCGATCTGCTGGGCGCGGCGGGACGACTTCGCGATCCACCCGACGCCGATTACGGACGCGATCGCGGAGGCGATGGCCGCGCCGGAGGGCAGCGTTTACGTGCTGGCCGACATCGCGGATTCCGGCGCGAGCGGCACGGCGGGGGACGGCACGGCGGTGCTGCGTGGGTTGCTGGAGGCGGGCGCGCGCTCGGCCGCCGTGGCGCAGATCATGGACGCGGAGGCGGTGGCGGCCTGCATCGCGGCCGGGGTGGGCGCAGAGGTGATGCTCGACGTCGGAGGCCGCCACGACGGGCTGCACGGGGAGCCGGTGGAGGTGACCGGGACGGTGCGGCTGATCCACGAGGGCAGTTTCACGGTCGGCGGGACGATGGGCGGCGGCACGCGGGCGGGGCGGGGTCGCACTGTGGTGCTGGAGATCGGCGGGCCGGGCGGCATCGAACTGCAACTGACGGAGTTTCGCGGCCATCCGCACGACCTGAACCACTTCCGGGCGTTCGGCATCGAGCCGACCGAGCGGCGCATCCTGGTGCTGAAGAGCGCGGCGCACTTCCGGGCCGCCTTCGAGCCGATCGCGACGAAGGTGATCGAGGTGGACGCGCCGGGCATCAGCAGCCCGAACCTCGCGTCGTTCGATTACCGGCGGTTGCGCCGGCCGATTCACCCCCTCGATCCGGGCGTGGCGTGGTCGCCCGAGGGGTAGGGGTTCTCCGCGATTGCGCCAACCCGTCATCCCGAGCTTGTCGAGGGATCTCGTCGTCACCCCGATGTCGGAGATGGACGAGATCCCTCGACAAGCTCGGGATGACAGTAGCGGGACTGGGGTAGTCGCGGCGGGTGTACAAGCTTGGACGTACCGAGGATGAGGGAGGGACCCGTGCCCTCCCTCGTCCGCTCGTGACCACGACGAGGGACGGCACGGGTCCCTCCCCTACGACGACGGGCTGAACCGCATTGGTCTGGAGCGGTCGCAGCGGCGCGTCCGGCGGCATAGCGGATCGGGCGACGTGTCAGGCGACCCGATAGCGGGCCAGTTTCGCCGGGTCGGGCGCGCGGCCGAGGCCGGGGGATTCGTCGAGCCGGATTGCGCCGTCGCGGATGGCGAGCGGGCGGTCGAGCAGGTCGTCGGCGAAGAGGAGCGGGCCGCACAGTTCGGTCGAGAACACGGCCGGTTCGGCGAGCGCGAAGTGGGCGGCAACGAGGCTGCCGATGCCGGATTCGATCATGCTGCCGACGAGCACGGGCAAGTGGTGCGCCCGGCAGATGGCGGCCATCTCCAGCGACGAGAGCAGACCGCCGCTCTTGAGCACCTTGATGTTGACCATGTCGGCCGCGCCGGTGGCGACGCAGGTGGCGACGTCGGCGGGGGAGTGGATGCCCTCGTCGGCCAGCAGCGGCATCGGCAGGCGCTGGCGCAGGAAGGCCATGCCGGCCCAGTCGGTGCGCGGCACCGGCTGGCTGACGAGTTCGATCCCGAACGGCTCCAGCCCGCGGCCGACCGCGAGGGCGGCCTTCGTCGCGTAGAACTCCTCGGCATCGACGCGGATGCGCGGTTCCGGCCCGACCGCTTCGCGTACCGCGGCGACCATCGCCACGTCCGCGTCGATCCCGTAGCCGATCTTGATCTTGAGCGAGCGGAACCCGCGTTCGACCCACGCTCGCGCTTCGGCGGCCATTTCGGCGGGCGCGGCGTGGCCGACGATGGCGGTCAGCGGCACGGCCTCGCGGACGGCGCCGCCGAGCAGGCGGTAGAGCGGCAGCCCGGCGGCGCGGGCAAGGATGTCCCAGAGGGCGGTTTCGACGGCGGCCTTGGTCATCAGGTGGCCGTCGATCATGCCGAGGTCGCCCATGAGGCGGCGGACGTCGCGCGGGTCGCGGCCGAGCAGTTCCCCGGCGACGACCGTTTCCAGCATGGCGTGGATGCCCTCGGCGGTTTCCGGGGCATAGAAGAGGAAGGGCGCGGCCTCGCCCCAGCCGGTGATGCCCGCGTGGGTGGCGATGCGGACGAAGACGTGCCGCTTGGCCGGGACCTCGCCGCGCCAGACGACGAACGGCGTCCGGAACGGGATGTCGGCGACGATGCTCTCGACGGCGATGATCTTCATGGGCGGGGTGGTCCTCGTGGTGGTTGGGCCGTGCGATGCTCGATTGGGGATGGGGCGCCGGAGATTCGTCGAGGGGAGGGACCGTGCGACGATCCGCCGTCATCCCCAGCCTGTCGAGGGTTCTCGTTTTTCCCGTATTCGCGCGGACGACGAGAACCCTCGACAGGCTCGGGATGACGGTTGTGGACGCGGGATGACGGCGGGTGCTGGCCGGTCGAGGAGCAGGTGACGATGACTCACCGGCCGGCGCACAGGGACTGTCCACCCTACGCCACGCGGATCATCGATTCCTTCCGGTAGCCGGTGACGACGCGGACGTAGCCGGACAGCATGGCGTCGGTGGCGTCGTCGCCGGTATCGACCAGCAGCGGGTCGCCGCCGAGCGCGGCCAGTTTGCTCGGGGTGGCGACGACGACAATGTTCGGGCGGCCGACGGCGCGGATCACCTCGGCGCTGAATTGCTGGTTGCCGCGCCCGAACAGGAAGCCTTGCCCGCCGATCGGGGTGACGACGATGCGCGCGGGCGGACCGTCGCGCAGGTGGGCCAGCAGGTCCGCTGCGCTGGCGTCGCGGAGGACGATTTCGCCGCGGTAGAGGGCATCGACGCCGACGAGGGTCTTTTCGATCCCGATGCGGTCGGCGATGGCCTTGGTCGTCGTGCCCGGGCCGAGCAGGTAGAGCGCGCCGTCGCCCATGCGCTCGGCCATCTCGGTGGCGATGCCGGCCAGTTCGGACGCCTCGCCGCCGCCCCGGCCGGATTTCACGCGCTGGATCAGCCCGGTCGCCTGCGGCGTTCGCAGGTAGCCGAAGAGGCGGGCGGAGACCCGGCCGGAGCGCAGGGCGTCCTCGTCGATGTCCATCACCTCGGCTTCGCGGCACGGTCCGGCCGGGTCGGCGAGGAAGCGGGCGGCGACCTCCCCGGCGGCGCGCGGGTGGGTGGCGTAGACGGCGGAGTGCATCTTGACGCCGGTGGGGATGCCGAGGACCGGAACCGCGTCGCCGACCGCCTCAAAGATGTCGCGCGCGGTGCCGTCGCCGCCGGCGAAGAGGAGGAGATCGACGCCGTCGTCGACGAGGGCGCGGGCGGCGCGGCGGGTGTCGGCCGCCGAGGTGTCCCCGTCGTCGATGGCGGCGACGACC
>JAFAEX010000070.1 GCA_023423795.1 Chloroflexota bacterium | reverse complement strand
CACCGCCCGTTCTCAGCCCCGGAGGGGCTTCGTTTTCGTAGCCCGGGGTTTCAACCCCGGGCGGGCGCGGGCGATGGCCGGATCAAATTGGCAACCGCCATCATCGCGCCCCTCAAACCGGGTGGGGCCGACGCGAGCTGTAGGGGCGCGATTCATCGCGCGCGCTCCTCCGATGCCGGGACCATTTTGGGCGAACACCATTGTCTCGCCCGCCGATTGGCGGCGAGAGGGGCGGTGCGATGGAGCGATCCGGTCTGCTCAGATCAGGCCGCGGCGGATCGCTTCGGCGACGGCGTGGGCGCGATCCACGGCGTCGAGCTTGTCGAAGATGACCTGCAGGCGCTTCTTGACCGCAACCTCGGTGCGGCCGGTGGCCGAGCCGATCTCGCGGTTGGTCGAGCCCTTGCTGGCGAGCCGCAGGATCTGGAGGTCGTCCGGCGAGAGGTCCGCCGTGCGGTGGGTCTGCTCGCGGGCGAGGCCGCCGAATTCGTCGAGTACGCCGTCCAGCAACTCCGGCGAGAGCTGGCGGCGGCCGCGGGCGGCGGCGCGGATGGCGGCGATGAGCTGCTCGGGCGGAGTCGATTTCAGCAGGTAGCCGTCGGCGCCGGCTTCCAGCGCCTGCCGCACGTAGGCCTGGTCGCCGTAGCTGGTGAGGATGATGACCGCCGGGGTCGGGCCGTGTTCGCGCAGCCGGCGGACGGCCTGGACGCCGCTGGCGCCGGGCATCCGCAGGTCGAGAAGGATCACGTCGGGTTTCAGTGTGCGGGCGCGCTCCAGGGCGCCGGCGGCGTCGTGCGCTTCGCCGGTGACGGAGATGTCCGGCGCGGTCGCCAGCACCTTGCGCAACCCCTCGATCACGACCGGGTGGTCATCGACGAGCAGGACGGCGATCACGCGAGTGCTCCCTCGGCGGCGATGGCCGGGACGGCGGCGGGGCCGGGCAGTTCGCCCGCCCGGTCGGCTTCCGGATCCATCGGCCGTTCGATCACGATGGTGGTGCCGTCTCCCGGCCGCGAGGTGATGCTGAACGTCGCCCCGATGGCGGCGGCGCGCTCGCGCATGCTCAGCAGGCCCAGCGAAGTCGGGCGGGCGGCGATGTCGGGGTTGAACCCCGCGCCATTGTCGCTGATCGAGACGCGCAGCAGGGCGTCTCCGGTTTCGATGCGGACGACCGCGCGGTCGGCCCCGCCGTGGCGCAGGGCGTTGTGCAAGGCTTCCTGCACGATGCGGTAGATGGCGAGGCGCACCTCGGGCGTCAGGTCCGGGGTGTCGCCTGACATTTCGAGGTCGCATTCCAGCCCGGCCCGGCGCACCCCGGCGACGTAGCGTTCGAGGGCGGCGACGACGCCGAGGTCGTCGAGATCCGGCGGCCGCAGCGCGAAGATGACGTTGTGCAGTTCGTCGGTGGCGCGGCCGAGCAGGTCGTTGATCGCGCCCAGCCCTTCGGACAGGGACGCGTGGTCGTGGTCGATCGCGCCGTTGCCGTTCCCATTGCCGATGGCGTGGGCGTGGCCGTTGGCGAGTTCCAGCGCCCGGGCCTGGTACAGGGCGCCGGTGATGAGCGGGGCCACGGCGTCGTGGATGTCGCCGGCGATGCGGCGACGTTCGTCCTCCTGCAAGCGGACGGTGCGGCGGTTGAGGTCGCGCAGTTGCTCGGCGTGGGCGGCGCCGGCTTCGCGGGCCAGTTCGAGGTCGTGGAGCTGGGCCGCGAGCTGGTCGGACATGTCGCGGAAGGCGAGGCCGAGGCTGGCGATTTCGCCGCCGCCGGAGGGTAGCGGTTTCGGCGAGAAGTCCCCGGCCTGGATCGCCGCGGCCTGGTCGGTCAGTTGGCGCAGCGGGCGGGCGATCCACTCCCCGAGCAGCAGCACCAGCGCGAGGGTGGCCGCCGCCGCCAGCACGATGGCCAGCATGCCCCGTTCCAGCAGCATCCGGTTCGGGGCGTAGGCCGCCGGCGCGGGGTGGGTGACCAGCACCGCCCAGCCGGCGCCGGGCACCGGCGCGTACGCCGCCAGGTACTCGCCTTCCGGGCCGGAGTAAACCCCCGCGCCGATGGAGCCGGAAATCGCCATCGACATCGGCTTCGCCATCTGTTCGGTGAGGGCGCCTTCTTCGAGCCCGCCGCCCTGCGCGGCGATGACCTCGCCGTTGCCCACGATGCCGATGATGGTGTCGCCGCGGGCGAAGGGCAGCACCGTGTCCTTCAGGCGATCGACCGAGAGGAGGGAGCCGACCGCGCCGATGGGCACGCCGTCCTCCTGGTTCGTGTCGTGCACCGGGACGGTGAGCGCGATCATGCTGGCGTCGGGCGTGGTCAGCTTGCCGGAGACGCCGGGTTCGCCGAGGGTCAGCGCGCGGTTGACGGCGTCCGCGAAGCCGGGATCGGCGCGCAGCGGGTTCGGGTCCAGCCCGGAAAACGCGACGACGGCGCCGTTGGGATCGACGAGGAACAACCCGTAGAGGTTGGGCCGGGCGCGCTTGTATTGGTCCAGCGACTCGCCGGAGAGCACCGGGTCCAGTTTCTGGGTGCGCTCCGACGCGCCGACTTCGGTGAGGACGCGCTCGTTGTCGTCGAGGGTGGAGGCCAGCACCTGGGCGACGACCTCGGCGGTCGCGCCCTGGGCGGCCAGCAGTTGCTCGCGGCCGTTGGAAACGCCCTGGATGAGGGAGAACACGGTCACGCCGAGCAGCGGCAGCAAACAGGCTGTCGCGATCAGGAGGAACCTGGCTCGAAGCGACCAGTTCCGGCCCACGCGGGCTCCTTGGCGATGCGGGACGTCGGCCATTCGGCAACTATCGTCCGTGGCGGGCGTCCAGATCCTATCCGAACGTGCGCCGGCAGCGGCCCGAACGTGCGCCCGCCGCTGGGCGCGACGACGGCGGGGCGCCGCGGCCCCGTCATCAAGTACTACGCCGGTGACGGAACCGCGGTTTCCGTCCCGCCGCGCTGCCATCCCGTGGCGGCATCCTACCCCGGAGTGGGCGATCCCGCGCGGCGGCGCTGCGCGATGGGCCGCAAGGATCGGACCAGCAGGCGCGAAACTCCGTAACAACGATTTGCGATGCACGGAACCGCCGGACGGTTCCCACGGCGCAAGGCCGCCCAACCCGGTCGGTCGCGACGGTTGCCGCCCGAATGCGTCCTGCTCGGAGCCCGTTCGACGACCCCGCCGGCGCTGCCCACCCGGTCGAGGAGTCGAGGAGCAACGAGATCCCTCGACGGGCTTGGGACGACGACGGCGGGGGTTCTGGAACGCGCCTGGGGCCGCGCTCGTCGCGGCGTCGGCTACGGGTCGAGCGGTTCCGGCAGGGGCGGTTCGCCGATTGGGGGACCGAGGTGCGCCGGGCCGGTCTTGCCGCCGCGCCGCTGCCGCCGGCGGTCGCCGAGCCAGCCGAGGGCGCGTTCGGTGTACGAGGTGTGGCCCGGGCGGAAGTGCCCGGCCGCGCCGGCGGCGTAGGGCCGGGCGGCCAGCCAAAGATAGCGGGGCAGCCCTTCGCGCCGGATGCGCTCCAGCGACCGGCGGTAGAAGCCGAAGATGTGGGCGTCGCCGAGGCTCGCGCCGGCGCGGGCGGCGGCCGCGCCGATGGCGGCGCTCAGTTCGGCCGGGGAGCGGCCCTCGCGCTCGGCGGTGGCGCGCAGGTCGGACCAGATCGCGGCGAGGTCGTCCGGCCCGGGCAGATCGTCGGCCTGGGCGCGCAGGCGGTCGAACGAGCCGCGCAGGTCGGCGACGTTCAGCGGTGGCACGTCGATCGTGTCGGCGAGCGCGCCGGAGGTCGCTTCCAGCCGGGCCAGCAGGTCCTCGTAGGAGGCGGCGTCGGCGTCCGGCGACAGCACGCCCTCGCGCTTGAGTTCGGCCACCAGTTCGCGCAGGTAGGCACGGGAGCCGCCGACGACGTCGGCCGCGGCGGCGAGCACCCACAGCGGCGAGAAGCCGACGGCGAAGATGGACGCGAACTCGACCGCGTTGCCCGCCGCCTTGCGCTTGGTCAGTTCGCCGACCGGGATGTCGTCCTCCACCCACTCGCCGGCAACGCCGCCGACGCCTTCGACGACGATGCGCAGCATCCGGTCGATGGTGGCCTGGTAAAGCCGGGAACGGCGCACCGCGTCGGGCAGGACGTGGTCGGCCGTCTCCTTGATCGTGCCGCCGAGCAGCGCCGCGACGGCGCGGGCGGAGCGCTCCGGCAGCGAAAGCGCGTATCCGGGCAGGCGTTTGATGGAATCCACGGCGGCTCCGGGAGAGACGAGCGCGGTGTGCCATGTGCTGGGTGTCACGTGCCACGTGCTACGCGCGGGCTGTCCACACCATGCGGCGAACGTGCCGGTGCATCGTATCCCCGGCGAAGCGGTATCGTCATGCGGGCTCCGCGCCCTCCTTCATCGTTCATCGTCATCCCGAGCCCGTCGAGGGATCTCGTTTCTGCTCGGCTCTTCGCCTCCTCGACTCCTCGACTCGCGTGCACCGTACGCCGTTCGTTGCCCGAAATGATGAGGGCGGTGCGAAGGAATCATGACGGCGCGCGGTCAATCCCGGGAGCGCGCCCGGTGCAGCACGTCCTCACCGAGGGACGCGAGGAAGGGCGATTCGCGGCGGGAATAACCGCCGGCGTTCTCGGCGTGGAGCAGGACGAGACGCTGCTGGGCGCGGGTCATCGCCACGTAGAGCACCCGCCGTTCCTCCTCGTCGTGGTCCGGGGCCGGGTCCCGGGTCCAGACCGGGAACTGGTCCGATTCCGCGCCGATGACGAAGACGAGCGGCCATTCCCTCCCCTTGGCGCTGTGGGCGGTCATCATCGCGATCCGCTCCGAGGTCGGCACGAAGCGGGCGTCGGTGCCGGTTTCGTCCGCGCCGCCGGGCAGCGCGGCGGGCACGAAATCGATCGGCTGGGCGAGCGCAGCGTGGCGCAGGAACGCGCCGAGCGAATCGTCGCGGGCGCGGAAGCGGAAAGCGTCGGCGGCTTCGCGCCAGGACGTTTCCATCCGGTCCC
The DNA here is from genome assembly GCA_023423795.1 of Chloroflexota bacterium. Classification (GTDB taxonomy): domain Bacteria; phylum Chloroflexota; class Chloroflexia; order Thermomicrobiales; family UBA6265; genus CADCWF01. The sequence continues at coordinate 23,078 of JAFAEX010000070.1, read as the reverse complement.
AGTCGTCGTCGGCCGGGGTGCGGTCGCCGGCGACCGTTCCCAGCCAGTCCGGATTGCGCCCGGTTTGCGCGCGCCATTCGGCGAGCAGGGATTGTCCCCAGCCGAGACGGTGGGCGCGCGCGCCGAGCAGTACCAGCGTGGCCGCGTCGCCGCGGATCGGGATGCCCGCCGCGCGGAGGCCGAGGGCGACCAGCGGCAACGCCTCGGTCATCGCCGTGCGCGCCGTCTCCCGGCGCAGTTCGCCGCGCAGTGCGTGGAAAACGTCGGCGTTCAGCACCGCATCGGCTTCCGCCCGGTGGTCCTGCGGGTCGCCGAGGTGGAACCGGCGTGCCAGCGCCTCCAGCCGGTAGGACGGCTCGTCCGGCAGCAGGCGACGAGCCAGTTTCAGCGTATCGAGGGCCGGGTTCGCCGGCGGCGCCAGCCCCAGTTCGCGGGCGATCCGGCGCAGCACCACCAGGTCGAAGCGCTCGACGTTGTGCCCGACGACGGCCTTCCCCGCGATGGCGGCCAGCAACCGCGGCAGCACGACATCCGGCGGATCGGCCCGCTCGACGTGCTCCCAGCGGATGCCGTTGATCTTCGACGCCTGCTCGGAGATCGCGCGCCGGCCGCTGGGGCGCACGAACGAGACGAATGCCGCGCCGGGGTCGGCCTCCTCGGCGAGCAGCGGGATCGCGGCGACCTCCAGCAATTCGGTGCGGGCGGGGTCCTTGCCGCCGGTTTCGATGTCGAGGAGGACGAGGTCGTCGGCCTCCTCGTGGCGCTCGAGCGCCAATAACAAGCAAACCGCCAGCCGCCACGCCTGCGCCGCGAGGCCGGCGTCGGCCGCCCGGGAAAGCCCGATGCCCATGATCGAGGGCGCGCGGCGGTCGCCGAGGTGGATGGTGAACGCGCCGTCCGGGGCGAAGCGGCCCGGCGGCAGCACCAGCAGCGGCACACCGAGGTAATCGTCGAACAACCGCCGCAGGATCAGGGTGGCCGCGACGGCGTCGGCGTCGGGCGGCCCGTCGAGCGCCGGGCGGCGGACCGCGATCGCGCGACGGCGGTGGACCGCCTCGGCCAAGCGCGCGGTCGCGTCGTCGAGTGGCCGGTCGAGCCGGGCCAGCACCTCTTCGATTGCCATTCGGTCGCCGTCCGGGAGCGGGCAGCGGCGGGCGGCGAGCAGCGGCAGCAGCCGGTCCAGCACGTCGCCGATCGGGTCCTCGGCGGCCGGGGCGAGATGCTCATCCACCAGCGAGCGAAAATCGCGCAGCGCGGCACGGGTGAGCGGCGAGAGCCGGTCGGCCCAATCCTCGACGCGGCGGGCGATGTCGCTGACCGGCACGTTCCCAGCGCTCGCGAGCAGGCGGAGGCGGGCCATCGTGACCTCGTCCACCGTCACCCGCGGCCAGTTGAGCGCGCCGGTGAACCCCTCGTCGCGCATGGCCAGCGCGAGGTCGAGCACCCGCAGCACGTCCTGCACGCCGGGTTGGGCGAAGAAGCGGCCCCGCTGTTCGCGGCTGACCGCGTAGCCGGCGGCCAGCAGCGCCTCCTCGGCGGCGTTGCCTCGCTTGTGGGTGCGGTAGAGCACGGCGACGTCGGGCGGGCAGTATCGCCCCGTTTCGAGCGCGCGGCCGACCAGCCGGGCCAATTCCGTTGCCTCGGATTCCACGGTTTGGCAGCGGACGCAGCAGGCGAGGTGGCCATCCGGGCGGTCCGCGACGACCGGCGGGCCGCCGAGCACGGCGCGGGCGGCGGCGACGATCTGCGGCGTCGAACGGTAGTTGCGGGAAAGCCGCCGTTCCTGCGCAGCGTAATGGCGCCGGTAGTCGTCGAGTGCGGCGAGCCGCGCGCCGCGCCAGCCGAAGATCGCCTGGTCGCGGTCCGCCACGGCCATCACCTGCACCGCGCCGCCCGGTGGGGCGAGGAGGTGCACGAGGGCATATTGCTCGGCGGAAACGTCGTGGAACTCGTCGATGAAGACGAAGCGCAGGCGTTCGCCCATCGCGGCGCGGGCGGGCGGGTGGTCGCGCAGCACCCTGCCCGCCACCAGCAGCAGGTCGTCGTAGTCGAGCCAGCCGCCGTCGTCCAGCCAGGCGGCGTACCAGCGGGCGACCTCGTCGAACAGGGTGGGGGATGCCCCGGCCGGGTCCGCGTTGCCCAGTTTGCGGGCGGAGATGTCCTTCTCCAATCGTTCGAGTTGCTTGTCGCGGGCGGCCTCGGCGTCGGGCAGCACCCAGCCGGCGCTGGCGGTCGCGCGTTCGATCAGGCCGCGCCGGCACGCGTCGTCGGCGATGCGGATCGGCGTGCGCAGCCCGGCGCCCGCCCCGAACTCCTGCAGGATATCGGCGCAGACGGCGTGGAAGGTTCCCGCCCACACGTCGTCGTTGCCGATACGGGCGCACAGGTGCTGGGCGGCGCGGCGGGTGAAGGTCATCGCCAGCATCTGACCCGGTTCGGCCGCGCCGGTCGCGAGCAGCCAACGGATGCGCTCGGCGATGACGCGGGTCTTGCCGCTGCCCGGGGCGGCGATCGCCAGCAGGTGCGCCCCGTCCGGCGGGTGTTCGACGACGGCGCGCTGCTCGTCCGACAACTCGCTCGCCGGTCCGGTGGCCGGTCCGGCGGCTGCGCTGGTCGGCGTCGTCGTTGCGGTCATCGGCCGCACTCCGCGCGGGCTGCCGCCCGACCGTTCGGGCGGCGCGTGGCATCAGTTCAGCCAGCATAGCAGAAGCACTTGGGGACCGACCGCGCTCGCCGCAGCGACCGGCCACGCCGACGGCACGCCACGCGGGTGTGCCGCGGTTGACTCCAAACCTGTGCGCCGGATTGCAGAATGTTATGTCGAGTTAAGCCATGATGGCGCCACGAACCCGGAACGACCCGGGCGCCGCGATCGACGAAGCGATCGCCACCGACACCGAACTGGAGACTCGACATGGAACGCCAGAACCTCGACCTCGTTTCGATCGATAAGCCCGCCACCACGACCCGCCGCGGCCTGCTGCGGACCGCCGCCGCCCTCGCCGGCGTGGCCGCCCTCGGCGCGATCGGCGACGACGCCGACGCGGCCCGTCGCATGAAGGCCGGCAACGCGAAGGCCGGCAAGCGCTCCGGCGCACCGACGGCCAAGCGCACGACCGGCCGCAAGGCCCGGCGCGGAACCTGCCGCCCCGGAAAGGGGATGGGGCGGATCGAGATTCCGGCGAACGGCAATGCCGTCAAGACCCCGGTGCTCGCCAAGGGCCGCACCTACCGGCTCCGCGCCAGCGGTTACGTGGGGCTCGAGAACGGCGACGGAACCCCAGCGCTCGGCCTACCCGCGGTCGATGCCGACTACGGCTTCTTCCGGCAGGGCGCGCCGCGGCCTAACGACCGCGTCGGCAACCTCGACTGGGGCGTGGCGATCGACGGCAAGGTGCCCGCCTGGGGCGCGTTCGACGAGCACCACGACTACACGATCGTGGTGGCGGGACGCGGCAAGCCCCTGGCCCTGGAACTGGTCTACGCCACCGACGAGTTCGCGCCGGACGGCGAAGGCAGGCTGGTGGTCGAGATCGAGTGCGCCTGACGACATACGCTTGACGGCACTGAAAGGCGGGCCGATCGATCGGCCCGCCTCGCCAATCCCGGCCGGACCCAACGATCGCGGCCGCCCGGTTTCGCGGCGTAAGGTACCGGCCTCAGGAATGGGAGGCGCGGATGCGGGTCCTGGTGACCGGAAGCTCGGGTTTGCTCGGTGGCGCGGTTGCCGCGCTCCTCGGAGAGCGACACGAGGTGGTCGGGCTGGACCGGGTGGCGGGGCCGGCGACGAGCGTCGTCGGCGGGGTCGAGGACCGCGCCGTCGTGCGCCGCGCGGCGCGCGGAGTGGAGGCGGTGGTGCATATCGCTTCGCTCCATGCCCCGCACGTCGCGGAAGCCAGCCGCGAGCAGTTCTTCGCGGTCAACGTCACCGGAACCCGCCACCTGCTCGAAGCGGCGGTCGAGGCCGGCGTGCGGCGGTTCGTCTACACGAGCACGACGTCGGTATACGGCGCTTCCCTCGTGCCGGACGCGGCCGCGGTCTGGGTGGACGAAGACCTCCCGCCGGTTCCGCGCGACGTCTACGACGAAACCAAGCTGGCGGCCGAAGCGCTTTGCAGCCGCTTTGCGGACGAAGCCGGGATGCCCGCGATCGTGTTGCGAACCGGCCGCTTCTTCCCCGAGCCGCCGATGGTGGCGGCGATCCACCGCTTGTACCGAGGCATCGACGTGCGGGACGTGGCGGCGGCGCACGCGCTGGCGGTCGAAAACGACGCCATCACGTTCGACGTCTTCAACGTCGTGGCGTGCTCCCCATTCCATCGCCAGGACGCGCCCGGGTTGTTGGCCGACGCGCCAGCGGTGATCCGTCGGCGCTGTCCGGAGGTGGCGTCGGCGTTCGCCGCCCTGGGCTGGCCGCTGCCCGGCAGCATCGACCGGGTCTACGACGGAAGAAAGGCCGAGCGCGGCCTCGGGTTTCGCCCGATCCACGACATCGCCGCGCTCCTGCGGGACCAGGCCGCCGGAGATCCGGTCGCCGGGCGGTAGCGCCGAATCGGCGCGCGTCGGCGCGGACCGACCGGACCTTCGGCGCCCGGGGCCAGCCGACGCTCAACCATCGAGCCGCGCGGCGACCTTCTTCGGAGCGATGAGCCGCCAGCTTTCCTCGACGCGGGCGGCGACCTCGTCCCAGTCCGGGTCTGGTTCGAGACGGATGCCGAGCCAGCCCTTGCCTCCCAGATAGCGTGGGCGGTAGTACCGTTCGGGATCGGCGGCGACGAGCGCCTCCTGCATGCCCGCCGGGGCCTTCACCCAGCAGCCGGAGATGCCATCTCGCTCGACGCGGTGGAGCGCGAAGATCTTGTCCCGCACCCGGAAGGTCGGGGTCGTTTCCCAGCTGATTTGCTCGGTCGCCTCCGGCAGCGCGAGGCAGATCGCCCGCAGGCGGGCGAGGGATTCGTCGGTCATGGATCCTCCGGGCGGCGCGGCGGCGCGCACGTCCCCACCGAAGCGCCGCCGCGCCCCGCGCGTTCTCCTGGCAACAGCGCGCATCCGAACCGGCTCTGTCGTCATCCCCACCGGCTCTCTCGTCATCCAGAGCGTGTCGAGGGATCTCGTGGTCCGCGCCAACTTGGGGAAAACGAGATCCCTCGACACGCTCTGGATGACGGGTTGGGCGACGCTTTCCGGGTTCCGAAACGTGGTCAATGACTCCGTATGGCAACCGGCCGATTTCGCCGAGCCGGCCGGTTCCCGGCCGGTTCAGGCCGGCCGGGCGACCGCGTCCACCTCGATTTCGACCACCAGCGTGGGATCGATCAGCGCCGCGGCTGCCACCAGCGTGCCCGCCGGGCGGGCGTTTACGAAGGCGCGGCCGAGTTCGGGCACGACGTCGCGCCAAAGTGTGATGTCGGTAAGGTAGACCCGGTAGCGGACTACGTCGTCGAGCGAGGAGCCGAGGTCGCGCAGGGCGCGGTCGATGACGCCGAGGATATAGCGGGCCTGCTCCCCCGCCTGATTCGGCGCGACGACCGCGCCGTCGTCGTAGGCCGCCGTGCCGGCGACCCAGATGGAGTCCCCGACGCGAACGGCCCGGCAGTAACTCGCCTGTTCCTCGAACGGGCTGCCCGAGGAGACGCGCCGCCGTCCGTCCATCCCGAGTTGCCCGCCCGGTCCCGCGTGGTCCGTCATCGTGCGCCTCCGATCCCGACCCTCGTTGCCCGCTTCGTGCGCTGCCGCTATCGTAGCCGTCCGAGATCGCGCGGACCGGTCGCGGCGCTCGGCACTCGGCACTCGGCACGACCCGGAGGACGGACGGATGAGCGCGGACATTCCCACCAGGCCACTCGGTTCCACCGGCGTGGACGTTTCCATGCTCGCCCTCGGCGGATTCCACATGGGCGTGCCCGACCGCGCCGAAGGCATCCGTCTCGTCCACGCCGCCATCGATGCCGGCATCACCTTCATGGACAACGCCTGGGAATACAACGGCGGCGAGTCCGAGGACCGCATGGGCGAGGCGCTGGCGCAGGGAGGCTACCGCGAGAAAGCCTTCCTGATGACCAAGAACTGCGCCCACGACCGCCGCGCCGACTCCTCGCTGGTCAACCTCGACGAGAGCCTGCGCCGGCTGCGGACCGACGTCATCGACCTCTGGCAGATCCACGAGGTGACGTGGCACGACGACCCCGACCGCATCTACGCCCCGGGCGGCGCCGCCGAGGCGATGCTGAAGGCGAAGGAGCAGGGCAAGGTCCGCTTCATCGGGTTCACCGGCCACAAGAGCCCGGCCATCTTCCGCCGGATGCTGGAACTGGCCCCGGACTTCCCGTGGGACACGCTCCAGATGCCGGTCAACGCGCTGGACTGGCACTTCAACTCGTTCCAGCAGGAGGTCCTGCCGCTGGCGAACGCCCGCGGGATCGGCGTGATCGGGATGAAGAGCCTGGCGGCGGGCCGGATCATGACCGAAACCGACATCACGGCGGAGGAGGCTATCGCCTACAGTCTGTCGCAGCCCATCGCGTCGCTGTGCGTGGGCGTCGATTCGATGGCGGTGCTGGAGCAGGACCTCGCCATCGGCCGCGGCTTCCGGCCCCTGTCGGCCGAGGAGCAGAGCCGCATCCGCGAAAAGGCCTACCCCCACGCCTGGGACGGCCGCCACGAGCGGTTCAAGATCTCCTTCGATTTCGAAGGCCCGCCCGCCCGCCGCGAGCACGGCCTCGACGCCAAGGCGGCGGACTAGGCGGGGGTGTCGGGTGTCGGGTGTCAGGAAAATACCGCCGCGAGACCCGACACCCAAGACCCGACACCCGACACCCACGGAGGAACGACGTGACGTACGCCGGACGGATCGGGTTCGCGTTCGTGCCGCAGCAGTCGGATCAGGCGGTGGACCTCATCGAGCGGGCCGAGCGGGCCGGGGTCGATACGGTCTGGACGGTGATGTCCGCCCTCGGGCTGGACACGCTGACGCTGTTCGCGGCGGCCGCCATGCGCACCGAGCGGATCAGGTTCGGCACGGCGATCGTGCCCGCCTTCACCCGCCACCCGCTGGGGCTGGCGACGCAGGCCGCCGCGCTGGAAGGATTGGCGCCCGGCCGGCTGCGGCTTGGCGTCGGCACCGCGCACGCCCGCACGATGGTGGACGTCTACCACCTCGATTTCCGTCGTCCGCTGCGGCGTTTGCGGGAGTACGTGGAGATCCTGCGGCCCCTCCTGCACGAGGGCGAGGTCCACGCCCACGGCGAGTGGTACAGCGCCGACGCGACGATCCCGAACCCGCCGGGAACGCCGGTGCTGGTCTCGGCCCTGCGCGCGCCCGCGTTCCGGCTGGCCGGGGAACTGTCGGACGGCGCGCTGACGTGGCTGTGCCCGCCGGCCTACCTGCGGCGGGTCGCGCCACCCGCGCTGGAGGACGGCGCGCGGCAAGCCGGCCGCGTCCGCCCGCCGCTCATCGCTCACCTTCCCGTCGTGATGACCCCCGACCGCGACCGCGCGTACGAGGCGGCGAAGCACCAGTTGGCCTACTACGCCGCCGCGCCCTTCTACGCCCGGATGTTCGCCGACGCCGGCCACCCGCTGGACGCGGAAGGCCGCATCACCGACGGACTGCTCGACGAATTACTCGTCTACGGCACGCCGGAACAGGTGTCTGTCGGGCTGCGCGAGCGGCTCGACGGCGGCATGGACGAGATCTACCCGGCGCTCCTGTCGCTGGACGACCAGCGGGCCGAGGAAGACGCGCTGCTGGCGGTCCTGGGCGACCTCGCGAGAGCCTGACCGGACGCGCATCTGGTGTCGATGCACGTGGATTGAATCCGTCCAAAAGACCACCGTGTTACGTGGCCGAATCGGTCGCACGTTCGTTTGTCGGATCGGCTCCACCCCATGCCACCGGGCCCCGGATGGGACGCCCTTCCCGATCGATCACCGGGTCGGGCAACTGCGACGAAGCCAGCAACCGGCGGTCGAGTGGCCGCGCGTACGTTGCAGCGCGGGCAAGTGCCTTGGCAACGACGGTATCGGGGCTGATGACGACAACGCGAAGGCGAAACCGGTCCCGCACGATCCGTACCGGCTCAATGAAATCCGAGTCGTTCGTCAACAACAATGCTACGTCGCAACGTTCATCAAAAGCGTCCAGCAAGAGATGGGTTGCCAGCGATACATCCGAGCCTTTCTCCTGGCAAACCCGTGCCGTCTGGATTGGGGTGATACCCTCGGGACAGCGAACCAGTCGTACCTCTCGCTTATTGGTGTGGAATATCCCTTGATGGATGGAGATTTCCGGCAGTGTAGCGAGAGCGCGAAGGTAGACATCCTGACGTAAAGCGCGCTGATTGTCCTCAGGTGTATCACCCACGCGGGCTGTGTAATAACGTACGAGATCGACTTCTTCATCAGGAAGCAGCGCTCTGGACAGCGAAACGAGATCCAGCCATTTCAGGGATTGGTTCGCTTCGTTCCGGAGCCCTCGGTAGCACATGTGATACAAGGCGAAGCCATCGACGTAAACATGGGCGACCATGGATCCCCTCATCGAAACATGAAGAGGGGCCAACCCGTAGGTCAGCCCCTCGGCCTGCCACCGAAGCGGCAGGGGATTTCATCAACATGATACATCAGGATTCGGCTCTAGTTCGAGGGCGTGTCTCCGTTCCAAACGTGTTGCACGTGGCGCGGTGGAGCATGCGACAACGATGGGGTCGGGTGACGAACGAGCCCGAGCGGGCCGTGCTAGTCTGGCCGCTCGACTTGGGAACCAACCGAGTCCGTCCGACCGACCCTCGGAAGGGGACTGCCCGTGTGCACGCGCGCCACGTACCTCGGCCCGGAGGACATCGTCGTCACCGGGCGCACGTTCGATTGGGTCGCGCCGGTCGCCACCGGCATGTGGGTGTTTCCCGCCGGCATGGCGCGCCACGGCGCGGCCGGGCCGGATTCGCTGGAATGGACGGCGGCCCACGGCAGCGTCGTGGTCAGCGGGTTCGACGGCGCGACGGTCGAGGGCATGAACGAGCGCGGCCTCGCGGTCAACATGCTCTATCTGGCCGAATCGGACTACGGGACGCGGGCGCCGGACGACCCCCGCAAGCCGATCAGCATCGCGATCTGGGGTCAGTACGTGCTCGACCGGTTCGCCACGGTCGCCGAGGCGGTCGCGGCGCTGCGCGAGGAGCCGTTCGTGCCGGTGGCGGTGATGACGCCGGACGGGCACCCGGGCACCGCCCACCTCTCGATCTCCGACCAGTCGGGCGATTCGGCCATCCTCGAATACGTCGATGGCGTGCTGTCGATCCACCACGGTCGCCAGTACACGGTGATGACCAACTCGCCGACCTACGACCAGCAACTCGCGCTGAACGCCTACTGGGAACAGGTGGGCGGAGCCGTGATGCTGCCGGGCACGAGCCGGGCCGCCGACCGCTTCGTGCGGGCGTCGTTTTACGTCGGCGCCATCCCGCCGACCGCCGGGGTCGTCAAGGCGCTGGCGGGCGTGTTCGGGGTGATCCGCAACGCGTCGGCCCCGTTCGGGGTGGCCAGCCCCGGCGAGCCGAACGTGGCCGCGACCCGCTGGCGGACGGTGATCGACCAGAAGAACCGCGTGTACTACTTCGAATCGGCGGAGAGCCCCTACATCATCTGGCTCGATTTCTCCGACCTCGATCTGTCGCCCGGCGCGCCAGTGCTGTGCGTGGCGATGAACGAGGATGCCGCGCTGGTCGCAGACGGCGAGTACGTATCCGGCAGCGCTGCCGGCTGGCTTCGGCCGGCCGACCCGTTCGCGTTCATCCCGGCGACGCCCGCGGCGGTGTAGATTCGGAACTGGGTGTGTCCGTCGGGTGCGCCCGGGGATGATGGCATTTGCCAAACTGATGCGGGTACCGCCCGTCCTCATACGAAATTCGACTATTCGCGCGCCAATCGGCCGGGTTTCGTATCAGCCCCTCCGGGGTTGAGACCGACGGACGCCGCCGCGACGCCCGTATTCAGTCCCGGAGGGACTTCGAGTCCCGGGCACCCATCGCCGGTGGCCGATCTCTTTTGGCAACTGCCATCATCCACGGGCGGTGCCGCCGGCTGGCCGATTCAATTTCGCAACCGCCATCTACCCCGCTCGGCCGGCATCGGTTCCGCTGGATGCCCGCTCAGACCGGCGGCATCATTTCCGAGCCGGCTTGGTCACTCCCTTGGCCGCCAGTTTCTTCTCACGCAAAAAACCCACGGGCGTGGCGGACGATGCCCGCCACAACCCACCCCCAGCAAAGCAGCCCGGCGGCGTAGGGGACGACCGCGACGGCCATCACCGAATGCCAGGCAAACGCGGTCGCGAGCGCGACCAGCGGAACGGCGGTTGCCCACAGGGCGAACGCGACGAACGTGAGCCGCCGGTCGTACAACTCGTCGAGTTTCGGCAGCGGCTTGCCGGGCGTGCGCTTGCCCGTGCCGTGGCCCTGCAACCACGCGAGGAACGAGGCGATCTTCACGCCGAAACCGAGGATGGCCGTTTCGGCGAACCCGGCGATGGCCAGCCAGCCCGCCACCAGCCAGAGCGGCGATCCCGCCGGGAGGTCCGCCAGCAGGCCCCAGACGACGAGCGCGGCGGCGGCCACGCCGGATGCCGCCGAGAGCATCGCGAACGGGGCATGCACGTCGAGCGCCTTGCGCCGGCGGCCGCGGTGGACGGCACCGAGTTGCACCGCCAGCCCGATCACCCCGGCCAGCAGCAGCACCGCGCCGGCGAGGTCCACCCAGCGCCCCAGCCGCATGTGGATCGAGGTGGAAAGCAGCCAGCCGCCGCCGGCGACGAGCCACAACTGCGCCCAGGCGAGGCGCGGCCGCACCGCGTCCTTGGCCACCGAGAACATGCCGGCCAGTTCGAGCGCCGCGCCGCCGATCAGGACGGCGATCCAGCCGCCGAGCATGATCGTCGCGTGCGCGCCGAGGTTGGACAGCGTGCGTTCGCCGAGGAAGCCGAGCCCCTTGTTCAGCGCGAGGATGATGCCGTAGGTTGCGCCGCCCAGCGCGCCGAGCGGAGCGACCGCCAGGTGCCACGCGATCGCGTCGCGCCGGGTCGATCGCCGGAAGGTCAGCCAGAGGGTCGTCGCCCAGATGGCGACCGCCAGCAGCAGCAACGTCCCGCCGGACCCGAGCGCCCACGGCCAGCCGGTCGCCAGTCCCAGCGGCAGCAGCACCACGCCGCCCAGCCAGATCGGGAAGGACGCCAGACCCCAGCCCTCGCCCTCGATGGCCGTGCCGAGCACGACCGGCGTGAGTTGGTAGCCCGCGCCGATGGCGACCGAGCCGATCGCGCCGAGCGTGTTGGCGTGGACGAAGGCCAGCAGCCACGGGTCGTAGAAGTTGGTCAGCAGCAGCGGCAGCGTCCACGGCGCGCTCAGCCCCAGCGCCACGAAGCAGAGCGCTCCGAGCAGCAGGAAACGGGCGGGCAGGACGAGCGACGGCGCGGCGGTCACCTTCGGCGTCGCCGGGCGCGGGCGGGCCGTGGCCGCGCTCACGACGCGTCCTCGGCCGGTTTGTCGATGACCAGTTCGATCCGGTCCGGCCCGAGTTCGCGGGTCTCGTGCGTGCAGCCGAGCGCGTCCAGCCGCGGGTAGAGGTGGATCGGGCGGCGGATATGCGAGACGACCAGCCGGCCGCCCGGCGGCAGGTCTTCCAGGGCGTCGAGGATCATCACCATCGGCTCCGGCGGCACGAGGTTGGGGTCGCTGACGTCCACGTGGGCGGTCGGGCGGTTGGTTGCGTCCATTGCGGCCTCCTTTGCCTCAACAATTTGGCGTTCGGTCGTCGGCGGTCATCCGGCGCCGGCGGACGTCCCGACCGGTTGCCGGTGGTCGGCTGCCGGATCGGCGGCATTCGGGTCGTCGCCAGCGGGCGCCGCGCCGTTCGCCCCGCTCCACGATCCGTCCGGGGCGTTGGGTCGGCGCACGTCGCGCAGGGCGAGGGGCGGCGACGGTTGCGCCTCCGTTGCCGGGCGAGCGGCGGCGCTTCCCGTTGCTTCGAGGGCGTCGGCGACCAGCCCGGCCGCGCGGTCGCCCGCGGCGAGGGCGTCGGCCAACCCGGAGCCGGCCAGCCCGGCGGACGCGAGGGCCAGCGCCGGGTGACGTCGCCGCCGCGCTTCGATCGCCGCGACGCGGTCGAGGTGGCCGAGCGTGGCCTGCGGCGTGGCGTCCGGCCAGCGGAAGACGCGGGCCAGCACCGGTTCGGCGGTGATCCCGGCGACGCGCCGCAGTTCGGTCCGCGCCAGCGCGACGAGGTCGGCATCCGGCGCGGAATCGAGCGTGGCGCGGTCCAGATTGCCGAGCGAGAGGCGCACCAGCGCAAATCCGTCCGGCGCGCGCCCGGTCCACTTGCGCGACACCCACGTTCCGGCCGTCGCCGGCATGCCCGGTTGCCGCCGCGACACGTAGCCGTGGCCGCGCAGCGGTTTGGCGAGGTCGGCCTCGCGGACTGCCAGCGTGACGGTGGCGGTCGAGGCGTGCGGGATGGCGGCCAGCGGCTGGGCCAGCGCCGGGTCGAACCCCGCGACCAGGCGGGCGGCAACCAGCGCCGACACCGCCAGCACGACGCCATCGGCGCGAACGGGATCGCCATCCGCGACGGCGATCGTCCACCCATGCCCGCGCCGCGAGATCGCCTCAACCGCCGCGCCGGTTTCGATCCGGACGCCTGCCGCGCGCGAGCGTTCCTCCAGCGCGGTCACGAGGTCGCCCAGCCCGCCGGCCGGGGCGGCGAGACCGGGCCCGGCCGGGGCGGAGCCGGCGGCGCGGTTGGCGGCGAGCGCGGCGCGGGTCAGGCTGCCGTGCTCGCGTTCGGCCTGCCGCAATTGCGGGAAGGCGGCTTGCAGGCTGAGTTTTTCGCCGTCGCCGGACCAGATGCTCTCGACCAGCGGGGCGACCAGCCGCTCGTAGGCGTGCCGCCCGATCCGGCGGGAGAAGAAGGCCGCCACCGTCTCGTCGGTTTCGTCGCGCCGGGCGGGCAGGACCGGCTCCAGCGCCATCCGCAGTTTGCCGGGCAGGGAGACGATCGGGCTGCGGGCGATCGGCAGGAACCGGCGCGGCAGCAGCCCGGTCATCCCCTCCGGCAGCGGGCGCAGCCGGCCGCCGATGCGGACCGACGTGCCCGCCGTGGCCGGATTGGGCGACGTCATCGCCGCCTCCAGCCCCAGTTCGCGGACGATCGCGCCGGCGGCGGGTTTGGCGACCACCAGCGCTTCCGGGCCGCCTTCGAGGACGAAGCCGTCGATCCGCTCGGTGACGATCTTGCCGCCGAGGCGGGCTTGCCGCTCCAGCAGGACGACGGACGCGTCCGGCAGCCGCTGGGTGAGGCGCAGCGCGGCGACGAGTCCGGCCGGGCCGCCGCCGACGACGGCGATGACCGGCGGGTTCGGGGTTTCGCCGCGCCGGTCGCCGCGGGATGGGTCGCTCACGCCGCCCTCCCGGAACCGGTGGACCACGCGCAGGCCGGGTCGTCGCCGAACGGGTCGCCGCTGGCCGCGTAGGCGCGGGAGCGCGAACCTCCGCACAGCGCCCGGTAGCGGCAGCCGCCGCAGCGGCCGGTCAATTTGTCCGGGTCGCGCAGGTCGCGGAAAAGCGGGTGGTTGCGGTAGATGTCCACGATGGACTGCTCCCGCACGTTGCCCGCCACCACCGGCAGGAAGCCGCTCGGGCACACATCGCCGGTGTGGGAGACGAAGCAGAAACCGTTGCCGGCGTTGACCGCTTTCGGGGCGCGACCGACCGCCGAGGTGTCCTCGGCGAAGCCGAGGCCGCTCACCGGGCCGCCGCCGCGCTCGGCGAGGAAGCGCCGGTAGTGGTAGCCCTCGGTCAGTTTCAGGTCCCACGAGGCGGCGGCCGACCGCTCGGCCAGCCAGGCGAAGACCTCCTCGTACTCGGCCGGGGAGAGCGCGTCGGCGGCCTCGGCGCGGCCGGTCGGGACGAGGCAGAAAACGGCCCAGACGACCGCGCCGAGGTCTTCGGCCAGGTCGGCCAGCGCCGGCAGATCGTCGCGGGTGCGCCGGCAGAGCGTGGAATGGACCTGGAGCGGGATGCCGAGGTCGCGCGCGCGGCGGGCGATGTCGAGCGTCCAGCCGAAGGAGCCGGCCGTCTGGCGGAAGGCGTCGTGGCGGGCGGCGTCGCTGCCGTCGAGGCTGACCGCCACCCGGCGCAGCCCGGCGTCGCGCGCGGCGGCCAGTTTGTCCCGGCTCGCCAGCGGCGTGCCGGCCGGGGTGAGCGTGACCGGGATGCCGCCCTCGGTGGCGTGGGCGACGAATTGGAGCAGGTCGGGGCGGCGCAACGGGTCGCCGCCGGTGAGGATCAGCGTCGGCGGCCGGTCGAAGGCGGCGATGTCGTCGATCAGCGCCAGCCCCTGGGCGGTGGACAGTTCGCGGGGGTCGCGCCGCAATTGCGCCTCGGCCCGGCAGTGGACGCAGGCGAGGTTGCAGGCTCGCGTCAGTTCCCAGGCCAGCACGAACGGCTGGCGGGTGAAATCGATCGCGCCCAGCGCCGCCCGGGCGGGGCCGGGCGGCAGGCTGGGCGCGGCGTCGGAGACCGGCATCTGGTTCACCGCGCGCCCTCGGCGGCGGCGACGACGGCGACCACCTTCGGCAGCACCTCGGCGCGGTCGAACCCGTGGAGGTCGAGCGCTTCGCCGAGCGGGTGCGCGCCGCCGCAGCAGAGGTCGATCCCGAGCGGGGTGAGCACTTCCATCGTGGTCGGCCAGCGGTCCACCAGGTCGCGGATCGTCATCGCGCTCAGGGCATCCGGTTCAACGTTCGTCGTCATGTTCACGGACATCGGTTCGACCTTTCTCGTCTATCGCCTGTCGCCTGTCGCCTCAGCTTCGCTCCGAAACGATCACCGACGTGAAGGCGTTGATGGTGCCGCCGTTGGCGGTGCAGCCGCTGGAGAAGGCGTTGATGCCGGGCTCGTCGAAGACCATCGTGGCGGTCGTCCCGGGCATGACCAGCGAACTGAGGATGATGTGCGGGTACACGTCGTCGTTGGTGACGATCACCTTGTCCCCGACCGTCATCCGGATCGTCGGCGGCATGATGTAGGGCGTGCCGCCGTCCGTCTGGTCCTGGGCCGCGCCGAGGGGGATCGTGAAGGCGATCTGCCCGTCGGTGGTGTGGTTCGGGATGACGATTGGGCCGGCGACGGCGGCGGGCGCAGCGAGTTGGGCGGTTGCCGGCTGCCGCGCTTCGAGCGCCATCCAGACCGCGCCCAGCGCCAGCAGCAGCGCGAGCCCCAGCGCGGCGAGGGCCATGGCGCCGGGGCGCTGGCCCACCGGTACGCGGCGAGCCGGACGGGCCGCGGAGGCAAGGGCAGGCTGGGCGATCATGGCGTCTCCTCGCTGGGTGCGCGGGCGGGGATGTGATTCCCCGCCCGCGTCGGAATCGGACCGCTACTTCGCCGAGAGGATGGCGATCGCGCCGTGGGCGGCGTGACCGAAGGCGTGGTTGACGGCCACGTACTCGCCCGGCTCCTCGACCGTGAACTCGACGCAGGCGCCGTCGCCAGGGCCGATGGTGATCGACTGCAACCCGCGCAGTTCGTTGGCCGGGTTGGCGTTGACGTAGGCCTTGTCGAAGATCGCGCCGACGACGTGGAAGCTGGCCCACACGTTCGGGCCCGCGTTCATCACGAAGATGCGGACCGGCTCGCCGACCTTGATCTCGATCGGGTTTTCCACGTACTGGTTGGCGTAGCCGTTGAAGCACACGAAGTCGGCGGCGCCGTGCCCGAGCATCTTGGTGTAGTCCGGCACCATGATGCCGCTCTCGCCCTCCTTCAAGTAGAAGTCGGACTGGACGAAGACCAGCTCCTGCGCCGGCGACCAGCCGTCCTTCGGATCAACGATCATCGCACCGTACATGCCCGCGCCGATGTGCATGAGCACCGGCGGCGTGCCGCAGTGGTACATGAACGCGCCGGCGGTGGTGGCCGGGAACTGCCAGGTGAACTCCTCGCCCGGCATGATCGTCCGGTAGTTCACTTCCGGCGGCGTCTTGGCGGCGTGGGTGTCGAGCGAGTGCGCCGTGGAGGCCGACGCATCGACCTTGAAGGTGAAGTTGACCATGTCGCCTTCGCGGACCCGCAGCGGGCGGCCCGGCACGCTGCCGTCGAAGGTCCAGGCGGCGTAGGGCACGTCGTTGGCGACGTAGACCGTGGCATCGACGGCGGCGACGGTGATGTCCTTGTCGCCCGCTTCGACCGGGGCCAGCCACGGATCGTAGAGCTTGAACTCGGCGGTGCCCGCCGGCACCGGGGAGGCATCGCCCGTCGAGGGCGCTTGCGGGTCGGAGCCGACCGTCTCGCCCGGAGGCGTCGGGTGCTCGTCCTGCGCGGACACCTTGCCGGCGAACCCGGCCAGGGCGGCGGCGAGGCCGAGTCCGGCGCCACCGCGCAGCAGGGCGCGGCGATCGGCGGGAACGGCGTTCATGAATCCTTCGACCGACGCGTCGGAGACCGCCGGGGCGACCGGCAACCGCATGAATCCCATGACCATTTCCTCCCGGCCGGGCGCGTTCCCGGCTGTCGCTCCGGCGGTCGAGGCGCGATCCTCGTCCGCGTCGTTCACTCGTTCGTGTTGGCCGCGCCGCCCGGGGTCCGGGCCCGGCGCGCCAGCAGCCAGTGGTCGAACCCGATCGCGCCGGCCCGCCGCCAGGCGGGGATGAGCGCGACGGCCGCGACCAGCGGGATCGGGGCGGGCGATGCGCCGGCGGCCATCGCGGCCAACCCGGCGACCACCAGCAGGGCGGCGGCCGCCCCGGTCAGGAACCCGAGCATCACCGCGATGCCCGCCAGCACCTGCCCGGTCGCCAGGGCGAGCGCCCAGCCGTCCGGCGCGGAGGCCAGCGCGCGGGAGCCCTGGTCCAGCCAGGTCCAGCCCGCGACCGCGCGGACTGCGACCCAGCCCCACCGTTCCCATGCCGGGCCCGGTCCGGCGACGGCCGAGCGGGCGGCGGCGGGGATGACCGTGGTGGCCGCTCCCCAACCGCTGACTCCCCGTCCGTCCATCGCCGTCCCTCCCGTGCGCCCCTATGATGGGCTTCCGGCGGCGGGCCTACCCCGCGCCGGGGGGTAGTTTTTTGGCGTGGTTACGTGACTTCTATCCTACCCGTTGGGGTAGGACGCGGGAACGGCGAGCGCCGCCGCCACTCGCGGGACGCGGGCGAGGAGTCGTTTGCCGGTTTCGGCGGCATTGCGGGCGCCGTCGCTGACGGCATCGACCGGCAGCGGGTTGGCGCCGCCATCGATCGTCGCCGCGCCCGCCTTTCGCCGCGCGACCCGGCATCGTCCAACCGAAATCCGCAGTGTCGGAGCCACATCACGCCTGGCGCCGTCGTCGGTCGCCCGGCGGGTGCCGTTTTGGCGGCACGACCTACGGTTGATAAACCTCCACGACCTGCATCATGCCGAGTTCCTCGTGGTTCATCATGTGGCAGTGAAGGACGTACGTGCCGGTGAAATCGAGGAAGCGGGAGCGGAAGGTAAGGCTGCCGCCGCGCGGGACGACGGCGGTATCCATCCAGACCGGCTCGACCGGCTGGCCGTTGACCTTGACCACCTCGAACGGGTTGACGTGGATGTGGAAGACGTGATCGTCGTCCTGCCGGTTGAGGATCGTCCACTCCTCGACGGCCCCGAGCGCGACCCGGTGATCGACCCGGCCGGCGTCGAAGATCTTGCCGTCGATCAGGAAGCTGAACTCCTGCCAGGTTCCCGCCGCTTCGGTCTCGGGCAGGATCGCCGTCAACACGAGTTGCCGCGTGCCGGTCACCTCGTCATCGCGAATCGAGTCGAGCGGTCCCGCCGGCAGGCCCGCCGGGAGACTCATCCGGAGCGGTTCGCCGGAGACGACCACCTGCGCCATCGGGCCGCTCGGCGACGGATAACCCTGGTCATACGGCAGCGCGTGAAGGTTGTACGTTCCGGGTCGTCCCGCTTGGACCAGGACATCGATCCGCTGACCGGGCGCGATCAGCAAAGCCTCCGGGTGATCCGCGTCCGGGTCGGACAGGGGCAGTGGCGCTTGTCCGAGACGTCCCAGGGCGATTCCATCCCGCGCGATGGGGAGCAGCGCATGCCCATCGAGCATGAAATAGAGGTCATCCTGGTGCCCCGTGTGGAGCAGCCGCCACCGCTGCACCTCGCCCGGTCGCATGTCGATGGAGGGAGCGCGCTGGCCGTTCACGGTGATGAACCGCGCGGCCGTTTCGCGGAAGACGGTCGTGAAGTCCTCGACCCTGCCGAATCCGTCGAACACCGCTTCTCCGAAGATCAGGACGCGCTCGCGGGCGGCGGCGATCTCCGGCACGTCGTCGAACTCGCCCTCGATGACGATGACACCGGCCATGCCGCTCGCGATCTGGATGTCGGCCGCACCGTGGCGGTGCGGGTGGTACCAATACGTGCCCGCCGGATGGTCGGCAGGAAGCGTGATCTCGATGTCGTAGCTGCCACCGGGGTCCATCGAGCGGAACACGTTGTCGGAGATGCCGCCAGGGCTCACGTGCGCGCCGTGAAAGTGGACGTTGGTCGTGTTGAGCTGGTGCGGCTGGTCCGCGTAGGTCGGCGCCGTTTCGAGATTCGGCGGCAGGTCGTTGACCAGCGTGATCCGGAGCGTATCGCCCGGTTTCATTCGCAACGTCGGCCCCGGGACCTTCCCCTCGTACGTGCGGACGAACAAGCGGTAGCCGCCGACATCGCGATAGGCGTACTGCGCCCGCAGCGTGGTTTCGAGCACGCCGTCGGCGGACCGTCGGACCTCCGGTTCGACCAGCGGCTCGCCCGCCGTGAATGGAACCCGCTCCGCCCCGGCAACCGGGCCGGTCTCGGACGCCGGACCGCCGTCGCCCCCGTGGTCGTGGCCGCCTGCCTCCTGCGCATGGGCGCGAAGGCTGGCGGCATGCGCCGCCGTGGCGGCGCCGGCGACCAGAAACCCACGCCGCGAAAACCCCGGACGGGCTTCGCGCGACACCGATGTCTCGCGGTCCAGGTGCAGGAGCCGCCGGCGCATGGTCATGACGTCCCCCAGGGCGGCGCCGTGCTGCAGCGCGGAGGCAGGGGCGGCCAACGGTGACGCCCCCACCGATCGAACCGGCCAATGCGAGGCATCCTGCGCCTCGCTCCGGGCAAGAATCCGGCGAGGCGATTATGGGCCCTTGCCGCGATGTCCGCTCGCACATTGGTGAATCACCACGCCATTCCGGAAATGGATGCGATCGAACCGCTCCGCGGCCAGCGCCGATCCGTCCAACGCCGTTGACCTGCCTGGAGGCCGGGCCGGCGGTGGTCGCGTTGCCGCGTCCGGGAGCGGTGCGCGTTCACCCGCGAAGACATGCACGGCGATCCCGTTGCCTTCACCGTCGAATGCCACGACGCTTGTCCCGTCGTTGACCTCCTCCCGGCGGTCGTACGAGGCGTCGTCGGCAAGGATCTGGTCGATGAAGGACATGCCGTGCCCGCGCCGTCGGACGGATCGTCTCCGTCGCGGTCGCAGTCGGCGCCACGGGATCAGGCGGCTGGCAAGGCCGTCTCGCCGACCCCGTCCATGCGGGCGACGCGCCCCGCCGAAACGGCCGCTCTCCCGATCGGCTCCGCGCATGCTGGCCCGGTGACCACGGCGGCGGGCTTGGCCTCCGCGCTCCCGGCTACCCCTGGGCGGTGCAGCCGACCTTCGGGCCTGCTTCCTCCGGGTCGGGGTCGCAGCCGTCCAGGTTGCCGTCTCCGTCGGAATCGCGGTTGAGCGGATCGAGTTTCACGCGCGAGGATTCGAACCCGTCGTTGAGGCCGTCGCCGTCGGTATCGTCGTTGAAGGGGTCGGTGCGCCAGATGCTGGTTTCCTCGAGGTCGGTGAGGCCGTCGCGGTCGGAGTCGGCGTCGTCACCGGACGTCTGGATCGGGGACGGGCCGACCGGGTCGGGCGCGTTCGCGGTCAGCGGGTCGGTCTTCAGGACGTAGGCCTCGTCGGCGTCGGTGATCCCGTCGCCGTCGGTGTCGAGCGTTTCGAAGGCGCGCGGGTCGGAGCCGAGGCTCACCTCCGCGCCGTCGTTCAGCCCGTCCTGGTCGGTGTCGATGCGCTCGCCAACGGCGGCGGCGGTGCGCGGGTCGGAGCCGAGAGCGACCTCGACCCCGTCCAGGGTGGCGTCGCCGTCGGTGTCGGCGTTGAAGGGGTCGGTTTCGTAGACCAGGGCCTCGTCGTCGTCGAAGAGGCCGTCGCCGTCGATGTCGCTTTCGACGGCGGCAGCGGACGGGGTCAGGATCGGCGCGGCGGCCCCGGCCAGCAGCGCGGCGAGCGCGCCGGCGGCGACGGCGCGGCGGGCGGTCACGAAGACGGTGGTCGTGGCGGTCATGGCGCGGATCCCTTCCCCCGAACGGGTCCTTCGTCGCGTCGTCCGGGGCCATCCCCGTTCGATGGATCCATCCTGCGGCCGCGGCCCGCCGCCGGCTGCCGCCGGCGGAACCGCCGAGGTGTCGTTCGCGGCACACCGCGGCCGTGGCGTGGGCGCTTCCGGACGCAGCAAGGCCCGCCGGGCAACCCGGCGGGCCTTGCTGTGCCAACGTGGGTGGGGAAAGGCACCCAGCACCAGTGTGGTTCGCGGAGCGGCGGCGTGCTGCCAACCGGGGAACGGTCCCGGTGTTCCCCGCGGCACAGGCCGACGGGTCTGCCGCCCGGCGCTGAGCGGGGCATGCGCGGCGCCGGCTCCGCCGCCTGGGTACCGGCGCTTCGCCGCCCCGGCGCGTGGAACGAGGGCGACGACCGGCAGGCCTGCCAACGCGCCGCGGCGTGACCGGTCGGCGCCGAGGGCGCGGGCGACGGAATCGAAGGCGCGCCCGCCCACCGGGAAAACCTCCGGGATCGGTTGGTCGTCGGTTCATCCCGCCGGTCGCCAATCGGCACCGCGCAATCAATAATGCATGGAGGCGAACCCGGTGATGCCCACGGCGGGCATGGCGTCTGGTTCGATCCGTGGCACGGTCCGCCTTGGGTAAGGCTGACGTCGCTTCAAGTGTTGGCGGCTGCGGAACCACGCGAACGAGGGGCGCCGCGGCTACGGAGCAGGGCGACGAGCCCTCGATCGAGCCCGCCGTGCTCCCGGCGTGGTGGAGCGTTTCGCCCCGCGGAGGAACCGGCGTGCCCGACCAGCAAAGGGCCGGCGAATGGGAGTTCCGGGCCTGTCTGGCCGACGGCCGCACGGTCGCCGCCGTGCTGACCCTCACCGCGGATTCGTGGCTGCTGCGGGTGCGGCCTGTGACCGCCGACGGCCGGGTGCTCGGGCCAACCGAGGTCGTCGTGGGGTGGCGGGACGACCCCGCCCTCGCCGCGCTCCTGCTGCTGGCGGGTGCAGGCGACGGGTCGGACGGGTAAGCGAGCGGGCCAATCGGAGGCGTGCTCCGGATTCGGCACGGCCTCCTCCCGCCGGGGCTTCCCGGGCCGCCTCGCCAGCGACTGCGCCGGCGCGGCGATGCTCGCCGCCGCGGGATGCGCGGGCGCCCGCTTCACCTGCCAGCAGGGCTACGTCCGGCGGGAGGCGTTCGCGGGCGACGACGTGTGCGTGGAGCCGTGGGCGCGGGACCAGGCGCACGCCGAGAACATCCCTGCCAACGCCCGGATCGAGCCGGTGCGCCGGCGGCAAACCGGGATCTCGCCCGATCGTCCACCCCCTCGCGAAGCGGCCCGACGGCGACCACCGTCGGGCCGCTTCCTGTTACCCGGCGGCATCCTGGCCGGGCAGGCCGGGCATGGCCGCCGCCCGCGCGACGCCGGGCACGTGGGCCGGGTGCGCTCGAACGACAGAGGCGGCGAGATCCCGACCGCCCACCGCAGGCGGTGCATCCGACCCCCGTTCCGGACGTGATTGCGGGTACAGGAACGACCGGGTCCGCATGCGGGAGACGTTGCTTCCCACCCTCCCGAAGCCGTGCCCGGCATCGCCGTCCCGAGACACAAGGGATGCGGCGCGACTGACGGACGCCGGCGGCCGAATGGGTAGTTTTCCCCATGTGCTGCGAGGGTGGCGCGCCTACGCTGCGTTCGATCCCGGCGCCGAGGCCGGTCGCCTGCCCCGCCTAAAGGAGATGCGCCGTGGACCCCCGAACGTTCGATCGCCTGGTGGTGGAGGCCGCCGCCGCTCGCCCGTCCCGGCGAGCCGCCCTCCTCCTGCTCGTCGGCGGCTTCATCGGCGGTGCCCTCGCCGGCCGGGGCGCCGCCCGGGCCGCCCAGGTCGAGTCCGACATGGACGGCGACGGCCTCTACGACGACGACGAGGCCATGATCTACGGCACCAGCCCGTTCCTGGCCGATACCGATGGCGACGGCCTCGACGACGCCACCGAGGTCTACCGGGGCACCGACCCGCGCACCGCCACCACGGCCGCCGAGGCCTGCCCCGGCGGCGGAACCGACTGCGGCGACTACTGCGCCGATCTCTCGTCGGATTTCGCCCACTGTGGCTCCTGCGGCAACCTCTGCCCCGACGGCACGATGTGCATCGACGGCGCCTGCCAGGGCCAGAATTGCGCGGCAGGCCAAACGAGCTGCGTCACCTACTGTGCCGACCTCGCGAACGATTCCCTCAACTGTGGCCGCTGCGGTACAGCGTGCCCCGAGGGGACCGCCTGCGCTGCGGGCATCTGCGAGCAGGTGCCGCCGCGCGAGCCGCCCGCCCAGCCGGTCGTGTGCACGCCGGCCGAGACCGACTGCGGCGGGTTCTGCGCCAACCTCGACTACAGCTACTACCACTGCGGCGCCTGCGGCCACGTCTGCGAACGTCCGTCCGACAAGTGCATCGAAGGCGTTTGCCGGACCTACTTCGAGGGGTGTGGCGGCTACCTCGAGTCCTGCACGCCTCCGGGCAACTCGTGCTGCGGCGACCTGATCTGCATCAGCGTGGAGGGCGGCGGGTACTGCAGTCCCCGGCCGTAGGGCGGGCTGGCGACCAGTGGGGGGGACACGTCGCGTAGGAGCTGGCCGACCCTGCTGGGCGGACACACGGGACGAGTCGGGGGGCGGGGGGGGGGGGGCCGCCCCCCCCCCCCCCCCCCCCCCCCCCC
>JAFAEX010000042.1 GCA_023423795.1 Chloroflexota bacterium | reverse complement strand
GGGGGGGGGGGGGGGGGGGGGGTCGCACCCCCCCCCCCCCCGCCCCACCCCTACCCCTGGAAGCCGCCGGCGAACAGGATCTCGTCCACCGACTGGTTCGCGGCGGTTAGGGCATCCGCCGGCGCCTGCTGCCCGGTCACGGCCTCCGAGAGCGCGCCCTCGATGACGTCGGTCATCTGCGGCCAGACGTCGATCCGAGGCCGGCCCCAGGCCACCTGCAAGGATTCGAGCATAGGCCCGTACTCCGGGTACTCGGCCGCGATCTCGGGGTCGCTCAACACCGAGGCGCGGGCCGGCGGCTGGGCCGGGGCGAGGCGGCGCTCCATGTCCTTGGACACCGCCCAGAGCAAAAATTCCCAGGCGGCCTCCTTGTTGGCCGAGTCGGCGAGGATGCCGGTGTTCCAGCCGCCGATGACCGGCGAGCGCAGGATCGTACCGTCCTCCTGCTCGACGCCCGGCATCACCGCCGCCGACCAGTTGCCGACGATCTTCGACCGCTCCGGATCGTTGTAGGCCGGGATGGAGTCGTTCCACTGGACGAACATGGCGGCCTGCCCGCCAGAGAAGAAGGCGTCGCCCTCGTCGTAGTCCTGGGCGAGCGAGCCCGGGTTGGCGATCGCCACCAGCCCGTTCAGGTCCTCCAGCGCGGTGACCGCCGGCGGTTCGGCAAGCGTCGCCTTGAAGGCGTCGTCGTAGTAGTAGCCGCCGTTCGCGCCCAGCAGGCAGCCGTAGGTGCACCCGAGCTGGACGCCACGCTTGGCCATCAGGGTGATGCCGGAGACGTCGTTGCCCTGCTCGGCCTCAGTGATCGCGGCGGCGGCGGCCTGCACCTGCTCCCAAGTCTGCGGCGGCTCGAAGCCGTGCTTTTCCAGCAGGTCGGTGCGGTAGTAGAACATCATGATCGAGGTGTCGAAGGGCAAGCCGTAGAGCGCGCCGTCCCACACGCACAACTCGTCGAGGAGCTTCGGCACGAAGTCCTCGATGTCGAGCACCGCCGGGTCGGTGGCGGCTACGAACTCGTCCACCGGGGCCAGCCATCCCTGCCCGGCATACTGCCCCATCCAAACGCAATCGACGTGGACGATGTCGTACGTGCTCGTCCCCTGCGTGACCGCGGTGAGCTGCTTCTCCTGCAGGGTCGAGTAGGCGAGGTCCTCGAAGTTGACCGTGATACCGGTCAGCTCCTCGAACTCGGGGATCAGTTCCTTCAGCGCCAGCGGTTTCGGCTCGGCCACCATCGCGACATTGAGCACCGTGCCCTCGTAGGGCTTGCCCGCCGCGGGGAACCGGTACTCCTGCGCCGCGGCGCGGCGGCGAGCGATGGGTGCTGCGCCGAGCGCGCTCGCGGCCATGCCGGCGCCGGCCAGCTTCACCAGGGCGCGACGGGAAACGGACGGGGCGGTTCGGGAATCCATCATGCGTACCTCGTCTTCGACGTACGAACGGTCCGATCACGTGGTCGATCGTCGATGGCGCACGCCGGCGCCGTCCGGAGCGTTTCCGGCGGCGGGGCGTCCGTCGCTCCCGCGGGTGATCCTCCTCTCTTGCTAACGCGCCGCGGCCACCAGTTCCGCCATCCGCTCCCGCGTCTGGCGCAGCAGCGGTTCGGCGTGCTCGGGCATCGCGTATTCGCCGAGGATGCCGAGTTCGGCCGACAGCCAGCCGTCGTAGCCGGCTTCGACCAGCACCCGCGTCATCCCGGCGAGGTCCACCGTGCCGTCGCCCGGCGCGAGGTGCGAATCGATCGCGCCGTGGTTGTCGTCAATGTGGACGTGCCGGATGCGGTCGCCGAAGCGCTCGAAGTGCTGCCGGAAGTAGGCGACCGGGTCGGCCCCGATCCGGTTGGCCGTGACCGCCACGTGCCCCATATCGACCATCAGTGCGAGGTTCGGCGATTGCACCCGGTCCAGCAGCAGCCCCGTCTCCTCGATCGTCTCGATGCCGTTGGTGTCGTGATGCACCAGCGGTTCGAACAGCACCGTCACGCCGCGCGACTCCGCGTGGCGGACCAGCCCCTCGATCTCGGCGATCCCGGCCTCGATCACCTCGGGTTTGGTCGCCCGCCGGTAGCCGCCGTCGTCGCGCGTCCACTGCCAGGTCGGGGTGACGGTCACCATTTTGTCGCAACCGAGGGCCGCCGCCGCATCGACGCTCAGTTCCAGCATCCGGCGGCTGCGCGCCCGCAGCGCCGGGCCGTCGAACGGCGCGGCCTGATCGACCACGACGTTGATCGGGTAGATCAGTTGCTCCGGCGTCAGGCAGACGAGGTCCAGCCCGGCCGCGGCGACCATCTCGCGGATCGCCCGCGCCCGGTCCTCGTCCAGCACCAGCCCGTCGGCCGTCTCGCGCACCATGTCGAGGACGTAGCCGTGGAACTGGCCGCCCCACAGTTCGACCCCGTCGTACCCGGCCTCGGCGATCTTCGCCAGCGCGAGGTCGAGCGGGTAAAAGCGCAACAGCCCGGAAACGATGGCGAGTCGCATGTCTCGTTGCTCCATCAGTCGGCAAGTCGGCAAGCGAGAGACGACAGTTGGGAGTCGAAAGCCGATAACGGGGTGACGGCGGCGACGGCGCTTCCGGTGTCGCCTGCTGCCTGTCGCCTGCCGCCTCGTCTGCTTGCCGACCCGCCGACTTGCCGACTTGCCGACTCGCGTTACGCGTACTCCCCCCAGCGCGACGACAGTTTGCCCATCCAGCGGCGCTCGTCCACGTCGTGGTTCTTCTGGGCGGCCATCTCCATCACCCACCATTCGGTCGGGGCGAAGAGAGCGAACGGCGCGAACAACTCGTCGAACGCCGGCCAGGCCTGCGCGTCGAAGACGAGCGAACGGGCGCCCTTGCCTTCGCAGAAGCGCAGCGCCTGCTCGCTGACCGTGCGGGAGGCGTCGGTGCCGACCAGGTGGAGGAAGGCGCGCTTTTCGTCGGCGGCGCCGTCCGGGGCGATGATCTCGATCGGGCCGTGGTAGAACTCGCCGGCGTCCACCGGGGCGGCGTCCTTCCACAGGTTCTCGATGACCACCGACAGGGCCAGCTTGTAGGCGAGGCCGTAGTTCGGGCCGGAACCGAGCACGTAGAAGGCGTCCACGTCGGCCGCCTCGGCCGCCAGCCGGCGGGCGAGGTCGCGCACGTCGCCGGCGTTGGCGTGGCGGTCCATCAGCTCCGGCAGCCCGGCCAGCCCGCGCAGGATCGACCCGCCGGTGTCGGCGCTTTCGCCCCGCGCCCGCATCACCCCGGCGGCCAGCGCGTAGGCGATGGCCAGCGGCGCGGTGAAGACCGCCTTGCTCTGGATATCCAGCACCGCGCCCGCGCCCTGCGCCAGCGGGGTTTCGGTCGTGTTGGTGATGGCGATCGTCGTCGCCCCGCGTTCCTCGGCGAACCGCTTCGCCGCCAGCACCTCCGGCGTCTGCCCGGAGTAGGACGCGAGGAAGACGTAGGAATGCTCGTCCACCGCGAACGGCGCGCGGGACAGGAACTGCCAGCCGGTGCCGACCGAGGCCGGGACCGAGGTGAAGCGTTCCAACAGGTACGCCCCGCCGTGCAGCGCGGCCAGCGACGCGCCGCCGCCCATGAACCAGCAGCGGGCCCTGGGGTCGGCGGCGATCGTGCCCGCGACCTCGGCGATGACCGGGGCCAGGTCGCCGTTGACGCGGGCCAGCGCGTCCGGCGTGACCAGCGACGTGAAGAACAACGCGTCGGTGTCGATCTCGGTCCGGATCACTGGTTCCTCCCCTCGATGTTTCCTGCGGTTCCCGGCCCCGAAGGACCGGGCTGGAAACGAAACGCACCCTGAAGGGCGCTACGGATTCGCGTTGGCGTGAGGGCGCGTTGGCGTCCTTTCCGCCCGTTCCCCCCATCGTCATCCCGAGCTTGTCGAGGGATCTCGTTCGTTCCCGGATTCGCGCGGACGACGAGATCCCTCGACAGGCTCGGGAT
>JAFAEX010000032.1 GCA_023423795.1 Chloroflexota bacterium | reverse complement strand
GCTCGCCGCCGGCCGCCTTTCCCGCCGCGCCTTCGCCGCCCGCGCCGCCGCGCTCGGGCTCGCGCCGGCCGCCGTCGCGCGCATCGCGGCCGACCCGGCGTTAGCGGCAGCGCAGGACGACCAGCCGCCTCCCCCTGACGACCGCGTCGGCCCGGCGGCCGACCGGCTGCTGTTCTCGGCGTTCAACGTGGACCAGGCCCCGCTCGACATCCGCGACGACCGGATGGACCTCTACCTGTTCGGCCTGAAGAGCCCCGGCGCGTCCGACATCGAGTCCAACCCCGGCGGCGTCCGCCTGATCGAGGCCCCGGCCTCGACGATGTCGATCGTGCTCAATCCCGCGCCCGCTCCCGAAGGGCAGTTCAACCCGTTTTCGCTGAAGCCGATCCGGCAGGCGGTGCAGTACCTCGTCGATCGCGAGTTCATCGCCAACGACATCTACCAGGGGCGGGCGCTCCCCATGCTCTCCCACGTCAGCCCGCTCGATTGCGACGCGCTGACGGTCTTCGAAACGCTGCGCCGCTCCGGCATCCGCCACGACCCGGAATACGCCCGCTCGATCATCACGGCGGAGATGGAAGCGGCCGGCGCGAGCGTCGCCAACGGCCAGTGGTCCTTCGACGGCCGCCCGATCGCGCTGAAGTTCGTGATCCGCGTCGAGGACGAACGGCGCGACACCGGCGACCTCGTCCGCGCCGCGCTGGAAGGCGCGGGGTTCCTCGTGCAGCCGGTCTACCAGCAGTTCGGCCCGGCGACGCTGGCCGTCTACGCATCGGACCCGCGCACCTTCCAGTGGCACCTCTACACCGAGGGCTGGAGCCGCTCCTCCGCCGACCGCTACGACTTCGGCACCATCAACCAGATGTACGCGCCGTGGCTCGGCAACATGCCGGGCTGGCTGGAGACGGGATTCTGGCAATACGAAAACGGCGAACTCGACGCCATCGGCCAGCAACTCTACCGGGGCCAGTTCGCCTCCCGCGAGGAGCGCGACGAGATCTACCGGCGCATGACCGGGATGGGGCTGGACGAGAGCGTGCGCGTCTGGCTGGTCACCGCGCTCCAGAGTTTCCCGGTGCGCGACGGCGTGGCGAACCTGACCGAGGACATCGTCGGCGGCCCGAAGTCGCCGTTCAGCCTGCGCGAAGCATCCACCCCGGACTTCGGCGACCTGCGCATCGGCCACTACTGGGTGTGGACCGACCGCACCACCTGGAACCCCGTCGGCGGGTTCGGCGACGTCTACTCCGGCGACATCTACAAGAACCTCGTCGATGCCCCGATCCTGAGCCACCCGTTCACAGGGCTCCCGATCGCCTTCCGCGCGACCTGGGAAACCGAAACCGCCGGACCCGACGGCGTGCTGGACGTGCCGGAAACCGCCGTCCTCTGGGATGCGGCGGCCAAGCAATGGGCGCCGGTCGGCCCCGGCGCGACGGCGATCAGCAAGGTGACCTACGACTACTCGAAGTACTTCGGGACGCCGTTCCACCACGGCGCGGCGATCTCCCCGGCCGACCTCTTCTACGCGCTGCACCAGAGTTTCGAGATCGCCTACGACGAGAACAAACTCCAGATCGAAACGGCGATCGGCGTCACCGCCCGGCCGTTCCTCGAAACGCTCAAGGGCGTCGAACTCACCGAGGACGACCGGATCGTGGTCTGGGTGGACTTCTGGCATTTCGAGGAGCCGTACATCGCCTCGTACGCGGCGGTCGGCGGCGTCGGCACCCCGTGGGAACTGCTGGCCGCGATGGACGACATCGTGTTCGCGCAGCGGCGCGGCGCGTACTCCGACACGGCGGCCGCCCGCTTCTCCGTCCCCTGGCTCAGCCTCGTGACCGAAACCGACGCCCGCCTGGTCGATCGCACGCTGCGCGGCTTCATTTCTGACGGGTTCGTACCGCCCGGCGTCTTCGAAGTCGCCGGCCGCACCCTCATGACCCCGGAGGACGCCGTCGCCCGCTACGACGCGGCGCAGGCGTGGTTCGACCGCACGGAGATGATGGTCATCTCCAACGGCCCGTTCACGCTGGAGGCCTACGATCCACCCGCCCAGTACGCCGAACTGGCGGCGTTCCGCGCCGAGGGGTACCCATTCAAGCCCGGCGACTGGGTCTTCGGCGCTCCCCCGGCGCTGGTAGTCCGGGCCGAGCAGCCGGCGGCCACGATCCTCGGCGATCCCGTTTCGGTGCCGGTGACAGTCGAAGGGCCGGGCACGCTCGCCATCCAGTACGCCCTGATCGATCCGGCGGCGACCGACCCCGAGGCGCGCGTGCTCGCATCCGGCGCCGTCGAGGGCGCCGACGGATCGTTCGCGGTCGAACTCGGTCCGGACGTGACGGCGATGCTCTTCCCCGGTATCTACCACCTCTTCCTGCTCGCCTCCAGCAGCGACCTCGCCCGCGTAACCGAGGAACGGGTGGACCTGGAGATCGGGGTGTGAGCGCGGGCGGCGGATCATGGATGGCGGGCGAGCCCGGCGGGCCCGGCGGGCCCGGGGCTAAAGCCGCCGGGCTGAGGCGACGAAGCCCGCTTCAGCGGGCTTCGCGCTCGTCCGGCCGGCACTCCGTCACGTGTCAGTGTGCCGTTGGTTGCTGGCTCTATTCCGGGACCCTGTCTGCCGCGTTAGCCACAAACAAGGGCAAGGGCATCCGCGTTGTCAATGCAGACGCTCCTCTTTCTCAGCCCCGAAGGGGCCTCGTGCCCATAGCCCGGGGACGCATCCCAGGACGACCTACGACGGTGTCACCTTCCGGTTGGCAACGGTCACCCCCGCATCCCACCTCACCGGGCACATCGGTACGAATCATCGTAGAGCGACCGTGCGGCCTGCCCAACTCCCACGAACATCAACTGAGCGGGCGCGATGAATCGCGCCCCTACAACACACCGCGCCGCCACTCGGCTGTAGGGGCGCGATTCATCGCGCCCGCCCGTCGCCGCTGCGCCCGACGCCGCACCGCCCGACGCCTCGTCCGAATCGATCTGGCAACCCCCACCACCGAGACCGCCTCGCCACGCATCCGACCCGATATCTCACCCTCCACATTGACGCTCGCTCGCTCCGAGCAGGCCACGATCGAACCGGGTTCAGCCGGCTTCAGCCGGCTTCGTCGCCTCAGCCCGGCGGCTTTAGCCCCGGGCTCGTCGTCGGGTATTTCACGCTCGCCGGCCACATCGTGCTCACCAGCCTCTCCCACGAAATCCTCTTTCCTCCCAGCCGTAACCAGCGCGCGCCCCTGACCCGCCGATGGCCGCCCTCGCCCGCCAGTTGCTGATCCGTGCCGCGACCCTCTTCGGCGTCCTGCTCGCGGTCCTCGTCCTGCTCGTCGTCTCCCTCGGCGCGACCGGGTTCAGCGACAACCTGCTGCGGGCGCAGGTCAGCGAGGACGCGCGCTCCCTGCGGCAATCGCTCGCCCAGACGATCCGCGACCCGGCCGAACTGGAGCGCACCGTCGCCGCCCGCCAGACCGAACTGGAAGCGTTCTACGGGCTCGACGACCCGTGGTGGACCCGCCTGCCGCCGCAGGTCGGCCGCGTGCTGCGGCTCGACCTCGGCGAGGCGCGCTCGCTTCGCACCGCGGAGGGATCCCGCGAGGTCGGCGCGATCGTGCTGGAGCGCCTCCCCTACTCGGTCATGCTGCTTACGACCTCGTTCGTGCTCACCGTCGCGCTCGCGCTCCCGGTCGGGGTACGGATGGCCGCCCGCGCCGGCAGCCGGGCCGACCGATTCGTCGCCTACGTCGCCGCCATTTCCGGCGCGATCCCCGGCTGGTGGCTCGGCATCCTCGTGATCCTCGTCTTTGCCTTCAGGCTCGGCTGGTTCCCGGCCGGCGGCATGTACTCCACCCCGCCGCCGCCCGACGGGTGGCCGCGTTTCCTCGACCTCGCGCGGCACGCCACGCTGCCGGTGCTGACGATGGTCGCCGTCGGGCTCGGCCCGGCCATCTACGGCGTGCGCACGATGACCGTCTCGGCGGCGCAGGAGGACCACGTCCTGCTGGCGCGGGCGAAGGGACTGCCGGAAGGGCAGGTGACCTCCCGCCACATCCTGCGGGTGGCCGCCCCGCCGATCGTCACCACGCTCGTGCTCGGGCTGGCCGGGTCGCTGTCCGGTTCCATCCTCGTCGAAACGATCTTCAACTGGCAGGGGATGGGCCGCCTCTACTTCGACGCCGTCGGGTCGCTGGACGAGGGCGTCATCGTCGCCCTCACCTTTATCTTCACCCTGCTCTACGTCGTGCTCCGGTTCCTGCTGGAGATCGCCTACGTCCTGCTCGACCCTCGGGTGCGGCTGTCGTGAGCGCGATCCCCGATCCGGGAGGAACCCCTTCGCTCGGTCCGGAACCGGCCATGCAGCCGGAGCCGGAATTGCTGCTGCCCGACCCGGCCCTCGCCCTCGCCGCCTCCGAAGAAGCGCTGGACGACGAGCCGCGCCGAGGGCGGGGCGACGCTTGGCGCGTCCTGCTCGGCAGTTGGTCCGGCAGGGCCGGCGTGGCGATGTTCGCCGGTTTGCTGGCGATTTCGCTCTGGGTGCTGCTGACCTACCCGCCGGCGTTCGGCGCGACCCGTTGGTCGAACCCCGCGTACTGGGCCGACAACCCGCGCAATGCCCCGCCCACATGGACGGCCCGATTCGGCGGCGGCCTCGCGCACACCGTCGAGACGCTGGACGCCCCGACCGAGACCACCGAGATCGCCGCCGGGCGCGTCCTCACCTTCGCCTTCCCGCTCGCCTACCCCGGCGGCGACGTCCCCGCCTCGCTGTCGCTGACGCTGACCGGCGTCACCTTCCACGCGCGCCCGCCTTCCGTGCTTGCGACCATGCACCGTCCGGACGGTGGCGAGTTGCGGCTGGCCGCCATCCCCGTCACCGGCCCGCGACCTGGCGAGGATGCGCCCTACCGCCGCTTCTACGACAGCCCGGAGCGGGTTCAACTCGCGGAGCAGCCAACGGCGGCGCAGTCGGTCGCCCGCTACTGGGCCGAGTCTTTTCCCGCCGCCCCGCTGCCTCCATCCGGCGAAACGTTGGCGTCCCTGTTCGGCCGGCCGGGTCCGGATGGCGCCGGAATCGAGCCGCTGCCCGGCGAGTACACCGTGGAGGTGCAGGTCGTGATGGCCAACCCACGGGATGCGGTCGCCCCGATCCGGGTCACGCTCGGCGGCACCGTCTTCGGCGTCATGGGCACCGACGGCCTCGGGCGCGATCTTTGGCAGGGGTTGCTCTACGGGTTCCCGGTCGCGCTGGCGATCGCCGCGCTGACCTCGCTGGCCTCCACCGCAATCGGGGCGACGCTCGGCATCGTCAGCGGGTACCGCGGCGGCTGGGTGGACGCCGCGATCCAGCGCGCGGCCGACATCGTCAGCAACGTCCCGACCCTGCCGCTGCTGATCTTTCTCGTCTCCGTGCTCGGCCGCCACCTCTGGCTGATCATGCTGGTCCTGGTCGCCTTTTCGTGGCCGGGCCTGACCATACTCATCCGGTCGATGGTGCTGCAGATCCGGTCCGGTCAACTGGTCGAGGCCGCGCGGGCGCTCGGGGCGTCGCGCCGGCGGATCATGGCCCGGCACGTCTTCCCGCAGGTCGCGCCCTTCGTCGTGGCCCAGATGATCTTCTTCGCGCCCGGCGCGATCCTCGCCGAAGCGGCGCTCTCGTTCCTCGGCCTCGGCGATCCGTCGATCCCGACCTGGGGCCAGATGCTGGAGGCCGGGTTCCGCACCGGAGCGCTCTACGTCGGCTACTGGTGGTGGGTGCTGCCGCCCGGCATCCTCATCGTCGTCACCGCCGTCGCGTTCATGCTGATCGCGCTGGCCGCCGAGCCGGTCGTCGATCCGCGGTTGCGCCGACGCACTTGACCGCGACCGACTAAGAACATATGATCTATTCGATCCCGACCGCGGGGATGGAGCGCCGGGAGGCCGCCCGCCCGCGAGCCGGACGGCCGCGCACCGCCGGGTCGCGGCCCGACCGTCTCGCCCGGAGGCCGCCGTGAGCGCCAACCCCTCGTCGTCCGCGTCCGTTCCCGCCCTCGCGACCATCCCCTTCCCCCGCCCGAGCCGGGTGGAGGTCGTCGCGCTGGAGGAGACGATCCGCTACCTGAAGCGGGTCGGCATCCAATCGGCCACGCTGCTCATGCTGGAGCAGCGCCCCGATACGCAGGTGATCCTCGAAGCGCTGCGCGGCGGCGCGACCTCGTGCGCGTCCTTCTGCGAGCAGGTGCTGGAACTCCACCGTCTGCACCGGGAACTGTCCGGTCTCGGCCTCGCCCCGGCCGGCGACGACGAACCGCGATCGCCCGACCTCGTGGCGCTTTGAACCCACCGCTGCGCTGCGTGTACCTCTCCGGCCAGAATGTCAGCGCGCCCCGATCTCCCCTGTAAAATGGAGGCCCTGACAATACGGGCAATCGGGACGGAGACGGAGATACGGATGCACAACGTCGTGTTCCTGGTGAAGAAGCGCCCCGACATGAGCCAGGAGGAGTTCACCCGCTACTGGATCGACGAGCACACCCCGCTGACCGCGAAGGTGGATGGGCTGCGTGGCTACCGCTGCTACCCGGCCCACCCCGGGCATGACGCGCCGTTCGACGCGGTCGCGATCCTCTCGTTCGACGACGCCGACGCCGCCGAGCGGGCGCTCGCCACCGAGGAATTCGCCAACGCGCTGGCCGACGCGCCGAACTTCCAGGATACCGACACGACCACCTCGTTCACCGCCGAGGAACGGACGATCGTCTAGCGCCGGTTTGCGGGCGGTCGTCGCTGTCGCGGCGCAACCGGGCCGTCCTGCCGGAGATTTCGTATGCCCCAGACGGACAACGACTCCGCGCGGCGCGACCGCGGCGCACGTATCGTGATGAAGGCGGCTGGCCGCGCCCACCGTCTCTTGTACCGAATTTCCGGCGGACGCATCGGAGGGACGCTGCAGCGCGTGCCGGTGCTCTTGCTCACGACGACCGGGCGCAAGAGCGGAAAGCAGCGAACCTGGCCGCTCGGGTACCTCGAAGATGGCGAGGACCTGATCGTGATCGCATCCGCCGGAGGCGTGGCGAACCACCCGGCCTGGTACCTCAACCTGCGGGCACACCCGGAGGTGACGGTCCAGGTCGGCAACCGCGAACGCCGGATGCTGGCCGACATCGCCGGACCGGCCGAGCGGGCGCGTTGGTGGGAGCGCATCGTGGCGCGATACCCGTTCTTCGCCGATTACCAGACACGGACGGAGCGCGAAATCCCGGTGGTGCGCCTTTCCCCACCGGAGTCAACAAGACGCAAGACGGCACACGACTCGCAGGGTGCTAGAGCGACCGAGCCACGCGCCGGCCGATCGCGCGGAGCGCGTCGAAAACACCGGCGCCGCTGATCGCAACGGTCGGGAACGCCGCCCCGTCGCCGGACCCGCCGAGGTCGGCCAGCATGTGCGGGATCGGCATCGCGCCGGGCAGGTCGCGCTTGTTGAGTTGCACGACGACCGGAAACCGCGCCGGATCGTGGCCGGCGTCGGCCAGCGTGCGCGCCAATTCCGCGAAACTTTCGATGTTGGCCTGCCGCCGCGCCGGATCGGAATCGGCGACGAAGACGACCCCATCGGCGCCGGCCAGCAGCGCTTGCCGGGTCCGCTCGTAGGCGGGCTGCCCCGGGACCCCGACCAGCGCCAGCCGGAAGCGCCAGCCGCCGACGTCCCCGAGGTCTAGCGGCAGGTCGTCGAGGAACAGCGTCCGCCCGTCGTCGTCCGCGAGCGAGACGAAGTCGCCGCGGGCGTGTTCCGGCGCCGCCTCGGCGATCCGGCGCAAGGACGTCGTCTTGCCGCCGCCGCCGGGACCGTAGAAGACGACGCGCGCGTCGACGCGGCGGCTCGGGATGTCGATCAAGGCCACTGGACGGTTACCTGCCTCGCCGGGGCTGAGCGATCCGGTTGGCAGGCATCGTACCGCTTGTCTCACCAGTTCGTGTAACTGCCGTCCCGGCAGAACCAGCGCGGGGCTTCCCAGTGCTCGAACGGGTACTCGGTGGCGACCGCCTCGTCGAACTCCACGCCGAGGCCTGGTGCGGTCGGCAAGGGGAAGCAGTCGCCGTCGAGCGCCGGCATGAGCGGGAACAGGTCGGGCGGGTACGCCTCGGCCAGCCGGTGCTGGTATTCGAGTTGGGCGAAGTTCGGCAACGCCGCCGCGAGGTGGATCGTCGCCGCCGTCGTCACCGGCCCGAGCGGGTTGTGCGGCATGACGTCAATGTAGTGCGCCTCGCACCAGCCGGCGATCTTCTTCGATTCGGTGAGGCCGCCCGCGTTGGAAACGTCGATCCGGGCGTAGTTGAGCAGGCCGCCCTCGACGAACGGGGCGAACTCCCACTTGTTGGAGAACTCCTCCCCGATGGCGAACGGGACCGGGGTCATCAACCGGAGTTGCCGGTAGGCCTCCGGGCTCTGGGCGCGGATCGGCTCCTCGACGAACTGGAGGTGCAGGTCGGCCACGCGCTGGCAGAACAGCGCCGCCTCGGCAACCGACAGCCGGTGGTGGAAGTCGATGGAGATCTCCGCGCCGTCGCCCAGCGCGCTCCGGGCCTCGCGCAGCCAACGCACCGCCTGCTCGATGGATTCCATCGGCTCGTAGGTACTGCCGTCTTCGCCGGTCCAGCCGGGGTCGGCCATGCCGGGAACGAACCGGAACGAGCGCCACCCCTGCGCCTGCAACGCGACCGCCCGCTCCACGCATTCCGGACCGTTGAGGACGCCCGGCGTCGCGAAGCACGGCACGCGGTTCCGGCACGCTCCGCCGAGCAGTTGCCAGACGGGAACCCCGAGGCGCTTGCCGAGGATGTCCCACAGCGCGACATCGACCGCGGCGATCGTCGCCCCGGCGATCTTGCCCCCCTCGAAGTACGCGCCCCGGTACATGAGTTGCCAGAGGTGCTCGATCCGCCGCGGGTCCTGACCGATCAGCAGGCGGGACAGGTGCTCCAGCATCCCCTGCATCGCCAGTTCGCGGCCGGACATGCCGCCCTCGCCGACGCCGGTCAGCCCGGTGTCGGTCCAGATCTTGACGACGAACTGGTTCCGGTGCCCGACCTTGACCGGAAACCCGCGCACCTCGGCGATCTTCACGCGACCCCTCCCGCCTGCCCCATCGGTTCCGCTTCTCGCCTGCTTATGGCGCGGCAGGGTGTCGCGACATCGCGGAAACTACCCGAACCGTGAACGGTCGGCGAGGGAGGGCACGGGTCCCTCCCTTACGTACGCACGACGGTAATGTAGCCATCCAGGCATTCCATCATACGTCGCAGTTTTGGCAGAGGACGATGCCGATCCCGTTCTGCCGTGCCCAGGCTTCGATTTCGGCACGATCGATGGCGCACACCTTCCGCTTCCGCGTGAAGTCGCCGTACTCCTCCCGCGCGGGGAAGACGTGACCGCACGGCGTCCGGTGAAGCATCGCCGGCTTACTACCACCGCGAATGTTCAGGATGTAGCCGTCGGGATTGGCCGCCGTCCACGTGCGGTAGCCTTCGATATCGTGCTCGAGAACCCGGACCACGTCGTCCCTCCATGAGCGTTCGTCACGTCGCATGCGCGCCGGCCCCGGACGCTACCAGTCCGCCCTGCCCTCCGCGATCTCGGCGGCCTCCCAATACGGCGCTTCCTCCCGCCGGATCAGGTCGGGGTTGACCCCGGCGCGCTCCACCAGCGCCAGCGTCAGCCGCTGCGATGCCGCCGCCCCGCCCAGCAGCGCGGGCAGCGCGGGCAACGGGCATTTCGGCGCGGGCGGCAGCACGAAACGGCCGCCGGGCGTGGCGTCCTCGGGAATCGCCCGGTCCGTTTCGGCGGCGAGGATCGCGGCCGGGACCATGCCCAGCCGGGCGGTCGCCTGGGCCGACAGCACGAAGCGGGCATCCCGGCGCGCCCCGCCGGTGGGGTCGATGGCCAGCAGCACCAGCCCGGTGCGCTCGTCGGCGGCGACCAGATTCCCGTGGAGCAGCGTTTCGAGGTGGCGCGCGGTGCAGGGCAGGCGCGGGCCTTCCTCGATTTTCAGCGCCAGTTCGCGGGAGGTGATCTCGTCCGCGCCCGTCCCGCAGGCCAGCAGCGGGCGCTTGCCCCAGAGCGTGGCGGCCACGGCATCCGCCTGCCCATCGTCGGCGACCGCCGCGGCGAGGTAGTCGCGCAACGCCTCCGCATCCAGCGACGCACCGCCGAGCGCCGCCCCAATCGCGCCGCCGGCGAGGATCGCCGAGGAGTAGGCGACCGTGTGGCACCACGACAAGTCGCGAGCCGGCCCGACGAGTACGGCGTCGGCGATGCCGGCAATCGGGCCCTCCGCCCGCCCGGTCACCAGCGCAACCCGCGCTCCCGCCGCCTTCGCCGCCTCGGCGGCCAGCAGCGTGGCCCGCGTACCGCCGTCGTGGGACAGCGCGACGAGCAAACCGCCTTCGCGCGGGTCGATCGCCGCCTCCAGCGCTTGCCGGGCCTCGACCAGCCCGCCGCGCAGGCCGCGCAGCCGCAACCCGTCGTCGATCAACCGCGCGATGGCCTGCGCGCCGTGCTCGCTGGTGCCGCAGCCGGTGACGACGACCGGCTCGCCACGATCCACGGCGGCAAGCACGAATCGGGCGATCTCTCCCGCCGCTGGATCGGCAAGGATCGGCTCGACCAACTCCGGCTGGGAGGCGACCATCTCCGCCGTCACCCACGGCGGGCCGGGCCGGAACTCCGGCCATCCCTCGCCGTGCCACTCCGGCCGCGCCGCACCCGCGTGTTCCGCCACGATCCCGCTCCCCCGCTGCTGCTTTCCAG
Organism: Chloroflexota bacterium; assembly: GCA_023423795.1. Lineage (GTDB taxonomy): Bacteria > Chloroflexota > Chloroflexia > Thermomicrobiales > UBA6265 > CADCWF01. The sequence goes on along the minus strand of JAFAEX010000032.1, from coordinate 4,043 downwards.
CGCCGATGGCCGCAGCCTAGCAGAGCATCCGGGCGAACGCGCGACCATGCCCGGCGAACCGTCCCGCGCACGGCGGCAACCGGCTACGATCCCCGTCTGGAAACGCGAACGAAACTGGAAGGTGGAGATGGGAACGACCACGGAACGGGCCACGCTGCGGATCGTGGATTCGGCGGGATCGGCGCGGAACATCGGGCAGGCGCACGGCGAGGCGTTGCGCGCCGAAATCGAATCCGGCCTCGGGCGATGGCTCCAGCGCATAGAGGGCAGCCACGGCGGCGACCCCGATGCCTACATCGCGGGCTTCCTTGCCGAAACGGACTACTTGCCCGCCATCCGCCGTTGGACGCCGGAATTGCTCGACGAGGTCGAGGGCATCGCCGCCGGCGCGAACCAGCCGTTCGATCGCATCTTCGCCTTCAACCTGCTGGACGAGGAGTGGGAATTCGACAAGCGGCGGGCCGCGCAGGCGCCCGGCTGCACCGTCGCCTGCCTGCGGGACGGCGGCAGCGGCGCGCCGGTGCTGGCGCAGACGATGGACATCCCCACGCTCCACGACGGCACGCAGGCGGCCCTCCGGCTGCGGCGAGACGATGCGCCGGGCGCAGTGGTGCTCACCTACGCCGGCATGATCGGCCTCAACGGCTGCAACGAAGCCGGCATCGGCGTCGTCGTCAACAACCTCGAAGTGCTCGCGTCGTCCCCGGCCGGCCTGCCGGTCGCGTTCGTGACGCGCGGCATCCTCGCGCGCCGCACGCTGGCCGATGCCGCAGCCTTCGTCACCTCGGTTTCGCACGCCACCGGTCAGCACTACGCCATCGGCGGGCCGAACGGCATCCGCGCCTTCGAGGGATGGGGCAACGGGGTGGCCGAGGTCCCGGCGGACGGCGACCGCTACGTCCACACCAACCACCCGCTCGCCGCCGATGACCTGCGCGGCGACCCCGAAACCGCCTACACGCGGTCGCGGACGCGCGAGCGCCTCGACCACGTCGCCACCCACGGCGCGGCCGCGCGCGACCGCGACGGCATCCAGGCACTGCTCGCCGACACCTCAACGCCGGTCAGCATCGCCAACCGCGGCGAGGGTTACATGACGTTCGGCACGATCGCAATGGAACTGACCGTTCCCCCGGCCGTCCGCATCGCGCCGGGCCCGCCGCACGACACCCCGTGGCAGGACATCGCCTGGTCCTAAACAACGGGCCGGCAACCGGGACCGCGGTCCCGGTTGCCGGCAGGCGATACGTTAGCCCCTCAGCCCCCGGGCAAGAACATGCCCCGGTGATAGGCGAAGTTGGCCGGATCCACGCGGTGTCCGGCGACGTGCCGCAACCCGCCGACCGACGCGCCGGTCAGCGCGTCGCGCACGGCCCCGTCGTCGGACGCGACGAACGCTCCGAGTCCGAAACCGACCGCATGCGTCGGGCACAGGCACAGCACGTTCGCTTCTTCGTCGAACCCGTCGTGCGGTTTGCCCAGAGGGCGCAACCAGTGCGGCTCGGCGTAGGTCCCACCGACTGACTCGATCCGGTGGCCGCACAACTGGCAGCGGTCGTCGTGCCGGACGCGCACTATGCCGGCGGCCTGCGAGGTCCACACAACCCGGAGGGTGTGCACGGACGACGGAAGGTCGAGCGGGCGCTGCGGCGCCAAACCCTCCGCGACGCCGAGGCGGGCATCGCCGGCACGCTCCATCCGGTAGCGCCAGACCAGAAATCCGTCGCGCCCCTTCTCCTGCCAGAAACTCGTGACCCGGAAGAGCCCGTCGTAGCGATACCCGCTTGCCGGTCGGTGCGGGGAATCGAGTTTCCAGCCGCGGACGATCCGCACCGGTTGCCCACGGAGGGACGAGACGGCCAGCGCCTTGTTCGTATTCGAAAGCACCTGGTCGGCGTACTGGATTCCGCGGTCCCGGTCTTGCCCGCCCGCGCCGGTGTAGATCACGACGTCGCCGAGGTCGATGTCGTCGGCATATCCGCCCGACAGGACGATCGACTCCGCGCCGCGCTCGGCCGTTCCGCAGATTCCCGCCTGGTTCGGGCGGTGGACGCCGGCCTCCGATAACGTGGCGCGGTCGGGAAACGTGCTCCCGGGAGGATATCCCGGAACGTGCCCGATACGTGATGGTTGCCGTGGCATGCGCTCCTCCGGGCGCGGCCCGTCGGCTGCCGCGCGTCGGCGGGCATCATCGCATGGACGCGGAACCGAGTCGTTCAGCGGACAACGGCGGCGACGTCCGGCATCCGGCGGCTTTCCTGTTCGGAATGCGCAGTCGTAGTCCGCCGCCTTGTGGCCGGGTGCGGGGCGAAGCGCCGGCCACGCCGCACCTCACCCGGGCGGCAGGTTGGGCAGCCCCGGCGTGTACAGCCAGCGCTCGAAGAGCGCGTCCAGGTCGTCGCCGGAGATGCGCTCGGCGAGGGCGATGAAGTCGGCCGTCGAGACGTTCTGGTTCCGGTTTTCGGTCATCCAGGTTCGCAGGATCTCGTAGAAGTCGTCGTCGCCGACCGTGCGCCGGAGCGCCTCCAGCGTCAGCGCGCCGCGGTTGTAGACGGTCAGGTTGAACGGGTCGTTGCGACCGGGGTCGCCGGGTGGCCGGTTCATCGCCGGGGCGTAGAGGAACACATCCGAGTTCCGAGCGAAGAGCGAGCCGATCGGGACGCCGCGGTCCTCGGCGATCCAGAGCAGTTCCCCGTAGGTCGCGAACCCCTCGCTGAGCCAGATGTCCTTCCACGTCGCGGGCGTTACCGAGTTGCCGGCCCACTGGTGGGCGATCTCGTGCGCCAGCATCTGCCCCAGTTCGCGGTCCTTCAGGGCGTAATCGAGGTCCGGGAACGATGGCCGTCCCGCCGCCTCGATCGGGTCGAGCCCGTTCATCGGCAGCACCACCACCCCGGCGGCGGAGTACGGGTACGGCCCGAAATACTGCTCCAGCACCCGGATGATCTGGCCCTGCCGCGCAAACCGACGAGTCAACCGCTTGGCGTGCTGGCGCGGATAGGCATCGACGATCGGCAGCCCGTCCGGACCCGCCGACTGCCGCACCGACAGCCGCCCGACCGCGACGACGACGGCGTTGGTCGGCATCGGCTCGTCCTCGCGCCACGCGAAACGGCGGCGGCTCGGCGAACCTTCCGGCAGCCCGTTGGCGACCGCCCGGCTCCGCTTCGGCACGGCCACCGACACCGCGACGCTCGCCTTGTCCGACGGGTGGTCGTTGGCCGGGAAGAGGGTCGATGCGCCGTTGGTCTGGGTCGAAACGAGCGCGCCGCCGTCCTCGAACCAGAGCCAGCCGGTGCGCTGCTTCGTGACCGGTTTGCCGGACCAGCGGATCTGCACCGTCGCCGGAACGCCGGCGTCGAGCGGTTGCGCCGGCGTCACCCGCACCTTGCGGTTCGGCCGCGAAAAGGCCGCCCGCGCGCCATCGACCGTCACCGAGGAGACCGTGTATCCCGCGAGGTCGAGCGTGAACGACCGCAGCGCCGCATCCGGCACGAGGTCGATGGTTGCTACTCCCCGGATCGTCCGGCGTTTCGGGTTCACCGTGAGGTCGAGGTCGTAGTGCGCGACGTCGTACCCGCCGTTGCCCTCGTTCGGGAAGTACGGGTCGCCCGAGGTGGGCGCGCCGTCGATCGGGCGGGGCTGGGCGACCGTGGTTGCGGCCACCGGCCCGGCCAGCAGCGACGCCAGCAGCGCGGCGCGTCCGAGCCGCGCGATCCACGAACGATCGATCAACGGGTCCTCCGGTCCGAACGGGTGCTGAACCGACAGCGCCGCCCCGGGCTGCCTCGGGCGGATCGCATGTCATTTCGCGAGTATCGGACCACGGCGGGCGACGGCGCATGCGCGTTGACGGAACACCGGCACGACTGCCCGGGCGGCTTGCCGGCCGAATGTGCCCATCCACCTACATCGGGCAGGGGACACCGTGAGGAAGCAGCCCGGGAGCGCACCTCGGTACCGTCGTACGAAATCCGGTTGATCCGTGTAGTACTCCGCGCGTCGGTCGTGGGGGGGGGGCCGGTTACCACCCCCCCCCCCCC
>JAFAEX010000011.1 GCA_023423795.1 Chloroflexota bacterium | reverse complement strand
ATTGGTCGTCGCCGCGCTTTACCCCGCCGTGCTGCTGGCGGTCGTGTCCGTCCTGCGGCGGCCGTGGGCGGGCACGCTGGTCGCCGCCGCGTTCACCGTGGTGCTGGCCGTTTCGTGGTTCCTCGTGCCGTGGATCACCGTGCAGTACGCCGGGGCGATCGGGTTGTTCCTGCGGGACACGACGACCAACGAGCCGGTCGCGCCGGGCATGCTGCCGACCTTCCTGATCGTCGCCGGGGTGGCGGTGGACGGGCTGGTCGCGCTGGCGCGGCGGCAGGGATGGCCGGTGCGGGCCGGGGTGCTGCTGGCCGGGGCGCTTGCCGCCCTGGTGCTGATCGGCCTGCAACCTCAGCCGCCGATCTACGGGCCGTCCGGCGCCGATACCCCGGAGGTTGTCGCGGTGATGGCGGAGATCGCCGGCGCGACGCGGCTGCCGACGCTGTTGGCCGCCCCGCTGGTCGGGGCACTGGCCGGGTGGTTCGGCTGGAACCTCGGCATCGTGCTGCGCCGCGTCGGGCGGGCCAGCACGGCGGCTGAGGCCGCGGTGAACGAATCGGCCGCGGCGACGGCGGCACGGGCGTCGGCAGCGGATTGACGGAGGCCGCATCCGAGCGTTCTCGCAACGGCGTGCGGGTCGGGTTGGCGCGCACTCGGAACGATATGGCAGGTCCGGGAATCGGCATCGGGCAGCACGGCGGGCTGCCGGAAGCGAACGCGTCGGGAGGAGCCAGCCATGTCCGGCACGATCGATGGCGCTCGGGCGTCCGGTGGCGGTGCGGATGCCGATGCCGGACGGCGCGTGTTGCGGGAAGCGATCTTCGGGTTCGCGCGGACCCAGCTCGTCTACGTCGCGGCGGTGCTCGGCATCCCCGAGGCAATCGCCGCCGGGATCACGCGGCCGGCGGATCTGGCCGATCACGTCGGCGCCGATCCCGATGCGCTGAGCCGGGTGCTGCGCGGGCTGGCCGCGGCCGGGGTGCTGGCCGAAGGCGATGACGGCGGGTACGTGCTGACGGCGGCCGGGGAGGCGTTGCGGGAGGACGCGCCAGGTTCGTTGCGCGCCTTCGCGCTTTCGGCAGGCGACGAGTGGTACCCGGTGTGGGGGGAGTTGCTGCCCGCGGTGCGGACGGGCGAGGTGGCCTTCGAGCGCGTCCACGGCGCGCCGTTGTTCGCCTGGCTGGCCGGCCACTCGGAGCAGGTCGCCGCCTTCAATCGGCGGATGGTCGCCGCGACGACCGGGACGGCCGCCGCCGTGCTGAGGGCGTACGACTTCTCGCCCTACCGGGTGGTGGTCGATCTCGGCGGCGGGCTCGGCGTGTTCCTTGCCGCCGTGCTTCGCGCGCATCCGCACCTGCGCGGCATCCTGTTCGACCTGCCGCACGTCGCCCCGGAGGCGCGGCGGGCGCTCGATGCGGCCGGAGTCGGAGACCGTTGCGAGACGGTCGGCGGCGACTTCTTCGCCGACGCGTTGCCGAGCGCCGACGCGTGGATCGTCTCCCAGATCCTGCACGATTGGGACGACGAACGGTGCCTGGCGATCCTGCGCGGCGTCCGGCGGGCGATCGTGCCGGACGGGCGCTTGCTGGTGGTCGAGGCGGTGCTGCCGGAGCGGGTCGATGGCCCGTCCGTCGCCGTGGACCACGACCTCCTGATGCTGACGATCGTCGGCGGGCGGGAGCGGACCGAGGCCGAGTACGGGGCGCTCTTCGCGGCGGCGGGGTTCGCGCTGGAGCGGGTCGTGCCGACCGCCTCGTTCCGGGAAGCAGTGGTGCTGGTCGGCCGCCCGATCGGCGGCAAAGATCCGACGGTGGGGAACGCGGGGTGAGCGTGGCGAACGGACGATACCGAATGGCGACGTGGGCGGCGCGCGTGCTCGTGGCGACGGTGGCGCTGCTGCTGGCGGCGATCCCGGCCGGCGCGCACGAACTGGACCCGTACCATACGATCGTGCAGGCCGGGCCGTACCAGGTGGAGGTCGGGTTCAGCGAGTGGCCGGTGCTGGCCGAGCGCTCGATCGACATTACCTTCATGCCGGAGGGCGGAATCGCCGGCAAGACGGCTATGCTGGCGCTGATCCGGCCCGGCGCCGAGGAGGCGACCTACCGCTTCGGCGGCGACTTGGGCCGCCACCCGCGGTATCGCGAGTACTGGGGCCTCGACCTGATCGCGCTGCCGGCCGAGGGCGAATGGACGCTGGCGCTCACCGTCGATGGGCCGGAAGGTTCCGGCGAAACGACGTTCGCGCTGCCGGTCGGGCCGCGCCCGGGCCCGCCGCCGCTGCCGATGTGGCTGCTTGGTATCCTGCCGGCCGTGGCCCTCGCCGGGCTGGTCGTCGCCGGGTGGCGGAGCGTCCGCCCCGGCCGCACGGCCGACGCGGCGGGGTGGACGTAGTTGCGAGTGCCGAGTGCCGAGTCGGCAGGTCGGCAAGTCGGCAAATCGGCAAGCACGCAGCGGCCTGCGGCGAGTTCGGCCTACCATTTTCGGCACTCGGCACTCGGCACTCGGCACTCGGCACTCGGCACTCGGCACTCGGCACTCGGCACTCGGCACTCGGAGATGTGATGGCAGGCGGTTGGACGTATCTCCCGAACGACCCGACGAGCATCGCGCCGGACCGGGCGTTCTACCGGCGGCTGACGGAGGCGGGCGAGCGCGAACTGGTGGAATCGTTCGTCGTACCCATCCGCTCGGGGCGGGCGTGGGAGATTCCCGCGGGCAGCCTGTGCCGGGTGGTGGCGATCGAGGGCCCGCAGGTCGTCGATTTCAACTGCTGGCACCGGCACAACCCGCGCGAGCGGATGTGGGCGGCGCGGACCCGGCAACTCGAAGGGACGCACCTGTCCGATTTCAACCGGCTCTGGTCGTGCCTGCCTTACCTGCGGCCGATGCTGACGATCACCCACGAAACGATCCAGTACGGGCAGGACGAGGACGGCGGGCGCTGCCACGACCTGCTCGGGTCCCGTTGCGACCCGTACGTGACGAAGTTGCTGACCGGCGAGACGGTCAACGTCAACTGCCATTCCAACCTCACGCGGGCGGTGCTGCCGTACCACCTGAACGAGTCGGACGTGCACGACGTGCTCAACATCTTCCAGGTGACGGGGTTGAACGAGGACGGCTTCTACTTCATGAAAGCCTCGCCGGCGAAGCAGGGGGACTACTTCGAGTTCTTCGCCGAGATCGACCTGCTCTGCGCGGTTTCGACCTGCCCCGGCGGCGACCTGTCGGTGCCACTTTGGGGACCGGACGCGGGCGACCCGCTGCCGACCTGCAAGCCGATCGGCATCGAGGTCTACCGGCTCACCGACCCCGCGCTGCTGGAGGGCTGGGAAAGCCCGCGGACGTCTGACTACGGCGGGATGTTCGGGCTGCGCTACGACGGCGACGGGGCGTAGCCGGACTGTCGCCGGAGTCGTCGCGCGGAAATCGAGGTCCGATTGATGGATGGTGAAACGCTGGTTGGTTCGGTCGCGACGATCCGCCGCCACCCGCTGAAATCGGCGCAAGGGGAGGAACTGGGTCGGGCCGACATCGGCGGGCGCGGAATCCCCGGCGACCGGGCGTGGGCGCTGGTCGATCGCGAATCGGGGCGGGTGGCCTCCGCGAAGTTGCCCCGGTTGTGGGCGACCGTGCTGGACATGCGCCCCGCGTTCGTGGCGGAGCCGGTCGCGGGCGAACCGCCGCCGTCCCTGCGGATCACGCTTCCGGAAGGCCGTGTGGTGCTGACCGGTGAATCGGGAACCGACGAGGCCGTTTCGGCGGCAGTCGGGCGGCCGGTGACGGTCAGCCCGACGCCGCCGGACGAACCCACGATCGACAAGGAGTTCCCCGACCTCGACGGCCTCGGGGTACGCGGCGTGGTCCTCGCCGGCCGGATCGGCGAACTCGCCGCCGGGACGTTCTTCGACTACGCCCCGATCCACCTGCTGACGACGGCCTCGCTGGCGACGCTGGCCGCGACCTACCCGGCGGGCGCGTTCGATCCGCGCCGGTTTCGGCCGAACCTCGTCATCGCGACCCCGCCGGGGGTGGACGGGTTTCCCGAGAACGACTGGCGCGACCGCGTTCTGGCGGTCGGGGACGTGCGCCTGCGGATCGTCGCGCCGACGCCGCGCTGCGTGCTGACCACCCTGCCGCAGGACGGCCTGCCGCGCGACGTCGGCATCCTGCGCGCGATCGCCGACCGCAACCGGCTGGAGTTCCCGGGCGAAGAGGGACCGCCGCTGGCTAGCCTCGGCGTGTACGCGGTGGTCGAGCAACCGGGCGAGGTCGCCCTCGGCGCGAAGGTTCGCCTACTCGGGTAGGGTCCACCGGTTGCGGTCGTCGCGCGCGGAGCACCGCGGAATCCGCCCGCGTGCCGCCGCTTCTCCCTCCACTACGAACCACGAACGGAGTGTCGTTCCCATCACCCGGATTCCGTATGACGGGGCACAGCCAGCCGGATTGCGTACTGCTTCGCTGGCGGGAGAAGCGGCGGCGGAAGAAACCGGACCCTGTCCGAATCGCGCAGGCGTCGGCCCGTTGCGGGAGGCGCTATGACGTCGTCGGGCCGCTGCCGGGCCAGCCCGTGGCAAGCGGCTGACCAGCGCGGCGTTCGGTCGCGAGCCACGCGGCGAGCAGCAGGAGCACGACCAGCCCGGCGCCGGCGTAGGCGGGCAACCAGCCGAAGCGCCCAGCCGCCGCGCCGAAGAGCGGGAACGCCCAGATCATCGTGATCGAGAACATGAAGCCCTCGATCGAGAGGATGGTCGCGCGCTGGGCGGGCGGCAGGCCGCGGTTGAGCCGCTCCGAAAGGAGCGGTTCGAACACGCCGGTGACGAGTTCGGCCAGCAGATAGAGCCCGACGGTGAGCACCAGCACGCCGCTGCCGAGACCCAGCGCCGCGCCGAAGGTGGCGATGGTGGCGGCAACGATGGCCCGGACAAATCCGATCCGCGCGCCGATCCGGCCGGAGAACCACGAGCCGAGCGCCGTGCACAGCAAGGTCGAACCGATGATGAGGCCGATCTGCGACGGCGGCAGCCCCTGCTCGGAGAGGACGGCCTGGGCGTAGAGGCCGACCAGCGTCAACAGCGTCGCCAGCCCGGCTCCGAAGGCGAGCAGGGACGCCAGCGCCCGGTTGCCGCGCACGATGCCGAGGGCTTCCCGCACCGTGCGGACGAGGCTGCGGTGGGCGGGGCGCTCCCGCTCCGGTTCGCGCAGCCCGGCGGCGAGGGCCGCCGCGACCAGCCCGGCGACGATGGTGAGCAGGTACGGCAGCGCGAAGGAGCGGTCGGCCAGGAAGCCACCCAGCCAGGTGGTCGCGGCAATCACGAGGTAGGAGACCGACAGCAACCTGCCCCACAGACCGGCATAGCGGCTCGCGCCGTCGGTCGCCGCGAGGTTGTCGTAGAGGAAGGCTTGGGTCGCGCCGGAGCGGAAGGCGTACGACGCGCCGCCGAGGTACATCGCCGGCAGCAGCCACGCCAGCGAGTCCGCGCGCAGCATGAGCGCCGCCGAAGCGGTCGCCATCAGGCACCCGGCCACCAGCGACCACTTGCGCCCGAGCACGTCGGCGATCGAGCCCGAAGCCATTTCCAGCGTGACCGGGGCCAGGTGGAAGACGGATTCGGCAAGGCCGATCTCCGGCAGCGAGAAGCCGCGGTGCTGCAGGTAGAGGATCCAGATGCCGCCGGTGAAGTACAACTCGGCGACGATCTGGTAGGCGTAAAACCGCCCCAATCCCGACGCCGGTCCCGCGGCCGCCGACGCCCCCGTTGCGCGTTCGGAGTGATCCACCCCGCCTCCCATCCCTGCCCGTGCGGCGGCGAAGGCTACACTACCGGAAGCGGGAAGGGGGAGCGGATCGCCATGGACCCGATTCCGGCATCGTGACGCCGAACCTGCCGACCATCCTGTCGGTCGCCGGACTGGTGCTCTGGATCGTTGCCCAGTACGGGTTGATCGCGCTCGCGTTGCGCGACCTGCTGCGCCGCCCCGTCGTGCGCGGCGGCAACCGGGTCGCCTGGGCGCTGGCGATCCTCGCGATCCCGTTCGTCGGGCCGCTGGCGTACGCGGCGTGGCACCCGGGGGTGCTGCCGGCCGCGCCGCGCCGCTTGCCGCGCGCACCGCAGCGCGGGGTACGCCCGAGGTCCGTTCCCGGCGCCGCCGTGGACGGGACGTGCCCGCCCGAGATCTGTCCTCCCGAGCAGACCCCTGCGCTCGCCGCACCGGGCCGACGGCGCAGGATGCCGCTTGACCACACCGCCCGGAAGCGCTAAATAGAGTTGTGGATCGATATTGTAAAAATCGTGGCGAGGAGGACGGCGATGGCGGTGTTCGACGAGGTCGCGGCGGCTAACGAACGCTACGCCGCGGGGTTCACCAAGGGCGATTTGCCGATGCCGCCCGGGCGCAGGTTCGCGGTGCTGGCCTGCATGGACGCCCGGCTGGACCCGGCGCGCGCGCTGGGGCTGGAGGAGGGCGACGCCCACGTGATCCGCAACGCCGGCGGGCGGGCAACGGACGACGCGATCCGCTCGCTGGTCATCTCGCAGCAACTGCTGGGCACCGAGGCGATCGTGGTGATCCACCACACCGATTGCGGGATGCTGACCTTCTCCAACGACGACCTGCGCGGGAAGGTCGCGGAGGTCTTCGGGGTCGATGCCTCGGGGATCGATTTCCTGCCGTTCTCCGACGTCGAGCAGAGCGTGCACGACGACGTGCGGGCCATCCGGGAGCACCCGATGATCCCGGCGCCGATCCCGGTGCGCGGCTACGTCTACGACGTGCGGACCGGGCGCATCCGGGAAGTCGCCTCGGCCTGAACGGAATCCACCGCGCAGCGAGCGGCGCACGTCGATGCATGTTGGCCGACCGGCAGCCGGGCCATGGCTGCCGGTCGCGGCGCGTATGGATGGCGCCGGTTTCGTGCCCGTGAGGGTCGTCGGCCCACGGCCGTGTGCTATGGTGAGGCCGTGGTTTGGAGGAGGCGATGACCGAACGAGAAGGCATGCGGCGCATCCACGTCCTGCTGCCCGATGACCTGGTCGAGCGGATCGACGAGATGGTCGGCAAGCGGGAGCGCAGCCGGTTCATCGCCGAGGTGCTGGACGCCGAGGTGCGCCGCCGGCGTACGCGACAAGCATTGCGGGATCTGGAAGGCGTGCTGGCGGACGTGGATATTCCCGGCTGGGAGACGCCTGAAGCCGCCGCCGAATGGGTCCGCGCCGGACGGCGGGGCGAGCCGCTTCAGGTCGCGGCCGAATCGGCCGATTAGGCGGTGATCCAACGCTGCCTGCTGGATACAACCGTCCTGATCGACCTGTCGAAAGGCATCCCCGGGGTCCGCGCCCGCCTCGACACGGTGCTCGAAGCGGGGTTCGTCGCGGGCGTATGCGCGGTTTCGGTGGCCGAGTTCGTGAGCGGCGTGCCGCCCAGCCGGCGTGGTTGGGTCGCCCCGCTCCTGGACCAATTTGCGTACTGGGACATCACCCGCGAAGCGGCAGAGGTCGCCGGCATGCTGCGGCATGACCTGGCGCGGCGAGGCATTGCCCTCCACGTGCCGGATTCGTTGATCGCGGGGCTTGCGCGAACGCTCGATGCGACCGTCGTGACCGACAACGCCAAGGACTTCGCACACACCGGCGTCCGCACCGTGCGTTTGCGGGGCGATGTCCCGCGCTGAGCCCGACCCGGTATCCTTGCCCTCGCGAATGTGATGAGACGAAGCGCGGGGGAGGGACGGAAAATGGGAACCGGGCGGGTGCTGCTGGCCGGCGAAACCTGGGTGATGCACACGATCCACCAGAAGGGGTTCGACAGCTTCACCACCACCGAATACGGCGAGGGACACCGGTTCCTGACCGCCGCGCTCGAAGCGGGCGGCATCGGCGTCGAGGTCCTGCCGAACCATCTGGCGGCGGCGCAGTTCCCGACCACCCGCGAGGAACTGGCGGCCTACGACGCCGTGATCCTCTCCGACATCGGCGCGAACACGCTGCTGCTGCACCCCGACACGTTCGTCCGCTCGCGCGCGATGCCGAACCGGCTGGCGCTGCTGCGGGACTGGGTGGCCGAGGGCGGCGGCCTGGTGATGGTCGGCGGCTACCTGACCTTCAACGGCATCGAGGGCAAGGGGCGCTACGGCGGCAGCCCGCTCGAAGACGCGTTGCCGGTCACGCTCGTGCCCGGCGACGACCGGGTGGAGACGCCGGAAGGGGCCGCGGTGCGGGTCGTCGCCGACCACCCGACCGTGGCCGGGCTGGACGCCGAATGGCCGGCGCTACTCGGCTACAACAAACTCGTCGGCAAGCCGGGCGCGACGGTGGCCGCCGTGGCGGGAAACGCGGCCGATCCGCTGCTGGCGGCGTGGGAGTTCGGGCAGGGTCGCGCCGTCGCCTTCGCTTCGGATTGCGGCCCGCACTGGGCGCCGCCGGAGTTCTGCGCCTGGGCCGGCTACGCGCCGCTCTGGCAGGGCATCGTCCGCTGGGCGGCCGGGGCCTGAGCGAGTCTGCGGATACCGTGCGGTACCATCGAGGTAATCGAAGGAGACCGTGATGGTCGCACACACGTCGAAGCCCGATACCGTCATCCTGAACGTGAGCCTTCCATCGGACCTCGTCGCGGCGATCGACCAGGTTGTAGGCGCCGCGCAGCGCGACGCGTTCGTCCGCGCCGCGATCGGCGACCGGATTCGCCGCATCGCCGCATTCCGCGAGGGACTCGCTCGCTTGCAGGACACCGTGATCCCTGAATGGGAGACGCCGGAATCGACCGCGGCGTGGCTGCGGGAAATCCGGGATTGGCCCGATCATTGGGCCGACGATTCCCGTGGCGGGGGATGATGCCCGGCGCCATCGTGGTCGATACGACGGTCCTGATCGATGCCAGCCGGCGGCGCGGCAACGCCGAAGCGTGGCTGACCGAGCGGCTGGCTGCCGGTCGGGTCCTGCTCGTTTCGGCGGTCACGGTGGCGGAGTTTCTCTCCGGGATCGATCCGGAGCACGAGGCGGATGCGCGAGCGCTCCTGGAGCCGTTCGACGTCGTGCCGGCGACGTTCGATATCGCGATTCTGGCCGGACAGATTCGCTATCGGCTCGCTCGGCGCGGGCGCGTCCTGGCGCTGGCGGATGCGGTCATCGCGGCGACGGCCCTCGCGACCACCGCGATCCTCGTCACCTCCAACCTTAGGGACTTCGCGATCGACGGGCTCGACGTTCGCCTGCCCGGGGACGCATAGCAGCGGGGGAGCCGAAAAGCGCGCTGCCATGTGCTGCTTCGGTAGGCGCCCGAGGGGAGAACCGATGACCGATCCGCACCTGCCGCAAGCACCGGGCTGCACCCTTGCCGACATCGAGCGGATGCTGACGGCGACCCCGGCGATGGTCTGGGCCGAGTTGCAGGGGATGCCGGACGCGCTGCGTCGCTGGCGGCCCGCGCCGGGCGAGTGGTGCGCGCTGGAAGTCCTCGGCCACCTGACCGAAGCGGACATGCGGGCGTTCCTCAACCGCGTGATCCTGCTGCGGGAAGCGCCGGGGTCGGTGTTCGAGCGCTGGGACCCGGACGCCGTCGCCGCCGCCCGCGGCGATTGCGACAAGGATGCCCAGGCGCTGCTGGACGAGTTCGCCAAGGTGCGCGCCCTCGGCGTTTCGGTGGTGCGGGAACTGGCGACGACCGACCTCGCCGTCGCCGGCGTTCACCCGGACGTGGGCGAGGTGACGATCCCCAATCTGCTCGCCGAGTGGGTCGCCCACGACCGCGCCCACCTCGCGCAGATCGGCTCCATCGTGCGCGCCGCGATGCTGGCCGGAATGGGCAACGCGGCGGCCTTCGGCCACGCCGAAGAGGCGGCGTCGTGGCAGCGCAGCCGGAATCGCAGTTCTGGATAAAGATCATCGCTGATGGCATGATGGGAGCGACGAGGGCGCGATGCGCGCTTCCCCACGACACGATGAAGGAGGACCGCGATGGTCGCCACCGATCCCCGGCTCCAGTCCACCGGCTACGCCCACCCCGAGGTGCTGGTCTCGACCGAATGGGTCGCCGAGCACCTCGACGACCCGAAGGTGCGCATCGTCGAATCCGACGAGGACATCCTGCTCTACGACCTCGGGCATATCCCGGGGGCGGTCAAACTCGACTGGCACACCGATTTGCAGGACCCGGTGGCGCGCGATTTCATCGACAAGGCCGGGTTCGAGGCGCTGATGAAGCGCGCCGGCATCGCCAACGACACGACGGTGGTCTTCTACGGCGACCGCAACAACTGGTACGCGACCTACACCTTCTGGCTGTTCAAGATGTACGGCCACGAGGACTGCCGGATCATGAACGGCGGCCGCTCGCTCTGGGAAGCCGAGGGCCGGCCGATGGAGCGGGGCTACCCGACCTACCCGGAGACGGACTACGTCGCGCAGGAGGCCGACCTCTCGATCCGCGCCTTCCGCGACGACGTGATGGCGATGGTCAAGTCCGGCGACCCGAAGCTGGTGGACGTGCGCTCGCCGCAGGAGTACACCGGCGAAGTCATCCACATGGTCAACTACCCGCAGGAAGGCGCGCAGCGCGGCGGCCACGTGCTCGGCGCGCGCAACGTGCCGTGGGCGACGGCGGCAAACACCGACGGCACCTTCAAGAGCGCGGTCGAGTTGAAGGACCTCTACGAGGCACAGGGGATCACGCCGGACCAGCCGACCATCGCCTACTGCCGGATCGGCGAGCGGTCGTCCCACACCTGGTTCGTGCTGAAGTACCTGCTCGGCCATCCCGACGTGCGCAACTACGACGGCTCGTGGACGGAGTGGGGGAGCATGGTCGGCGTCCCCATCGCCAAGGGCCCGGAGCCGTTCGGAGAGAAGCGGTAACCGTCGCCGGTGGCTTGGCCGGACGATGATCCCGCTGGGTGCGTGAATGGCCCTGTCGAGCGCGCTCGACAGGGCCGTTGTCCGAATGGGCGCACCGGCCCACATCTTGCCCAGCGAACGGGAGGTCATCCGGACGCCGTTTCGTCGAGGATCGCGTCGATGATCGCGACGAGTTTCGGAACGTCCGTCGTGGCCACCGTCCAGACGACGCCATCGTCGATCGCGTCGTAATCGTGGGCGATGACGTTGCGAAACGCCACGATCTTCCGGCCATCGGGGAAGCGCTCGGCGATCGCTGGGTCGTGGTGGAGCAACCGCCGCATCGCTTCGCCGATGATCTCGAAGGTGCGTTCCACGAGCTGCCGGAGCGGCTTGGTCGTTCGGTACGAGGCTTCGCTGTGCCCATCGGTGAGTTCGCGGATGTACGCGGCGGCTTCCCGCATATCCGCGAGGTAGGCCCTCGTCCTGCGCAGCATAAAGCGGCCGCCGGCTCTCTTCGATGCCCTGGATGACGAACCGGTTCCTTGGCGCCCCGGCCATGACGAGATCGACCGGGTGGCCGAGCAATGCCGACAGCCGGTCGCGCAGTTCGAAGTAGCGGCCGATCCACGGACCCAGGTCGGCGTTTTGCGCGTATTCGACGAGGAAATCGATGTCGGACTTCCCCGGCACGAATTCTCCGGTCGAGGCCGAGCCGAACAGGTCGAGCCGCGACACGCCGTATTCGCGGCAGAGGGCGCGGATCGCCTCCAGGTTGTCCGCCACAACGTCGATCGTTGCCTGCTCCCGATGCGTCTCCCTCGGCGAGATCGTAGCCGATTGGCGTAACCGGTAAGCAGAAGTGAAGGTCCGGAGGCGCGGCCTCTTTCCCGTCATCCCGAGCTTGTCGAGGGATCTCGTTTCTCTCCGGTACGGACGATCGACGAGATCCCTCGACAAGCTCGGGATGACGGGAAAGCGTCGCCCCGACGATGCCCGGCCTACCCGCTGCGCTTCAGCTTTCCGGTGCGCTTGGCGTAGCGCTCGGCCCAGCCGAAGACCGCCAGCCCGATCGGCAGCGATGCCGCGCCGAGCAGCAGGATCGGCAGCATGACCCCGCCGAGCGAGGACGTGGCCGCGCCGTCGAGCAGGGTGGCCCGCATCCCGTCGAGCACGTAGGTGGCCGGCGAGATGGTCGCCAGCGGCTGCATCCAGTCCGGCAGCACGGAGATCGGGTAGTAGACGCCGGAGACCAGCAGCAGGATCGAAGAGATCACGAACGTCATCTCGTCGCCGCGCTCCGGGAACAGCAGCGGCAACGTGGCCGCCATGATGCCGAACCCGATGAAGCTCAGGCTGCCGGCCAGCAGCACCAGCGTCGCCCCGCCGAAGTTGGCGCGGCTCAAGTCCACGCTGAAGAACAGCGCCAGCACCGCCAGCAACAGCGCCGAGCGGGCCAGCCCGTAGATGATGCTGAACAGCGACACGCCCAGCATGTGCGTGAGGCGGGAGATCGGGGCCATCATCGTGTACTCGATCGTCCCCTCCCAGCGCTCCCAGGCGACCATTTCGCCGACGTTGGCGAAGACCGCCCGCAGGTAGGCCCAGACGACGGTGCCGATCCCGAGATAGAGCACGAGGTCGAGCCGCTGGTCGGCGGGAACGCCGCCGGCCGCGTCGCGCTGCATCTGGGCTTCGCCGATGTAGAGCACGCTCATCGCCGAGGTGACGTTGAAGACGAGGAACGCCAGTTCGAGGTGCCAGTAGCGCCGCACCAGGTAGAAGTTGCGTTCGACGAATGCCCAGGATGCCCGGGTTTGCCGCCACGCCCCGGCGCGCGCGCCGGGCAGCGGATTCGGTCGCGAGGTCGCGTTCGCGCTCATTGGCCCTCCCCGTGGTCGTCGGCCAGCGAGCGGCCGGTGAGGTGGATGAAGACGTCTTCCAGCGTCGGCTCGGGGTTGCCCATCTCCGCGCCGAATCGGCGCTTCAGCCCGTCAACGGTGTCGAGCGCCGCCAGCCGGCCCTTCTCGATCACGGCCATCCGGCCGCAGAGTTCCTCCGCTTCGTGCATGTCGTGGGTGCAGAGCAGGATCGTCGCGTCGTGCTCGTCGCGCAGTTGGCGGACGAACACCTGCACGTCCTGCTTCGAGCGCGGGTCGAGACCGGTCGTCGGTTCGTCCAGCAGCAGCAGCACCGGCGAGGTGAGGAAGGCACGGGCGATGGCGACCTTCTGCTGCATCCCGCGGGACAGTTCTTCCAGCGGCTGCTTCGCCTTGTCTTCGGAGATACCGAGCCGGTCGAGCGTGCTCAGCATCTCCTTCCGCACGTCCGCGCCGGAGTGCCCGTAGAGCCGCAGCGCGTAGGCGAGGTTCTCGACCGGCGACAACTTCTTGAAGAACGAGGCCTCGACCGACACCCGGTTGATCAGGTGCTTGACGGCGGCTTCGTCCTTCCGCACGTCCAGCCCGAAGACGGAGATCCGGCCGTCGTCGGGGATCAGCAGCGTTGAGATCATCCGGATCAGGGTGGACTTGCCGGAGCCGTTGGCCCCGAGGATGCCGAAGATCTCGTTGCGGCCGACCTCGAACGAGACATCGGTGACCGCCGGCACGATCTTGGCCGGTTTCCACGGCGCCAGCGGTTTGGAAGCGAATCGCTTGCTCACGCCATCGACGACGACCGCCGGGAACGTGCGGTCGCGTATCGGGTGCAGGGGATCGTCGTCGGTCCGTTTCCGTTCCTGGAGCAGCATGCGCGTCGTCCTCGCTGTGGCGGCAGGTCGGCAGGCAAAAAAAGAACCGCGGGCGAGGGAGAAACCCTCGCCCGCGGCGGGAACCCGATGCTGACCGCGAACGGTCACGGTTCCGGCGACACGGAGGGCCTCCCGGTCGGCATGGCGAAGGGCACGGCTCCGCCACGCGGGCGCACGGAGCCGGCGTTCGCGCCGGTCATCCTTGCCGCGTTGGCGTCGATCCGTTCCATGGGAAGGCTCCGTGTTTCGACATCGAGCAGGGTTGCCGCATCGCGGCGGAACCGCAGCATAGGGCCGAGCCAACGATCTGTCAACGAGTCAGGCCGTCGGCGTGCCCGTCGCCTCGACGCCGCGCTGGACCTGGACGAGGACTTCGGTCTGGTCATCGTCGTCGTCGGTATCGTCGTTGTCGGGCCGGAACGTGGCGACGCCGCCGATGCCGGAACCATCGACCGGCTCCAGCGTCACCCGCAGCCGGCCGTCGCTCGCCTCGCCAGTGATCTCGCCGCAGGCCGCCACCGGGGCATCGGCGGCGTCGCTGGCGAAGACGAGCACGACGTGGGGCGTGGCGGTCAATTCGTCGATCGACGCCGAAATGTCGTCCTCTTCCTCGAAGACCGGACCCGCCACGGGCGTGCCGGCGATGGTCGACGTCCGGCCCCGGTCGTCATCATCGGTGGCTTCGAGGTCGCCGAGGTCGAACAGCCGGTTGTCGCCGGGGCTGCCGCAGGTTCCTTCGAAGATGCCCGCCGCGAGTTCGTCGCCGGGCTGCGCCGCGAGACCGCCCGCGCCGATGGTCAGGCCGAGCGCCACCGCGCCCGCGCCGGTCGCAAATCCCCGGATTCTCTTCGCCTTCATGTCGCCGCCCTTCGTGCCGAAGCGTCTGGATTCCCGGCGGCGACGCGCCGCCGCGTCGCCCGCCGGAACCCGTCGCCATGCAACCCTCGTGCCGAGGCTGCGACCGGCGCGCCGTCGAGGGCGACGGACGAGCCGGACGTCTCGGCAGGACCTATCCCGTTGCGACACGAGGGCGGCCCGTTAGCGGGCTCCGGACGAACCGGCCGCGCGCTGCGCCCGCCACCGCTCCCAATCCTCGCGGGTGATGGCGTATTCGACGTCGCCGTGTTCGTCGCCGGGGATGCGGACCGGCCAATCGGCGTGGAATGTCCGCACCAGCGCCATGCCGGCCTTCTCCATCACCCGGCGGGAGGCGACGTTGACCGCCATCGTGGACGCGGTCACCCTCCGCGCGCCGAGGTCGGAGAACGCCCTGGCGATGAGCGCCCGCGCGCCCTCGCTGGCGTAGCCCTTGCCCCACGCGGACCGCCGCAGCCGGTAGCCCAACTCCGGCACGTCCGGCGGATCCTCCGGCAGCGGGCGCAGGTGGAACCAGCCGAGGAACTCGCCGCCGTCTTTCGCGTTCGCGGCCCAGAACCCGTAGCCGTCCGGCCGGTCGTAGTACGCCAGAAACGCCGGCAGCACGTCGTCGCGGATCTCTTCGCGCGGCGTCGGCGCGCCGCCGGTGATGTAGCGCATCACCTCCGCATCGCCGTCGAGCGCGACGAGGTCGTCCTCATCGTCCCGAGTGAACCGCCGCAGGAGCAGCCGCTCGGTTTCGAGGTAGACGTGCATGGCGACGCTCCGCGATACGACAAGTGCCGAGTTGCGAAGTCGGCAAGCAGGCGAGTCGGCAAGCACGCAGCGGCCCGCGGCGCGCCCGGCCTACCATTCTCGGCACTCGGCACTCGGCACTCGGCACTCGGCACTCGGCACTCGGCCCTCGGCCCTCGGCCCTCGGCCCTCGGCCCTCCGTCAGGTGGTGGCGGTTTCCCCGGCGCGGCGTTCCAGCGCGCGGTCGCGGGCGTCGATGCGCGCCAGCCAGCGCTCGGGATTGCGGATCTCGTCCATGTCGGGCAGGTACTCGGGACCATCCCAGACTCGCTTCGCGGTGGCGTGGCCGCGCTCGGCGGCGATGCGGTCGATGAACGCCTCGCCCAGCCGGTACTGCTCCAGCTTCACCGTCAGGCCGGTGAGGCGGGCGAAGAGTTGCTCGGCGGGCGATTTCTGGAGCTGACGCTGGGCGAACCGGCGCGCGATCAGCTCGTAGGTCGGCAGCAGGTCCTTGCCGACCGCGTTCATGATGTGGTTGGAGTACCCCTCCACCACGCACATCGTCGCCTGCATCTCGGCGAAGATCACCTTCTGCTCCGGCGTCATCAGGGCCGCGATCCAGCCGCCGTCGCCGCCGCCCGCGCGTGCCCGCCCGACGAACGCGCCGAGGCCCTTCAGGCCCTCCTTGCGCAGCCGTTCCGCGTCGTCGCGCAGCAGGTCGAAGTACCGTTCCAGCAGTCCGTTCATGTGCTCGCGCAACCACGGATGGGCTTCGAATTCGAACGCGTGGGTGATCTCGTGCAGCGCCAGCCAGGTGCGGAAATCCTCGGCGGGCAGCCCGAGTTGCGTCTCGACGGCGACGATGTTCGGCTCCACGTAGTAGAGCTTGCCCGCTTCCAGCGGCTCCCGGCCCAGCAACGCCAGGTCGTACTGCCCGAGCACACGCCGCGCGAGGTAGCCCAGCAGCAACCCGACCTCGGTGGAGGCCACCGTCTGGTTGAGCCCGCCCACGAGCATGGTCGCCGCGGAGCCGCCGGTGGACGGGTTCAGCGCTTCCAGCGGGGCGAACATCCGGGCGAAGCCGTCGATGTTGGCGTTGATCCAGTCCACCCGGTCGAAGGCGAAGGTGCGTTCCGCGCCGGGCGGCAGCGTGTCGCCGGTATAGGCGGCGACGATCGGCTCGCAGCGGGCGGCGAGCGCCCGGTAGCGCTCGGTGAGGGCGGCGCGTTCGGGCGCGGTCATGGCCGCGCCGCGGTTCATCGAGATGGCGATGGAGCGCACGCGCTCCCAATCGATCATCCCCGGCGTGTCGCCGACGTTGGTGGACGGCGCGCGATTGCGGCTGAGCGCCCAGCCGCCGAGGGCGGCGCCGGCGATGACGCCGGCGGCGAGCAGGCGCCGGTTGGGAATCCCGCCGAGGCCTTGGCGGGAAGAAGGGGTCGGCATCGGGGACCTTTCGCGAGGGCGTTCGGCTGGGACGGGCAACCCGGTGCAGGCCGCGCGTCGCCCGCTGATGCTAGCGGGCGCGGCGATAACCTGTCGAGTTGCGGCACGTATCGGCACCGCGGAATGCTCGGGGATGGTGACGGCTGCCTGTTGAAGCGGCGCCCAGCCCGGGAAGCATTTCGTTCCCGTAGCCCGGGGTTGATGGCGGCTGCGAAATCGATGCGGCCATCAACCCCGGGCGGGCGTGGCCGGTGTCCAGATCGATACGGCGATCGCCATCATCCCCGGGCATTGGGAACGACGCCGAAGACGGGCCGAACGTCCGGCCGGCAGCGGGTGCCGATGACATCCGCCACCGAACCCACGCCACCGCTCCATCGGGCCATCGCGCGAGCCGCCGCCGGCAGGAAGGCGGGAACGCCCCTTGCGGCATCGTCCCCGACACACCGGAGTCGCGATCCGGGCAAACCCGGCGAGACGAGCGGAGGGCGATGATGCAAGGAACGGTCGATCGCGTCGTTCCCGTCGAAGGATACGGATTCATCATCGGGCCGAACGGGGAGGAGTACTTCTTCCACCGATCCGCGCTCAGCGGACCCGAGTTCGAGGAGATGGGACCGGGCGTCGCCGTGCTGTTCGGGGTCCACCAAGGCGAGGGCGACCGGCCCGGCGAGCACCTGCGCGCCACCGGCATCCGGCTCGCTCCCGACGCCGTACCGGCGATCGACCACGAGACCCCACCGCCCGGCAAGGTCAGCGGCGAGGCGGGGTGAGCACGTTGCCACCGACCTTGCCAGACTGATTCCGTGGACGCTACCGACGGTGAACGAAGCCGGCGGCGGAGCGTGCCCGGTTCTCGCGCAGGAAACTCAACGACGCAAGACGAGGTGAGTCCCCGAGGCGGTCGATGCGCGTTCGACAATCTCGAAGCCGAGTCCCGGCAGGTCGATGCCGGCGAACAGGGCCTCGCCCTGCCCGAGCGCGACCGGGGCGACCGCGAGGTGCATTTCGTCGATCAGGCCGGCCTGGAGGTATTGGCGGACCGTCGCCACGCCGCCGCCGATCTTGACGTCGCCATCCCCTGCCGCCTCTTTCGCGCGGCGGAGCGCCGCCTCGATGCCGTCGGCAACGAAGTGGAACGTGGTGCCGCCGTCCATCACGATCGGCGGCCGCGGATGGTGGGTCAGCACGAAGGTCGGGGCGTGATAGGGCGGGTTGTCGCCCCACCACCCCCTCCATGTCTCGTCCGGCCAGGCGCCCCGCACCGGGCCGAACATGTTTCGACCGAGGATGAACGCGCCGAATCCCTGCATCGAACGGGTCGCGAACGCGTCGTCGATGCCGTCAGTGCCGCCGTCCTTTCCGATCATCGCCTTGAACATTCGCGTTCCGGTCATCCATTCGTGGTGTGTTTCGCCCCGCTTGCCGAGCGGAGCGGCAAGGCTTTAATCGACGCCCGCGCCGAACCCGTCAATCGACACCGAGAAGCCCGCAACGCATACCCGACCCATGGTCACCTCCTTGCCAGATGGTCACTCGGGCCCGGCGCGATTCGACACGTAGCCGCCGAGATCGGGCATGCACCGTCCGCGTTGCGGAGGTGCTGGCCGCGACGCACGTTACTTCCCTCGTCGGCGTTGGGAGCGAGCGTGGGCAATTCGATGGCACGGGTGGTTCGGCGCGGCTACCAGGTGACCGATCAGTACGGCGACACCGCCAGCGCCATCCCGTCCATGATCTCCCACATCCAGAGCATGGTCCCCCAGTCGTACCACGCGAACCCGCCGGTCGCCGGGTCGGCGACGTGGATGCCGCCCTCGTCGTAGCCGTTGGCCACGACCACGTGGTACCCCGGCATCAACAGGAACGACGAGCCGTCGTTCGCCGTCCCGTAGGAGCCCTGGTCGCCCTGGAAGGCGAGCCACAGCAGCACCGGGATGCCGGCATCCAGGCGCGAGCGGATCGCCCACGGGTTGCCCGCGGCGTACATCACCTCGCCGTAATACCCGTAGGCGGCCAGCGCGCCCACGAGCGGTTCGGGGTAAACGCCGTAGTCGTCCGTGTTGCCCCACCAGCCGTGGATGTCGCCGCGAAACCCCCAGTGCGGGTTTTCCGAGCGGGGCACGAGCGCCTCGAACTCGTATTCGGAGATCCAGGCGCCGAAGGCGGCGGTGGCGATCGTGAGCGCGGCGAACTCGCAACTGAGGTTGCGCTGCTGGGCGTAGGCCGGCACGTCGATCCACGCCCCGCCCGCGTCCTGCGCGGAACCCCGCGCGGCCGGCACGGCGGCTGCCAGTGCCAGGCCCAGTCCACCCTTCAGTACGCTCCGCCGATCCGGCATCCCCATCGTCCTCCTGTGTCGCGCCCTCCGTCGCGGGCGGCAGGACGCCGGTTGCGAGGGAGGGCGCTGCGTCCCCGTCGAATATTCAAACCGCTGCGCGGCGCACGGCGTTTCGCTCGGCGAAGCGCCCGTGCCGCTGAACGCCCGGTCGTGCCCGAATGCTCGCAGCGAATTTGCCAAGGACACGTCGGGTTGCGTGGCGGACGCCCTGGCCGCCCGGGTACCTGTTCCGGATGGCCCCGGTTGCGTACACCTCGACGGAGAGCCGTATGGGTCAGGCGACCGGGCCCGTACCGCGCATGGTCAAGTTGCGTGCCGGGGTGAACGTGCTGGTGACGGTGTACTCGTCGATCACCTTGCCATTCTTGGAGACGGTCCGGGTGATGCTGACGTCGAACCCGTCGGTCGCCGACTCGACCACCTTTTCCGTCCCTGCCGGCAGTTCCGGCGAGTCGGTGAAGTACATCCTTGGGTCGGCCGTCACCTGATTCGTGATCTCGGGCTCGGCCACCGCCACCGTCCATCCGGGGTCGGTGCCGACGATACGCGACCAGACGTTCTGACCGTCGGCGAAGGCCTCGACGACGATCCAGTTCCCGGTGGTGTTTTCGAAGCGCAGGTCCAGCGTCCAGTCCGGATCGATGTTGACCATCGCGTCGAGGCCGGGCAGCCCGCTCGGCGCTTCGCCGTAGAGCCGCATGTAGTAGGGGTGCTGGTACCGCTCCACGATCGGCAGCCCGGCCCAGAACGCGGCCTGGTAGATGGTGGTGCTGACCTGGCAAATGCCGCCGCCGACGACCGGCGCGGTGGTGAATGCGCCGCCGGCCTCGATGATGCCGTACCCGGTGACGAATCCGGACGCCTCGTCCACCGCGCCGATGTGCTCGGCGTAGGAGAACGTGCCGCCCGGCGGCACCAGCCAGCCGCCAAGTTTGGCGGTCGCCAGTTCGACGTTGCGCCGCCGGGGATCGCTGGAATCGCCGTACCAGGTGCCGCCTTCGCCGAGGACGTCGGTGCCCAGCCGGATCGACGCCAGGTGCTTGCCGGTCCATCGCGGCTGGATCGTGGTCACGGGCAAGGTCACCGTCGGGGCCGGTTCCGTGCCGAAGGCGGCGATGATCGCTTCGATGCCCTTGTCGAGGTCGAGTTCGCGGCCGGGTTTCGCCTCCGACGCGAGCATCACCGCGCCCTCGGCATAACGGAAGGAGGCGTCCGCCACCGGCCGGTCGAACGCCTCGGCCACCGGCGCGAGCGTCTCATCCAGCACGGCGGGGTCGAGCCCCAGCGTGAACGGTTCGTCCCGCTTCGGGTTCGTCTTGATCGTCAACGCGCGCAGCAGGTCGGAGCGGCCGAGCGCCGCCCGTCCACCGCTCCAGGTCAGCGTCATGCCGCCGCTGAGCAGGGCCTCGCCGCGTTCGGCGGCGCGCTCGGCGGTGGCGTCGTCGATGGCCGGGGCGGTTTCGCGCACCGCGAGCGCGACCTCGTCGCTGCCGCGCAGCAGGGCCGCTTCCAGTCGCTCCAGTGATGCCTCGACATCGACGTCGCGGCCGGTGACGGCGGGCGTGGCGATCAGGCGGCCGTCCTCGACCGCGAGTCCGGCGTTGGCGACCGGGCGGTCGATTTCGGCAGCGAGATACGAGACCAGCCCGGCGAGCGCCCGCTCGTCGGCGGCGAGCCCGCCGGTTTCCGGATCGACAGAGACGACGCGGGCGAGGTCTGCGGCTGGGACGTGCCACGTCGCGCCGCCGCCGCGGATCACCAGCGGCGCATCGACGGCGGCCCGTGCCTCGGACAGCACCGGCGCGAGGTCGGCGCTGGCGACGGCGGCGGGGACGGGGACGGTCTTGAGGTCAACCGGTTCCGACGACAGGTAGCGGGCGCGGTCGGCGACGAGCGCCAGCGTGGCCGCCGCGTCGATCGCCACGCCGTCACGGTCGGGCACCAGCGCGGGTGCGCCGTCGGCGTCCATCGCGATCCGGGCGTCGGTGGCCGGGCGGGCGACGCCGGGGACCGCGCTCGCCAGCGCGGCGGGCGAACGCGCGGGATCGATCGTGACCACCAGCGGCGTTTCGATGCCGGCGACGAGCCCGCGACCCCAAACCTGCGAACGGTGCCACGAGGAGCCGTCGCGACCTGCGGCCATCGCGGCGTCCACGCTGGCGTCGAGGTCGAGCGTGATGCCCGCCTCGGCCGGGACCAGCGTTCGCTCGGCGCCGTCCGCTTCGATGACCAGGGGGGAAGCGGCCCACGCCCGCCAGGCGTCGTCGAGGGCGCTCCGGGCCTCGACCTCGGTCATGCCACCCAGGTGGACTCCGGCGGCCGAAACGCCCTCGAACACGCGCCCGGCGTGGCTCTGGGCGTAGAGGGCCAACCCGACCGCGCCGGCCAGGACGAACACGAGGGCGATCGCCAGCATCCGCGTCAACAGGCGGGCGGCGGCAAGGGCGGATGGGGGAACCGGGCCGCAGAGCGGGCGCGAAAGGATCGGCGTCCCCTTCGCCGGGGCGGTCGCGCTCATCGGTGCTCCGAAACGAGGCTGCGGGCAAGACGCGGGAGGGAGTATACCGCACGCGGTGTCCGTACACGATGGGCGGCTGGTCCCGACTCCTGCCGCACGACGTGGCGCGTTGTGCCGCTGGTTGAGCGGCGGCTAGACTCCTGCCCGTGGACGGGGCGGGACTGCCTCGCGATTCGGCATGCGCGGAGGGAACGGGAGATGGCGGGCGGCGAACGCAGGATCGTGCAGACGGGTGACGCGCCGGCGGCGATCGGCCCGTACACGCAGGGCGTGGTGGCGGGCGGGTTCGTTTTCACCGCCGGCCAGATCCCGCTCGATCCGGAGACGATGGAACTGGTCGAGGGCGGCATCACCGAGCAGACCGAGCGGGTGATGCGCAGCCTCGAGGCCGTGCTGGCCGCCGCCGGGGCGTCGTTCGACACGGTCGTCAAGACGACCTGCTTCCTCGCCGACCTGAACGATTTCGCCGGCTTCAACGCCGTCTACGCCCGCTACTTCGGCGACAACCCGCCGGGCCGCTCGACCGTCCAGGTCGCGAAACTTCCCAAGGGCTCGCTGGTCGAGGTGGAGTGCATCGCCGCCGTTTCCGGTTAGCGGAGCCGCTCCCGACGCCGTCCTGCGGGGCGCGCGATGCGCGTCCCGTGGAGCGGCGTTGATGTGAAGTCCGCAGCCCAAGGAGTCCGACCCGGATGAATCGTCCACGGTTGCCCCGCGCGTTCGCGTTGCTGGGCGTCCTCCTGGCGTTGCTCGCGACGATGCCGCTGGCGTCACTCGGCGAGGCGCGCGCGTCCGCCCCGAACATCATCGTCATCGTGACGGACGACATGCGGGCGTCCGACTGGCAGGCGCTGCCGAAGACGCGGGAAATCTTCGGCGACAAGGGCACGTGGTTCCCGAACTTCATCGTCTCGACGCCGGTGTGCTGCCCGTCCCGCACCACCATCCTCACCGGCAAGTACGTGCATAACCACGGCGTGCTGGCCAATTCCACGGCCGGGAGGACCCCCGGCGGCTGGAAGGCGTTCCAGCGGAACAAGCTGGAGCGCCAGACGGTGGCGTTCACGCTGCGCCGGGCCGGGTACCGCACGGCGTTGATCGGGAAGTTCATCAACGGGTTCCGCAGCAAAGAGGATGCCCCGGCAGGCTGGGACTACTGGGCCGCGTCGGTGACGTTCAACTACCAGAAGTTTCCGCTGAACTTCGACGGTTCGACAAAGCGATACCGCGGTCAGGCGTACAAGACGGACATCCTGGGCGGACTGGCGGTGAACTTCATCAAGAAGACGCCGAAACGGCAACCGCTGTTCCTGTACTTCACCCCGACCGCGCCGCACTTCCCGGCGACTCCCGCAAAGCGGCACCGCGGAGCGTTCTCCGACGTGACGCTCGAACGCGGCGACGCACACAACGATATCGACGTGTCGGACAAGCCGCAGTGGGTGCAGGACCTGCCAAGGATTGACGAAGCCGGCGAAATGAAGTTGGACGAACTCGAGCGAAACCGGCTGCGGACCCTGCTCGCCACGGACGAAGCCATTGCCAGGATCTGGAACGCCCTCCAAAGCTCCGGCCGGGCGAACAACACCTACGTGTTCATCATGAGCGATAACGGGTTCATGATGGGCGAGCACCGCGTACTTCAGAAGGGCACGCCCTACGACGGCTCGCTGCGGATTCCCATGCTGGCGTTCGGCCCCGGGTTCGACGGCGGCGCCGACGAGCGGCTGGCGTCCACGATCGACATCGCGCCGACGGCGCTGACGCTCGCTGGAAAATCCGCCAACAAGATGGACGGCCGGTCGCTGCTGGACCCGTGGGATCGCGATGCCGTCCTCATCGAACTGTTCCAGGGTCCCGCGATCGGCGCCGGCATCCGGACCGAGGACTACCTGTATTACGAGCATGCGACCGGCGAAGCCGAGTTTTACGACTACAACACCGATCCGGCGGAAACCACTAACCTGATGGCGAACGGCGGGTCCGATCCTCCCGAAGCCGCCGCCGCCAAGGCGCGGCTCGCCGAATTGCGCACGTGTTCCGGGGCCTCCTGCCGGTAGGCCGGGCGCTCCTGGAGTCGCCCGGCGACCCGTTCCCGCATGACTCCTCGCGCCATCTTGACGTAAAGTTGGTGGCGATTGGCGAAGGGAACCGACTCGTGCGGCGGGCGCCGGGCGGGACGACGACGGAGGTGCGCGTGGCGTTGGCGGTCGAACGCGGAACGTTGGGCAAGGCGGTGGCGCGGGCCGTCATGGCGATCCTGGCGGTCGTGATCGCGGTCTCCTCGGCGCTGCCGATGGTGGCGGGGCCGCGGACGGCGGCTGCGCGGGAGCGCGACCGCGCGCGGGCCGACGCGGCCTTGTCCATCGTCGTCCTGCCGCGGGGGACCGACCCGGTCGCCGCGGCGGCCGCGCTCGGCGTCGAGCCCGTGCACGTCTACCGCAACGCGATCACCGGGTTCGCCGCCGCCTTGCCGCCCGGGGCCGTCACCGCCGCCCGCTCCTCGCGCTCGGTCAACCAGATCCAACCGGACGGGATCGTGCGCATCCAGGGCGAGCCGGTCGATCCGGTCGGCAAGAACAGGAAAAAGAAGAAGAACAAGCGGCAGAAGGTCGTCCGGCCGCAGCGCGTGCCCACAGGGTACCGCCGGATCGAAACCACGCCGGGCGGGTA
This sequence comes from Chloroflexota bacterium, assembly GCA_023423795.1. GTDB lineage: Bacteria > Chloroflexota > Chloroflexia > Thermomicrobiales > UBA6265 > CADCWF01. The sequence continues at coordinate 28,486 of JAFAEX010000011.1, read as the reverse complement.
CAACGGCATCGGCGTCGCCGTGCTCGACACCGGCGTCGCGCGCGTCCGCGACATCCGGGTCGTCGGCGGCAAGTCGTGCGTGAAGGGCGGCCCGTACCGGGACCGCAACGGGCACGGCACCCACGTCGCCGGCACCGTGGCGGCGCTCAACAACAAGCGCGACAGCGTCGGCATCGCCCCGAATGCGAACATCTACGCGGTCAAGGTGCTCGACGACGACGGCAGCGGGCGCTGGTCGGACGTCATCTGCGGGCTCGAATGGGTGGTCCAGAACAAGGCCAGGATCAACGTCGTCAACATGAGCCTGGCCGGCGACGGCACGAACGACGGGTCGTGCCTCGGCGATGCGCTCCACGCGGCCATCTGCGGCGTGGTCGATGCCGGCATCCCGGTGGTGGTCGCCGCCGGGAACCAGGGCGGCGACGTCGCCACGCGGGTGCCGGCAGCCTACCCCGAAGTGATCACCGTGGCTGCTTTCGCCGACAGCAACGGATTGCCGCCCGCCAGCGGCGAGGGGCCGAAGACCTGCGACCGCAGCCCGGACGACGTGTTCTGGCGCTTCAGCAACGACGGCGAAGAAATAGATATCACCGCACCGGGCGCGTGCATCTCCTCGCTTCGGCCGAACGGCGGGGTGATCCGCTATTCCGGCACCAGTATGGCCACGCCCCACGTCACCGGCGCGCTGGTCCGCTTCCTCGCGGCAAACCCCGCCGCCACGCCGGACGACGCGAAGGGGTGGCTCATGGACGAAGCGTCCGTTGCCCCGGGCGACGACGACTACGCCGCCTACGGGCTTCGCAACGGCGCCCACCGCATCCTCTGGTTTGGCGGCGGGTCCTAGGACGATCCCGAAAGGGCACGTCTGGATTGCGCCCGAGTAATCGACGGCCGCACGCCCCGGATGCGGCCGTCGATTGGCGGCAGGTTCCCCCCGGCGCTGGGCCCGCGCTCTGTCGTCACGGCCTCCGGCCGTCCTGCGTGGGCCCTGTCCCATCGAGCGTTCCGTAAGCGCATCAGGGTCGGAAAGGCATGGCTCGTACCGCCGGCCCGGTCGGCGAGCGGGCGGCCCGCGCGAACCAGGGCGCGCCGGCATTGGGTTGCAGGAATGGCCTGCACCTCCCCCTCGGCAGTTCCCGCACCGTAGTAGCGGCGCCAACCGGCGTTGCCCCCTCCCGATGTTCGGTGGGGTCTTGCGAACCCCGGGTTCGCCCGCCGGCAGCAATGGCGCAGCCCCGCACCGCCGGGGGCTGCGCCGATCCTGGCCAATGCTCCGCCGCGACGACCGATCTCCCTCGGGAACCGAATCTGAACCGCGCCTGAATTGCCGACGACCGGGCAGGGACGACCCGCCGCGGCCGCGTCGCCATGTGCGCGGCGAAGGACCGCTCCGACGCATGGCGCTGCCTCCGCCCTGCACCGACGGCCAGGGCGCGCCGCCGTCTGCCACCCGGCGGAACCCGCGTGATGCGCCGAGGGAGCGCCCGCGGGCCGGATTGACGGCTCCTCTGTCGCGCGGCGGGCCGGGCTCACGGGCGTCGCGCAGCGCCCCCGGGAGATCGGCCACCCGTATCTGCCATCCGGCGGATGCGCGCAAAGCGACCGGACAACATGATGTGAATATGAAGCGCAGCGGCCCGCGCAGGAACCCAGCTCCCCGCGCGCTACCGGCGCGCGTCGAAGCACCGACGAGCGCCGTTGGCGACCGTGCGGACCGAACGTCGCCGAAGCGGTGGGGTTTCGGGGCCTCGCCCGATTGTGCCGTGCCCGGGCCGCACAAACCGACCACGGGAGAATCCGACAAATGAGCCATGCATAAAGGTGAAAATTACGTTAGTCTTCGGTGAGTCAAACATGAACTGACGGGTGACATCCGTCGAGCGCAGACCGGCGCGAAGGGGACTTTCGGTGGTGACCGCGCGAGCCCGGGCAATCAATGCGATCGCCTGTGTCGTGCTGGCGATCGCCGTCGTCCTCGCCTCTCTGGGCACGGCGTTGACGGACGTTGACGCGGCGGGCGGCGGCAAGCGCAAGCAGGCCGGCGGCAAGCGCGGCGGCGACCTCGCCATCTTCGTGCTCGCCGACGGCGCCGACCCGCGGGCGACCGCCCGCGAGATGGGCGTCGAACCGGTCCACATCTACTCCCACGTCTTCACCGGATTCGCCGGCGACGTCTCGGCGGTCGCCGTGGCGCGCAGCAGCCGCTCCAGCCGGGTCAAGGCCATCGCGCCGGACGTCCCGATGGAAGCCACCGGCCAGGTGGTCCCGACCGGGGTCCAGCGCATCGGTCAGGTAAACGGCGGCGACCAGCCCGCGGCAGATCAGGCAAGCGGGGCGAAGGCAGAGAAGAAGAACAAGAAGGCCAAGAAGGCCAAGAAAGCGAAACAGGCGAAGAAGGGCAAGAAGAACGGCAACAAGAAGAACAAGGGCAACAAGAACAAGGGCAGCAAGAATAAGGGGAACAAAGGGGACAAGGGTCCGAAGAACCCCGGCGATCCCGGTGATGGCGGGACGAACGGGACCGGATCGGTCGGCCCCGGCACCGACGTCGCCATCATCGATTCGGGCGTGACCGCCAGCAACGACCTGAACGTCGCGGGCGGCGTCTCCTGCAGGCGGGAAGACGGCCCTGGCTGCTCCGGCAAGGCCTGGAACGACCTCACCGGCCACGGCACGCACGTCGCCGGGACCATCGCGGCGACCGACAACGACCGCGGCGTGGTCGGGATCGCCCCGAACGCCCGCATCTGGTCGGTGCGGGTGCTGGGACCGGACAAGAACGGCGCGGCCGTCGGCTGGGTGTCGGACGTCATCGCCGGGCTGGACTGGGTGTACCAGAACCGCGCCACCATCGACGTCGTCAACATGAGCCTCGGCGGCTGGATGACGAAGACCAACAGCCAGAACACACCCTACCAACTGGCGATCCGCAAGGTGGCGAACGCGGGCATCCCCGTGGTCGTCGCCGCCGGCAACACCGGCCAGGACGTCCTCGACAACGGCGCGAACATGCACTTCGTGCCGGCCGCCTACCCGGAAGCGATCGCGGTGTCGGCCTTCGCCGATTCCGACGGCCGTTCCGGCGGCACGGGCAAGAAGACCTGCCACGGGGACCAGGACGACACCTTCTGGGCCTACAGCAACCAAGGCAGCGCGGTCGATATCGCCGCCCCGGGCGTCTGCATCCTCTCGCTGCTGCGGGACGGCGGCACGATCGAGATGACCGGCACCAGCATGGCGGCGCCGCATGTCGCGGGTGCGCTCGCGCTCTTCGCCGCCGACCACCCCGACGCGAGCGAATCGCAGGCGAGGAACTGGCTGCTTACGCAGGCCTCCGTCGCCCAATCCCACCCGGCCGGCTTCACCGGGGACCACGACCAGTATCGCGAACCGGTCCTGTTCCTCGGCTCGTAGCGGCCACCCGTTGATCGCCGGGATCGCCCGGCATCCAGCCCGATCGCACAGCCCGATCGCTCGTGAATGTCGCCTTGGCGCGTGCCTTGGCGAGGGGGAACGTCGTGTCTCGTTTCGTGCTCAATTCCGCGTCCGAACCCGCCCGCGAACGCTCCCGGCGCTTCGCGCCGCGTCCCGTCGCTGGCATCCTGCTCGTCGTCGCGGCCCTGCTGCTGATCGTTTCCGGGATGGCGGTCCAGAACGACGTCCTGGCCTCCGGCGGCACGCTGGAGGGGCCGGCGATGTCCCTCGCCGCCGCCCGCAAGGACGGCAAGGCGGACGCCCGCAAGGGGAAGGACAGCGACCCCGGCAAGCGGCTCGAAGCCAGCGGCAAGGCCATCCTGCGCGACATCCGCTCCTCGTCGGTCGAGGATGTCTGCGGCGGCCTCGACGTCACGGTGGTTGACGGCATCCCGCTGTGCACCCACGGCGACGACCCGGCGCCGGAGGGCTTTGACCCGAAGCGCAGCGTCGAGCCGGTGCGCGGCAAGGGAATCGCGCCGCGCGCCGCCTGCCTCGACGACGGCAAGTCCGGCTACCGGTTCGAGGTCCTCTACGTCTACCCCACCGACGGTGCGCCGGGGAACCGGTTCAACGCGTACCGCGACTCGTTCCCGGTCTGGGTGGCGGACATGAACACCATCTTCGAGAACAGCGCCCAGCTCACGGGCGGCCACCGCCAGGTGCGGCTGGTGACCGACGCCTCCTGCCGGCCCGTCGTCACGCCGGTCGGCGTGACCTCCGCGGCGCTGAAGACCTTCGGCGGCACCGTCGATGCCCTGCGCGCCAAGGGGTACAACCGCTACGACCGCAACTACCTCCTGTTCGCCGACTCCAAGATGTACTGCGGCATCGGGACCATCCGCAACGACGACCGCAAGACCCAGGACAACCACAACAACACCGGCAGCGCCTACGCGCGGGTGGACAGCGGCTGCTGGGGCGGCTCCACGGCGGCCCACGAGGTGATGCACAACCTCGGCGGGGTGCAGCAGAGCGCGCCGAACGACACCGGCGGCTGGCACTGCACCGACGAGCGGGACCTGATGTGCTACGGGGACAGCCCGTCCAGCCCGAAGATGCGCTTCGTGTGCACCACCGGCGTCTGGGCGCAGCTCGACCTCTTCGACTGCAACCACGACGATTACTTCAGCACCAACCCAACGCCGGGCAGTTATCTGAGCAACCACTGGAACACGGCCGACAGCCGGTTCCTGACCAACGCGACGCGGCCGATCGCGGTATCGCCCGCCAGCGGCACCGTGGGAACCAACGTCATCGTCTCGCTGAACGAGTTCCCGGTGGGTCAGGACATCACGATCACGTTCGATGGCCGCCCCATCGGCGCCGGCAAGGTGGATGGCAACGGGTCCGGCAAGGTCACGGTGTCGATTCCCGCGGCCACGACCGGCGCCCACGAGATCTATGCCCGCACCGGTAGCCGCAGCGAGCGCATCGACTTCCGGGTTGCGCCGTCCATCACCTCGACCGGCAAGGTCAAGAAGAACGGCACGGCGAAGGTGAAACTGGCCGGGTTCGGCGCGAACGAGCGGGTGACGCTCAAGGCCGGCAAGAGCACCCTGAAGACCGTCAACGTCGATGCGTCCGGTTCGGCGAGCACCACGGTGAAGATCGCCGGCACGAAGAAAAAGAAGGCCACGATCACCGCGGTTGGCTCGAGCAACCACAGCGCCGCGACCGCGCTGACGCTCCAACCCAAGAAGGGGAAGAACAAGAAGGGCAAGAAGGCGAAGAGCGCCCAGGTCCTCGAGGCGGGCGCCGGGCGCGACGGAGGAAAGCAGGGCGGCCGTCGCGACGATCGGGGATAGCGAACCCGCTCCCTGCTGCCCGCACCCGCTGCGTTTGCCGAAGGCAGGGGAGGGACCTGCGCCCTCCCTCGTCCACCTCCGGCGGCACGAGCGGCCACCATCGAGCGGATACAGGGATTCGGCAACGAGAGCGGGGAGGGCACATCGCCCTCCCCGCTCTTCGTTGATCACCGTTTCGGCTGCGGTCCGCCCGGTCAGGCCGCGGTGCGGGCGATCCCCCAGCGGCCGGAAATGTGAGCGGGACCGGTGGTCGCACCGCGCTCGCTACGCAGCGAGACGATGCTCGCCCCGGCGTCGATGCTGACGGCGGGCGCCGCGTCGGCGGCGAGTCCGGGCGCGGGCGCGAGAGCCGCGCCCGGCCCGGCCCCGGTGTTCGGCGGCCGCTTGGGGCCGATGCAGTTGTAGATCCAGACGTTGGCGCGCTTCCCGGCGACGACGATCACGTTGCCGTTGGCGTCCACGCTGTCGGATTCGGCCCGGCACCAGCCCGCCCCGATTTCGGTCAGTTGGTAGGTGCCCGGCGCGGCGTCGATGAACGTGAGGAGCGAGTCCGCTCCCGTCGCGCCGGTCGCCCGCGGCGCGAACCGCTCGCCGTCGAAGAACGAGAGGGCGAAGCGCACGCCCGCGCCCTGCGGCGCGCAGTTGGCATCGAAGTCGTACCCCGGCGGCGGCGCGCTCACCGGGCAGGCGTACTTGTGGACCACGATGCTGCCGGTCGTCGGCGTCACTGGGTCCGGCACGTTGAAGAACGTGCAGGCCGCCGCCGCGCCCTCGCCGAGCCGCAGCCCGATCTCGCGGCCGACCGCCCGGATGTCCGGCGCGTTCGGGTCCGCGCCGCAGAAGGCGTACACCGTCACCGGCGCGCCGACCGGCACGTCCTCGCGCAGCCGGTAATCGCCGGCGGGCAGGTTCTGGAAGCGGGTGACGCCGAGTTCGCCGCCGTCGCCGGTGACGCGCCGCGCCGCGACCGGCCCGTCGATGCGGAAGACCGTGTCGTTGGTCAGCGCCCGCGGTTCGGCGCAGCCGGTCACGAAGTCCTCGAACAGGACGCCCCGCAATCCCGGCGCGCAGGTGTACTTCGTGACCACCAGGCTGGCCGGTTCCGGCGCCGGCGGCGCGACGAAGTTCAATACGACCACCGTCGTCAACTGATTGACCGAGACGAGGACCGATTCGGACGCATCGCCCGGCAGGTCCGGCGAGATTTCGGTGAGCACGAACTCGCCGGCCCGAAGCGTGGTCAGGAAGCGGCCGGCGGCGCCGGTCGAGAACTCGAACGGCGTCACCGTCCCGTCCGGGCGCTCCAGCAGGAAGCGGGCGTCGCCGCGAACGCAGCCGGCCGTTTGCCCGAGTTTGCCCGCGCCGGGGTTGGAGGAGTCGAAGATCGCGGTGAACTCGCCATCCTCGCCGGCCGGGCAGATGAACTTGAGCACCTGCAGGCTGCCGGTGTCCGGTTCCGGCGGCGCGGGCGTGTTCACCACGTCCAGCACCGTGGTCGCGCCGGGGTTGACGACGACGCCGCTGATCGGCGCGACCGGTTCGAACCCGGCCGGCGCGTCGGTTTCGACCAGCCGGTAGGTGCCGGCCGGCACCCCGGAGAAGAGCGCGTTCCCGGCGGCGTCGGTGCACGCCCCTCCGGCGTTGTCGCCTTCGAGGTCGAAGCACGCGCCCGCGAGCGGCTGCCCGGCCGTGTCGGTCTTGCGGACCAGCACCCGGCCCGGTCGCAGGGTGTTGACCACCTGCACCCGGACCAGGTCGTTTTCGCGAATCGTCACCCGCTGGTCCCCGACCGGCGCGTAGTCGGCGGAGGGCCGCCGCGTTTCGCGCAGCAGGTACTCGCCGATCCCCACGCCACGGAAGGTGGTCACGCCGTCGCGCGACCCGTCGTCGATGTCGCAGCGCGGCCCGGCCACCACCCGGTCGTCGGTGACCAGCGCGAAGCAGGCCCCGCCCAGCAGCGTGCCGGCGGCATCGGTCTTGACGACGCTCAGGTCGCCCCGGCGCGGCGGCGGCGGGATCTGGGCGTTGCGGATGATCGTCTCCGTCCGCTGGCCGGCGCGGATCGTCACGTCGATGTCGTTGGCTGGGGTGAAGCCGCCCGGCGCGCGTGTTTCGCGCAGGACGTAGTCGCCCGGGGCGACGCCGTTGAGCAGGATCAGCCCGTCCGCGCCGTTGGCGTCGCTCGGGTCGCCGTCGCAGAGTTCGTAGCCCGCGCCGCCGTCCTTCGGGATCAGCGTGAAGCAGGAACCGCCGAGCGCGGCCCCGGCCGTGTCGGTCTTGCGGATCAGCAGGCTGCCGGGGCGCGGCGTGACCGTGACGGTCACCTCGACCGCCTCGCCGGCGAGTACGCGCACCGCCGTGTCGTTGCCGCCGAGGAATCCCGCCGGGGCGCGGGTCTGGCGCACGAGGTACGCGCCGGTCTGGAGGTCGGTGAACTCGACCGTCCCGTCGTTGGCGTCGTCGCAGCGCGTGGTGGCCGCGCCGGCGCCGCGCTGGACGGCGTAGCACGCGCCGCCGACCGGATCGCCGGCGGGATCGACCGTGGTAACGGTGATGCTGCCGTTCGCCGCCCGGATCGGCAGGTTCTGCACGCCCACCTGCCGGATCTGTCCGGCGCGCACATTCACGTTCTGGTCGGCTGCCGGCTCGTACCCGCGCGCGGCGCGGGTCTGGACGAGGGTGTAGCGGCCGGCCCGCACGTCGGCGAACCGGACCTGCCCGTCGCGGCCGTCGCCGTCGGCCCGCTGGCCGTCGCAGGCGGACGCGGCCACCCGGTTGCCGTCGCGCAGTTCGAAGCACGCGCCGGCCAGCGGGCGGTTGCGCTCGTCGCGCACGCTCACCATCAGGTCGCCGTCCCGCACCGGCTGGCGGCGGATGTTGATGCGGACCTCCAGCGGCCGGTTGTCGCGGCCCCGGGCGAGGGTGAAGGTGCGCCGGTCCACGAACGGCTGCTCGGCCTCCGCCGTGTCGGGATCGGACGGGACGGCGCCGGTGACCTGCGGGATCGCCTCGTAGACGCCCACGGGCAGGCCCGTCACCAGCACGATGCCGGGGTTGGGATCGCCGTCGTCGTCGGCGTCGTCGCAGAACGGGCCGAATTGCTCGGTGTCGCGGTTGAGGATGAAGCACTGCCCGGCAACGGGAGCGCCCGTTTCGTCGAAGGCCTGCAGCGCGACGCTGCCGGTCTCCGGCGCGAGCGGCTGGTTGGTGAACGCCAGCGGAACCTCGGCATCGCCGACGATCTCGATCGACTGCGCCTCGGCGGCTTCGTAGCCGCGCGGCGCGGTGGTCTGCTCGACCGTCACCCCGCCGGCCGGCAGGCCGGCGAAGCCGACGGCGCCCGGCGCGGGATCGAGGTCGCCCGGCCCGTTGTCGCAGAGCGCGGCGAGCACGTTGCCGTCGCCGTCGAGCACGCGGTAGCACGCCCCGCCCTGCGCCGAGCCGTCCGGCCCGCTGGTGGTGACCAGCAGGCTGCCGGAGGCCGGCGGGATCGGGCTATTGACGAGGTTCGCCTCGGCGACCTCCGCTTCGAGCACCCGGACCCGCACCGAATCAGCCAGCACGTAGCCTTCCGGGGCGCGGGTCTGGGCGACGGTGTAGCCGCCCGGCGCGACGTCCTCGATGAGGACGATGCCTTCGGCCGGGTCGGCGTCGCGGTTGTCGTTGTCGCAGGCGCGGATGCGCTGACCGTTTTCGGTGACGGTGTAGCACGCGCCCGGCAGCCCGAGCGGCGCGCCGTCCTCGCCGACGGCGACGATCTCGACCGCTCCCGGTTCGGCCGGTTCCGGCGTGGGCGACGGTGCCGGGGTGGGGGAGAGGTCGTCCACCCCCGGCCCGGGTTCCGGCGTGGCCGGCTGCTCCGCTTCGGCGGTTCCCTCCGGCGTCGCCGTCGGGGACGGGGTGGCCTCGGGCGCGGCCGTCGCGGTTAACGTCGCCGTCGGCGTCGCCGGAACGGGTTCGAGCACGAGCGTGACCTCGGTTTGCTCGCCACCCGTGACTGTCACGCGCTGTTCCGCCGCGACCTGGTAACCCGGAGCGACCTCGACCTGGCGCAGGGTCCAGTCGCCGGCGGCAAGGTCGGGGAAGCCCAGACGGCCGTCGTCGCCCTGGTCGCAGATCGGTTCGCTGCTCGCGTCCGTGGTTTCGTCGGTGAGGGTCAGGCAGGTGCCGGGCAGGCGGTCGCCGTCCTCGTTCTCGACGAAGACGACGAGGTCGCCGATGGGCCGCGGCAGGTCGAAGGTCACCGTCGAGGTGCGGTCCCGCTCGACCGCGATGGGCTGCGGGTCCGGCGTGGCGAAACCGCCCGGCAGGTTGCCGACGGCGACCGTCCAGCCGCCCTCGGCGAGGCCACCGACGAGGATCGCGCCCACTGCCGGGTCGGCATCGACGAGATCCGCGCCGCCCAGCGGGTGGGCCACCGGGCTCCCGTTGTCGCACAGGTTGTCGATCGTCTGGCCGTTGCCGGTCAGCGTCGCGCAGAAGGGAACGGGCGTCCCGGCGGACGAGACGCCGACGGCGACCGCGCCGAGCCCGAGCGGGGCGAAGGCGACCTCGGTCTCCTCGCCGGCGGCAACCGTCGCGGGTTGCCGCGCCGGCCACGGCCCGCCGGCCGGGGACTGGCGGTTTTCGATCGCGTAGTCGCCCGGGGCGAGGTCGCCGAAGCGGGTCACACCGTCGCCGTCGTCGTCGCAGGCGTTCGCAACGTCGTTGCCCGCCGCGTCGATCAGCGCGAAGCAACCGCCGGCGACGGGCGTGCCGGACGCATCCTCGCGCCGGACGACGATGTCGCCGGTCGTCGGCGCGTCCATCTCCAGCGTGAACGCGAGTTCCGCCGTTTCGCCGGCGCGGACGTCGGCTTCCTGCGCGCCGGGCACGGCGACGCCGGGGCCCAGGTCCGTCACGACGATGCCGTAGGTCGCCGGCGGCAGGCCGTCGATGCGGACGCGATCCGGCGCGGGGTCGGCGTCGCCGGCCGCGTCGTCGCAGACCGCGCCGTTCGGCAGCGTGCCGTTGAGCGCATCGACGCAGAACCCGCCCTCGACGCCTTCGCCGCGGGTCACGGTCACCACCAGCGAGCCGGTGCGCGGTTCTTCCTCGAACACGACGCGCGCGGTCGCCGTTTCCCCGGCGACGACGGTCGCTTCCGCGCCGTCCTCGCCACCGGCGAAGCCCGCGCCAGGCCGGGTGACGGAGATCGCGTAGTCGCCGGGCGGCAGTCCCTCGATCAGCAGCGAGCCGGGCGTCGGGTCGCCGTCCTGCGGATCGTCGTCGCAGGCGGGACCGGCGGCGGGACCGGCGATGGCGTAGCACGCGCCGGGCGCGGGCGCGCCCTCGGCGGTTTCGCCGACGATGCGCAGCGAACCGGCTTCCGGACCGGGCGTGAAGACGACATCGCGGGTCTCGCCCTCGCCCAGTTGGAACCGCTGCAAGGCGGTCGCGGCGGGCACGCCCTGCGGCGCGCGCACCTGCTCGACCTCGACCTCGCCGGGGGTGGCGTTGGCGATGATGACCTCGCCGTCGTTCTCGTCGTCGCAGAACGGGCCGAAGGTTCCGAACGGGTTGGTCACCTCGTAGCACGCGCCGGGCAGCGGGTTGCCGGCCTCGTCTTCGGAGCGCATCACCAGCGCGCCCGCGCCGGGCACCGGGGTGACGGTTCCGGCGTCCGGCGTGGTCGGTCCCGGCGTCTCGGCGGGCGACGGGGTTGCCGGCGCCGGCTGCGCGGCCGTCGCGGTCGGCGCTTCATCCGGCCGGAAGTCGATCTCGAAGAGGTCGCCGCCCGCCACGTCCACGTTGATCCCGGCCGCGGCCGGGCGGACGCCCGGCGGCACCCGCGTCTCGAACAGGTCGTAGGAGCCGGGCGCGAGGTTGCGGATCGCGATGCGGCCCGGCGCGGGGTCGGCGTCGTTGGCGTCGTTGTCGCAGACCTCGACCACGATGTCGCCGAACACGGCGTAGCAGCCGTCGGCGGCGGGCTGGCCAACATCGTCGAAGGCGGCGAGCAGCAGCGCGCCGGTCGTGCCGTCGGCCGGACCACCAGCGGGACCGCCAGCGGGACCGCCGGCAGGCTCGGTCGCCGGCGGCGTCTCGCTCGGCGCTGCCGTCGGTTCCTCGGTCGCGATCGGGCCGATCGCCGGTTCCGGGGTCGCAGTCGGCGTCGGCGCGGGCGTTTCCGCAGGCGTCTCCGTCGGCGGCGCGGCGACCGGTTCGTTGACGACCAGCAGGCGGGCTTCGCCGCCCGCCGGGATCGTCACCGTCAGGTCGGTCGCCGGCTGGAACCCGTCGGCCGACTGCACTTGCCGCACGACGTAATCGCCGGCGAGGACATCGGGCACGGTGAGCGATCCGTCGTTGCCCTGGTCGCAGACGCCGGTGATGGTCTCCGGCCCGGCGAGGTCGAAGCACGCGCCGCCGAGCGGCTGGCCGTTCGGGTCCACCACGTCGATGGCGAGTTGCCCGACGGCCGGAGCCGCCGGTTCCAGCGCCTGGTAGATCGCGCCGACGCGGGTCGGGACGCCGGCGGCGACGTCCGCCACCTGCGCCGTCACGCGGGCGAAGCCGTCCGGGGTCAGGGTTTCGTCGATGCGGTACGGTCCGGCCGGCAGTGCGCCGAACGCGATCAGCCCGTCGTTCGCGCCGTCGTCGCCGTCGCAGCGTTCGATGGCGTCGCCGCCGAGCATCGGGGTGGCGATGAAGCAGGCGCCGGGCACGGGTTGCCCTTCGAGCGTGGTGGCCACGACTTCGAGCGTGCCGTCCTCGACTTCCGGGGCGACCGGCGGCGTCTCGACCGCCGGCGGCTGCTCGGGCGTCTCGTCCGGGGCCGGCGTGTCGGCTCCGAGGTCACCTTCCGGCGCACCGGCGACGCCGTGGCGGAACGTCAGTTCGCCGCCCTGCGGGCCGACTTCGACCTGCTGGTCCGGCAGCGGATCGCGGTTGCCCGGCGCGGCCGATTGGCGCACGGTGTAGACGCCGGGGCCGAGGCCCTCGAAGACGATCTCGCCGTCCTGGTCGTCGTCGCAGTCCTCGAAGCCGAACTCGACGATGGTCGCGCAGCCGCCGCCAATCGGCTCGCCGCGCCGGTTCTCGAAGCGCACCACGAGTTGGCCCGGCGCGGCGGCGGGATCTTCGGCTGTGGGCTCCTCGCCTGGCTGGACCGGTTCGCTCGCCGGCTGGCCAGCGCCGGGGACGATGGCGGTAACGTCGTTGTCGCCGGGTCCAATCTCGACGGCTTGCTCCGATGCGGCCTGCTGATCCGGCGGCGTCAGCGTCTCGATCAGGTCGGCTCGGCCCGGCTCGACGCCGTCCGGGAAACGGATTTCGATCCGTCCGTCATCGCTGCCGTCGTCGGCGTCGCAGGCCTGCCCAAGCAGGTCGTCGCCGGCCACCGCGGCGTAGCACGCGCCTGGCAGCGGTTGCCCCGCTTCGTCCACGCGGGCCACGATCAATTCGGCGTCGGGCAGGGTGTCCAGCAGCGAAACCTGCCCGGCGGGGTCGGTTTCGACGACGACGCGCTGGGGCTGGTCGAGGCTGATCTGGTCCTGGGCGACGGGCGCGCCATCGACGAGGACCTGGAAGCCGTAGACGCCCGGCTGGGCGTCGAACGTGGCGCGGTAGCCGCCGCGCTGCAGCGGCTGCAACGGGATTTCATCGCCCAGTTCGGTGACGACCGCGACCTCGGCCGGGGAGGACTCGGCGACGATCTCGCCGGTGCGCGGGTCGTAGGCGACGTAGGCGCCGGCCGCTCCGTCGGGAATCGACAGGGGAATATCCGCGCCGTCCGGGTCGCCGTTTTCCCCGAGGAAGCGGACCTGGTCGGCTTCGGCCGCGATCCGCAAGGCCCAGTTGCCCGGCGGGATCGGCAGGAACGCCGCGAACGAGCCGTCGGCGGCGCGGTCGAGCGACGACGCCGGGCAGGTCGGGTCGTAGTCGGCCGGGCAGCCGATCGACGTCTGGAAATCGCCGACCGCCGTGGCCCGGCTGGGCGCGGGAAGGGGTGGGGGAAGCTCCGATCTCCGCTGGGCTGCCGCCGCCGCTAACGGGGCGAACGGCGCCGGCAACGGGACCAGCGGGGCCAGCAGCCCGAGGAGCATCGCCAGCGCCGCGATGGCGTTGACGACGGCGGGAAGACCGTGCCGGAAACGGCGAGCGGCGCGCATGCATCCCCTCCGCGGGAGCGAACCGGGTTGTCGGGCGGCGCGTGGCCGGCGGTTGGGCGAAGCCCCGTCCGGGCCGCGGACCATCCCTACCGTAGCACGCAATCGACCGTCATCGACGGGCGGCGGGTCCCGTGGGGCCCGCCGATCTGGCCGAAAGGCGGTCGCACCATCCCTGACGCGCGGCGCCCGGCAACCGTTCCGCGCCGCTTGCCCGCACGGGTCCGGTGGCATCGCGCTCGGTCGATCATCCCCGAACGTCGAACCCGCGATGTCCCGGCGTTCGTAAGGGAGGGACCTGTGCCCTCCCGCGTTCGCCAGAAATCACGACGGGAGGTCACGGGTCCGTTCCTTCGAAGGGCGAACGGGGGTTCGGCAACCATCAATCGGGTTGGGCATCGAAGACGAAGGCGGGGTGACGCATTCAGCGCCACCCCGCCGGAAACCGGGGATCGAATGAGCGGGCGGCGGATGCTGCCCGCGTGCCTGCTGCGCTAGATCAGCGGCGCGATGGCGTCGATGCTCCCGCCGTTCGTCGCCTGCTGCTCGGCGGAGGCATCATCCGCATCGTCGGCCTCCTCCGGGCGGGTCTCGGCGTCGCGGCTCTCGTCCCAGCGCCCGCGGTCGCCGCGCTCGCCACGCCCGCGGTGCTTGCCGCCGTCCCAGTGGCCGCCGCGACCGTCGTGATCGCCGAAGCCGCGGCCCATGATCCCGAGGACGGGGATCTCGGCGTCGTCGATCCGCTCCTTGAGGGCGGTGGCGTCGTTGGCCGCGAGGTCGCCGGCGGCAACCGCGTCGTCGATCATGCCCTTGAGGGAGGCGCGGATCGCCGCATCGACCTCCTCGTCGGTCGCGCCGAGTTCGCCGGCCATCTTCCCGAGGAACGTCTCGTAGTGCTCGGTCATCGCCTGCAGGCGCGGATTCGTCGTCGCCGCGGAGCCCGCGCCGTCGGTGACGGCCGACGGCGTAGCGGGAGCGGTCTCCTGCGCGAACGCGCCCGGCAGGGTGGGCGCGCCGATGCCGGTGAGGAACATCGCCCCGGCCAGCGCGCCGACGCCGATCGCGGCCTTGAGGTTCGAGGGGTTCATGGGTTGGGTCCTCCTGCCGCCTCCGGTGGCGGCATTGGGGGAGGCGGGCACTGCCCGCGTCCGGAACGGTGGCTGGGGATCGTCAGCCGTTGGTTCATCGATCCCGATGCAGCAAGCATGGAAGACCGGCCTTAACCGGCGGTCAGAGCAGGGTAAGAAGACGGTAAGAGACGTGGCGGGCGGCGATGACGCCGGCTGATCTATTGATCTGCAATGGCGGTTACGAAAATTCCCCGGCCACCGGGAAACCCGGGGTTGATGGCGGTTGCCAAAATAGGGCGGGCATCGGGTGGGCGGGCGCGATGATGGCGGTTGCCAAATTGATCCGGATACCGGCGACGCCTGAAACCCCGGGCGGGCGCGGGCGATGGCCGCGTTGTTTCGGCAACCGCCAACACGGACCATGCCCGCCCGGGGAGTTCGGGCAACCGCCGTCACCCCGGACATCTCGCCGCGGACGCGATACGAGACCCGGGTGGTGGCCATCGCTGCCGCCGCTGGTCGCGGGTACCCACCGGGCGCATTTCCCCGCCGCGAACGTCGGCATCCGGCGGGGCTCCGCACCGCCAGTTTTTTCGGTATTTTTTCGGTGTTTATTCGGAATTTATTCGGTCGTGGCACGCCGCGTACGTACGCGAGTTTTGGCCGATTTGGAGTTTATTCGCTCCCCCTCCCACCCCCAGCGGCCGGAACCCAGTGCTGAACGCGCCCGCCCCGGTGCGCCCGCGTGGCTGGGAGGGTTGCCGAAGAAACCCGGTTTCCGCGTAAACATGGGAAAACCGCCACCGAATAAACGGCGAAAAAATACCGAATAAACACCGAGAAAATTGGCCTGGCCGCGCCGCCGGCCCGTCCACCGGCGACGACGGTTCCAGATCGATCGGCCGGATTTCGTTTGCGAGATGTCCCCTGTCCGTCCACGCGGCCTCACGAGAACGAACCGGTGCACGCTCGCGGCGCCCCGCGGCGCGGCCCTATTCGGCGGGCAGCGGCAGCACCAGCGTGAAGGTCGAACCCGCGCCGGGCGCGGTGGATACCTCGATCCGGCCGCCGTGCGCCTCGGCGATTTCGCGGGCGATCGCCAGCCCCAGCCCTGCCCCGCCGGAGGCGCGGTCGCGCGCCGCATCGGCGCGGTAGAAGCGGTCGAAGATGCGCGGCAGGTGCTCCGCCGCAATGCCCGGCCCCTCGTCGCGGACGGCGATGCGCGCCTCGCCGCCGTCGCGCGCGAGGCCGACCGCGACCGTGCCGCCCGCCGGGGAATGGCGCAGCGCGTTGTCGATCAGGTTGAGCAGCGCCTGCCGCAATCGGTCCGGGTCGGCCACCAGCGCGACCTGGTCCCAGTCGCTGATGTCGAGGCGCGCGCTGCTCGCCAGCGGCTCGGCGGCACGCATCACGTCGAGCACCAGTCCGTCGAGGGAAACCGGTTGCGGCCGGAGGAACGGGCCGGCGTCGGCGCGGGCGAGGGCGAGCAGGTCATCGACCAGCCGTCCCATGCGGGCGGTTTCGCGCTCAGCGGCGCGCAGCGCGTCCTCCCGCTCGGCCGGGTCCATCTCCGGGTGGGCGCGCAGGGCGTCGAGGTCGGCGCGTACCGAGGTGAGCGGCGTCCGTAATTCGTGCGCAGCGTCGGCGAGGAACCGGCGCTGCTGGGCGAATGCCTCGTCGAGGTGGGCCAGCATGCCGTTGAAGGTCCGGGCGAGGCGGCCCAGTTCGTCGTCCTCGGGCGGCTCCGGCACCCGCCGCGCGAGGTCGCCCGTTTCCCCGATCGTGCGCGCCGCGCTGGTCAGCGCGTCCACCGGGCGCAGGGCGCGGCCGGCGACGAACCAGCCGACCGCCAGCGAGAGCGCCGCGCCGCCGGCGACGGCCACCGCGAGCACGATCCGCAGCCGCGCCAATGCCGCGTCGATCCCGTGCGTGGGTTCGGCCAGCACCAGCGAGATCGCGTCGCCGCGACCGGGACCAAACGCGAGCGATCCGCGCACCACGAGCATCGGCTGCCCACCGATGTCCAGAGTCGCGCTGCCGCCGGTCGGCGGCAACGTGTCCGGGCCGGGCGCGGGCAAGCCGGCATCGCTGGCGGCGAGGACGCGGCCTTCGGGACCGAGCAGCCACGCGGCGCGGCCGTCACCATCGATGGCGTCGGTCAGCGCGTCCCGGACGTCCTCGAGCGACCATGCCGTGACCGGCGACCGGCCGCGCCCGTTGCCGTCGCGGCGGCCCCGGCCGTCGTCGCCGCGACCCTCCATGACGCCGCGTCCGATCGCGGCCGTCACCGCCCGTTCGGCGACGGGCAGGCGGGCGCGCAAGTCGTCGCGGGCCTGGGTGTGGAGGTCGCGGGCGATCGCGCCGTAGACGACCGTGGCGAACGCCGCCAGCAACAGCGCGAGCAACGCCGCCTGCCAGAGCGTCAGCCGCCAGCGGACGGGCATGGCTACGGTTCCTCGCGCAGCACGTAGCCGACGCCGCGCACGGTCTGGATCAATCGCGGTTCCCCGTCCGCTTCCAGTTTCTCGCGCAGGTAACTGACGTAGACCTCGATCACCTTCGAGCCGCCGGTGAAGGCGTAGCCCCAAACGGCGTCGTAGATCTGGTCGCGGGTGAGCACCCGGCGCGGGTTGCGCAGGAAAAACTGGAGCAGGTCGAACTCCGTCGCGGTGAGGGCGATGGACCGCTCGCCGCGGCGCACCTCGCGCGTCGCTGGGTCCAGCACGAGGTCGGCGAAGCGCAGCGCCTCGTCCGGGGTGGCCGCGCGCCGGCGCAGCCGCACCCGGATGCGGGCCAGCAGTTCGTCGGTGGCGAACGGCTTGACGAGGTAATCGTCGGCCCCGGCATCCAGCCCGGCCACGCGGTCGGCCACCGCATCGCGGGCGGTCAGCATCACCACCGGCAAGTCGGAATCGGCGGCCCGCAACCGGCGCAGGGTTTCGACGCCATCGATGCCGGGCATCATCACGTCGAGGACCACGAGGTCCGGCGGGTCGTCGCGCACGATCCTCAGGGCGTCGTCGCCGGACGCCGCGAGGACCGGCTGGTAGCCGGCCAGCGCCAGCGCGCGGCGGAGCGCGGCGCGGATCGCGTCGTCGTCGTCAACCACCAGGATGCGTGCGCCGTCGGTCATGCGGTCGGTCCGGGTTCGCGCGGTTGGATCTGGTTCGCGTGAGCCTGCCACAGGTTGCCGTTGTCATGCCCGGTCGCGCCGCGGTCCTGGCGACACGGGCGACCGGTCATCCTGACGGCGCGTTGGGGCAACGCCGACGCCGACGCCGACGCCGGATGCGAAGATGGCAGCGTCGAACCGCAGGCAGAGGACGTGGAGGGCGTGGGCGTGGGACAGGCATTCCGGATCGCGGTGATTCCCGGCGACGGCATCGGCCAGGAGGTGACGCCGATCGGGTTGCGGGTGCTGGACCACCTCGCGGCCACCAGCGGCGGCGACCTGTCCTTTACCTACGACCACTACCCGTGGGGCTGCCGCCACTACCTGGAAACCGGCCGCATGATGGACGCCGACGGGTTGGAAAAACTCCGCCCGGCCGACGCGATCCTGTTCGGCGCGGTCGGCTGGCCGGGCGTGCCGGACCACGTGTCGCTCTGGGGATTGCGGTTGGCGATCTGCCAGGGGTTCGACCAGTACGCCTGCATCCGGCCGGTTCGGCTGCTGCCGGGGGTGCCGTCGCCGTTGCGCAACGCGACCGCCGACACGGTGGATTGGGTCGTCGTGCGGGAGAACTCCGAGGGCGAGTACGCCGGTCTCGGCGGACGCAACCTCGCCGGGCGCGGGTCCGACCGGGAAGTCGCCGTCCAGTCCGCCCTGTTCACCGCGCAGGGGTGCGAGCGGATCATCCGCTACGCCTTCGACCTAGCCCGCACCCGGAAGCGGCGCAAGGTCACCAGCGTAACCAAGAGCAACGCCCAGCAGTACGCGATGACGCTGTGGGACGATACGTTCGCCCGCGTCGCCGCCGATTACCCGGATGTCGAGACCGAGCAATGGCTGGTGGACGCGATGGCCGCCCGCTTCGTGCTGCGCCCGGAAACGCTGGAGGTCGTCGTCGCCTCCAACCTCTTCGGCGACATCCTGAGCGACCTCGGCAGCGCCATCGGCGGCAGCCTCGGCATCGCGGCCTCGGCCAACCTCGACCCGGAACGGCGCTTCCCGAGCATGTTCGAACCGGTCCACGGCTCCGCGCCGGATATCGCCGGGCAGGGCATCGCCAACCCGGTGGCGATGGTCTGGACGGTCGCCCTGCTGCTGGAGCACCTCGGCCTCGCCGCCGACGCGGCCCGGGTGATGCGGGCAATCGAAGGAACCACCGGCGCCGGCATCCTCACGCCCGACCTCGGTGGCGCCGCCACCACCCGCGAAGTCGGCGAGGCGATCATCGGCCGGTTGTGAGGCCGGGCCGGCCCCGGCATCGCGCATTGCCAATGGGTTCCGGCCACGGGAGCGCCCGAGGGCGACGGCGGTTGCCACGATCCTCCGGCCAGCGGGACGCCCGGGATTGATGGCGTTTGCCTATTTGATCCGGGTACCGGACCAGCGGCGGGCGCGATGCATCGCGCCCCTATAGTGCGGGGTAGATCAACCGTGCTGTAGGGGCGCGATTCATCGCGCCCGCCACGCCGATGCCCGGACCGGTTTGGCAAACGCCATCACCCCCGGGCGTCCCGCTGGCCGGGGCATTTGCGCAACCGCCAATCGTGCCGGGGCCACCGGCAACGATCACCCGCCGCCGCGCACCCACCCCTGCGGACGACCGTGGGCGCTCACGAAATAGAGGATGCAGTAGACCGAGATCAGCCCGTCCAGCATCGCCGATGGCAGCAGCGCCGGGCCCCACGGCTGGGACTGGCTGCCGATGACCATCGCGACCAGCAGCGCCTTCTCGGCCAGCGCGAACGCCAGCGCGGCGAAGCGCAGCCACGGCCGGAACGCCGAGGCGATCATCAACGCGCCGACGCCGAAGACCATGAAGCCCCAGTGGCGCAGGACGAACCCGGCCGTTCCGTCGGTTTCCAGCACGCCGCCGAACAGCACCCGGCTGCCGAGCCCGGGGTCGATCGTCAGCAGGATCGTCAGGCAGGTGAGCGCCCCGAAGACGATCAGCGCGCCGGTCAGCGTGGCCCCGACGAAGCGATCGAGCGGCGAGGTTGCCCGGGCCGCGGCGGTGTGCATGTCAGTTCTCCCGGTCGCGGTCGTCCCATGCCCGACCCGTCATCCCGAGCCCGTCGAGGAATCTCGTTTCTCCCGGACTCCCACGCACGACGAGACCCCTCGGCAGGCTCGGGATGACGAACAAATCCGTCAGGCCAGCGGCTGGAGGCGGGTTTGCTCCATCTCGGTGAGCCGGTCCATCAGCCGCTTGTAGGCGCGTTCCTGCTCGTGCGTGCGCTTGTAGCCGGACCAGGCGAGGTTGGTGGTCTCGTTCGGGTCTTCAAGCCGGTCGTACATCTCGAACTCGTCCGGGGCGGCGCCGGTCGGGTCCCAGTAGCGGGCCAGTTTGTACCGCTCCTCGCGGATGGCGACGATGTGGTTCGCGCCGCTGGTGTACGGCCCCTTCGCCTGCGCGGCCTGCCAGTCGTCGTAGGTGAAGACGGTGTAGTCCTGCACCGGTTTCGCGTCCGGGTCCAGCAGGAGGGCCGAGTAGTCCGCGCCCTGCGTGGGGATCGCGCCGTCGAGATCCGCGCCGACGAGGGCGGCCATCGTCGGCACGAAATCGACGTGCGAGACCAGCGCGTCGGAGGTCGCGGGCTCCGGGAACAGCGCCGGGTTGGAGTAGACCAGCGGCACCCGCAGGGTCTCCTCGTAGGCGTTGAAGTTCTTCTGGATCATCCCGCCGTGGGTGATGCCCAGTTCGCCGTGGTCCGAGGTGAAGATGACGAGGGTGTTCTCCAGCAGGCCCTGCTCTTCGAGCGTGTCCAGCACCTGCACGAGGTAGGCGTCGGATGCCTTCATCAGATTGCCGTAAAAGTTGAGGTAGTTCTCCTGCTGCTCCGCGCCCTTCGGCAGCAACGGGGCCGACAGTTGATAAAACTGCTGCTGGACCGATGGCTTGGTGGAGAGGTCTTCGTCGGCGGTCGCCGGCAGATCGATGCCCGTGCTTTCCAGCCACGAGTCGTCGTACCCGAACTGCGTGAACCCGGCCGGGTAGGCCAGCACGTCGTGCGGGTTGACCAGCGAGATGGTCATGAAGAAGGGCTGCTGCTGCGCCGCCTCCGAGCGGAGATAGGTGAGCGCGCCCTCCTCGCCCTCGTCCGGGTCGCCATCGTCGGTCATGAACCGCTCGTCGTTGTTGACGATACCGCCGCCGGCCTGGCAGATGAACTGGTTGGCCCCGGCGTCCTGCGGGTTCCAGCGCTCGAAGCCGAAGCGGTTGACGTCTTCGGGCACCCAGCCTTCGTCCGGGGTGCAGGGCGGGACCAGCGCCGGGTCGGTGTTGACGTCCGCCGGCTTGCTGCAATGCCATTTGCCCTTGTACGGCGTGGCGTACCCGGCGGAGCCCATGACGGTCGCGATGTTGGGGAGGTCGGCGGAGAGTTCGACCTGCGGGTACTCCGGGGCCGGCATGTTGGCCTCCAGGCAGTACTTCACCCCGTGCTGGGCCGGGAACAGCCCGGTCATCAGCGTCGCCCGGCTCGGCGAGCACATGCAGGTGTTGCAGGTCGCCTGCTCGAACGACATCCCGTTCTGCTTCAGCCGGCGCAGGCCGGGCAGGTGCTCGTCTTCCCATCCCTCGGGAAAATGCATGGTCGCGCGCTGCTGGTCGGTCATGAACAGGACGACGTTCATGCCCCGCAACGGTGCGTCGTCGGTCTGCGCCGCCGCCTGTCCGCTGCGTGCCAATCCCCGCGCCGCCGCCACGGCGGGAGCCAGCGCGGCGGACTTCATGACCGTGCGACGGGTCAACCGTGCCTGCGGCATGGTGGTGTTCCTCCGTGGTGCGGAGGCGCGCGGTGGACCTGCCATCGCCCGCCTGTCGCGTTCGTGTACGGGCGCCATGATCGATTATGGCCCAGATCCCCGGATGTGTCGTGGGTGCGCCCCGAATCGGTCGGCCGGGCCGGCGAAATGACGCGCCGCGCGGACCATTGGGCAACGATCGGGACCATCGGTCGCCGTGGCATGAAACCGGCGACGCCAGCGTGGCGTCTTATAGATGGTAGGGTTCTTGCCGAACGCTCGTGCTGCCCCGCCTCCCGAGGGGGTTCATGGCTACCGTCCGTCCGCCCCGCAGCGGCCCATTGTCGATCCTGCGCAATCCCGCCGTGGTCGCCTTCGTCGCCGCGGCGGCGGTCGCTGCCGCGCTGGCGGCGGTGGTGCTCGTGCTCGGCGCCGGTGGCGATCCCGGTCCCGTCCAGCCCACCCCGGTCGGCACCGCCATCGCCGCGCCCTCCGGCGAGGAACTCGCGCTCGCCACCGTCGAACCGCCGACGCCCACGGCCGCGCCGGACCCGACGGCCATCCCGACGCCCGTTCCGACGGAAGCGCCCGCGGTGGAACCGCCCACGCACGCAGCGCCGACCGCGACGACCGAGCCGACGCCCGGTCCGGCCGATGCCGGGCCGACGCCGACCCCGCGCGCCATCCGGCCGCCCGTCGAGGGCATGACCTCGCCGGAATCGACCGCGTTGCCGACCGCGCCGCCGGCGCCAACGGAAGCGCCCGCCCCGATGTACAGCGAACCGGTGGCCACCCTGCCGCCGGCCCAGGTGCTGGAGCCGGTGGACGTCGCGCCCGGCCGGGGCGGCGCCGGAGATGGCGCGGTCGCGCTCCCGACCATCGCCCCGAGTTCGTCGGATGATGACGATCCCCGCTCGCCGACGCCGACCCCGGTGATCGTGCCGGCGGCGGTGGAATTGCCGACCATCGTGCCCGTTCCGGGCGCGCGCGGCGGCGGCGTGGCCGACGCGATCGCCGCCGACGTGGCCGACGCGGTGGCCGACATGCCGGACGTGCGCGCCACCGTCGAAGCGGCGACCGGACGGGCGGGCGTCTCTCCGGGGCGCTCCGGCTCGCCGCCGATCGTCACCGCCATCCGCACGCCGACGCCGGGCCGCAACGACCGCACCGTCCGCGAGCGGGACGACGACGAGTCGCCGCGCAGCCGCAGCCGCCGCCCGCGCCTCGGGCGGGACGATGAGGACGGCGACGACCGGTGGCCGACCGTGCGGCGGCCGGGCGATCGCTCCTCGGCCCGGCCGGAGTCCACGATCTTCGACGAGTGCTTCCCGTTCTGCGACGACGAGGACTAGGCGCGTTTCGGAACACCGAAGACGCCGTCACCCCTCGCCGCGCGCCCGCCCTTGCCCGGCTCGGGCTGGCTGGAGCGCGGCTCCCGCCACCAGGCCCCACGATCCGGCCAGCATCATGTCGCCGTGGGGCGCCGCTTCGTGGTAGCCGAGCGGCCGCGCCAGCGCGCGGTTGGGACCGGTGACCGCGACGAAGGGGAAGGGGCCTTCGTCGCCGTAGGCGGGATCGAGCGCCGCGCCGTGGCCGTCGAAGGTTTCGCGGAAGCGGGCGATGTCGAGGTCGCCGCGCTGCAGCCCCGCGACCAGGCGGCCGACGAGATCGGTCGTCATGCCGCCGGTGTGGTGCTCGAACAGGCCGAACAAGCGGCGGCCCTTCACCAACGTGGCGAACGTGTGCATGTTGCCGACGTTGACCAGGATCGCGCCGGTGACGGCTGCCGCCTCCGCCACGCGCGGATCGCCGAGCGCGCCGAGGACCGCCGCCGCGCCGGTGTCCATCAGGACGACGCCCGGGATCGCCGCCGCCACCGCGGCCATGCGGGTCATCCCCGGCGGCGCTTCGCCGCGGTAGACCATCCGGGCAAGGTCGCCGCCGCCGTCGATCAACCCTTGCAGATAGTCGAAGCGGACCTCGTTGTTGCCAGCGCCGGGCCGGTAGCCGTGGTCCTGCACGGCGACGGCGACGCGCTCCGGCAACTCCACACCGAACGGCGCGAGCACCGCCGCCAGCATCGGCAGATCGACGTCGCCGCAGCGCACCTCGACTGCTCCGGCCGGGGCGTCGTCGCGGATCTCGACGCCGATGGCCGCGACCTTCGCCGGGTCGTTGTGGAGGGTGCGCGCAGCGTCGGCGTTGGCCGTGATCGCCAATCCGGCGGCGATATGGTCGCGCGCGGCGTCGCTCGACGCCCCGCCGCCCATCAGCCGGCCGGCAAGGTGGACCGGCTTCCCGGCCGCCGTCGCCGCCCGGATGCGCCGGCCGACGACCTGGGTTTGGCTCGGCAGCACCAGTTTCGGGCAGTTCTCGGGCTCCATAGCCGGGTCGAACAACAGGATGTCCTGCGTCCCTGCGCCGACGTCGATGGCGAGGAGGGGTTGGACAGGGGTTTCATTTGACAACGGGATGCTTGATGTAGACAAGTAAACCTCCAGATTGAGGGGCGGGTCCGGGCGGCTCCGTCGCTGGGTCGTCAAGAGGACGGCGGGTCGATGCCGACGTGTGCCTGCGGCGATTCTTACGACAGCCGGGCGCGCACCTGCCCGCATTGCGGTCGAACCGCCGATGCGGGCCAACCGCGCATGCTGGTATCCGAGCAGCCCTTACCCAGGAGCCGGAAGACGCGTCTCGCCTGCGAGGGGTCGAATTGGTCGAGTCGCGACGACTTCGACCCGAGCGACGTGTACGGGCGTCCAGATTCCGTCTCCGTGCGCGCCGCCCCAGTTCCATCGAAGCAGGGTGGCCCTGTCGTTCCCACGAATCGCCGGATCGGCACGACCCGAATACGCATCGATCTCGTTCCCAATTCAGGGGGAAACCGCGCCAGGTACGTCGTCCGGGTTGTCCAGCCGGGACGGGAGGCCGCCCCGCAGCTGGTTTCGGGCGCATTCGTGCCGGCCCGGCCGTTCCGAGCGACCGAACTGCCGCCCAAAGGCAATCCGGCTCGCGAGGCCTTCAATGCCCTCGTCGGTACGTTGCGCCGCATGGGGTGGGTCGAGACTCGGCAAGGACCGGCATGGTACGACAAGGAGTTCGCCCGGACACAAGACTAGATAGCGCGGTCTCGCCCGGGGCCGGGGCCTCTGCTATACTCCGCGGGCCAGCGAAACGCGGGCGCATAGCTCAGTTGGTTAGAGCGCACGGTTCACATCCGTGAGGTCACAGGTTCGAGTCCTGTTGCGCCCACCCGAAACCCGGTCCGGGCCGCCGCCAACGCGTCGGCCCGTTCGTTTGCCCGGTGAATCGGGGTCTCGATCGTGCGGTCGGGGCAGCGGTGCGCGGTTTCGCCCTGTGCCGCTTGACCGGCCACGGGACGGGGCAGACAATACCGCCGCGAATGGATGGCCGGCGCGCCGCTGGCGCCGCCGCCGGCGGGTTCACGGAAGCGCCGGCCGGGCGCGACCACCGGGATGGTTCTGGAGGACGGCATGAGGCGGGAGCAAACCCTGGCCGACAAGATCACCGGATCGTCGGTGTGGCGGTCGGTCGTCCGGCATGGGTATCCGGACACCCAGCGCAACCAGGCGCTGATCATCGCCAGCAACGTGTTCCTCCACATCCACCCGGTCAAGATCAAGCGCTACGCCACGAAGGTGACCTACACCTTCTGCCTCGGCGGGCTCTCCTTCTTCATGTTCCTGCTGCTGGTTGGCACCGGCGTCCTCCTGATGTTCTATTACATCCCCTCCGCCGACCTCGCCTACCAGTCCATGAAGGACATCGAGTCCAGCGTCACCTTCGGCCAGCTCATGCGCAACATGCACCGCTGGTCGGCCCAAGGCATGGTGATCGCCGTCTTCCTCCACATGTGCCGCGTGTTCTACACCGGCTCGTACAAGCCGCCGCGCGAGTTCAACTGGGTCGTCGGCGTCCTCCTGCTCGTCATCACCTTCCTGCTTTCCTTCACCGGCTACCTCCTCCCGTGGGACCAGCTCGCGTTGTGGGCGGTCACGGTGGGCTCGGAGATCGGCGGCGCGGCCCCGTTCATCGGCGACCAGGTGGCGCTGCTGCTCCGCGGCGACTTCCAGATCGGCCAGCCGACCCTGATCCGGTTCTACACGCTGCACGTCATCTTCCTGCCGCTGGCGGCCGCGTTCCTGATGGCGGTCCACTTCTGGCGGATCCGCAAGGACGGCGGCATCTCGGGTCCGCTGTAGCGGAGTCGAGAAGGCGAGCAGTCGAGGAGTCGAGAAGACTCCGAGACCGATCGCCTTCTCGACTCGACTCCTCGACTGCTCGACTCCTCGACTTCTGGAGGGCACCGACGTGGCCGACATCGCGCAGGAACGACCCGGCGGGCAGCAGTTTCCGCCCAACACGATCGACGAGGCGAAGCGGCAACGGCTACTGGAGCTGGTGCGCGGCCGGGCGATGGCCCGCCCCACCGACCTCGCCGAAGACGAGGTGATGGTCTGGCCGTCGCTGGTGGTGGTGGAAGCCGTCTGCGCGGCGGTGTTCCTCCTGCTCATCACGGCGCTGTCGATCCTGGTCAGCGCACCGCTGACGGCGCACGCCAACCCGAACCAGACGCCGAACCCGTCCAAGGCGCCGTGGTACTTCCTGAACCTCCAGGAACTGCTGCTGCACATGAACCCCGGCCTCGCCGGCGTGGTCATTCCGACGATCGCGCTCGGCGCCATCGCCGCGATACCGTACTTCGACCGCAGCCCGCTCGGCGTCGGCATCCTGGGAACCTCGGCCAAGGGCCGCAAGATCATCGGCTTCACGTGCGTCTGGGTGACGGCGGTCCTCGTCGGCGCGATCCTGCTCAACGAGCAGTCCGGCCGCTCGGTGTTCGGCATCGGCACCTACGTCACCGAGAGCCTCGGGTGGCCGCCGTTCGTCAGCCAGTGGATCCTGCCGACCCTCTTCATCCTGGTCAACATCGCCATCTTCTCCGGCGCGGTGCAGGCGATCTTCAAGCCGACGCGGCGCGAAATGGTGATCGCGCTGTTCACCGCCTTCGTGGTCTCTTACGTGGTCCTCACGCTCGCCGGCACCTCGTTCCGCGGCGAGGGCCAGGACCTGACGTGGCCATGGAACCTGCCGCTCGAACACCACTAGTCGTCGCGGGCAGCGTCTCGCCCGGATAGGACGGATCGCCATGTTCAGGATTCTGAAAACGCTGTTTGGGCTGGTGTTCGGCTGGCTCGTGGCCGCCCTGTTCGGGCTGCTCGGCCGGTTCCACCAGAACCCGGTCCACAACCAGGTGCAGCGCCGCACGTTCGTCCGCAACGCCGCCCTCGGCGCGGTCGGGTCCGTGCTGGCGATGACCGGCGCCGCCTTCGGCATGCTGCTGTGGCCGAACAAGACCGGCGCGTTCGGCTCCACGCTGACCGTGTCGGCGGCCGACGTGCCGGCGGTCGGGGCGCAGCCCTACCGCAACATCGCCGGCAAGTTCTACCTCGTGCACAGCGAGGACGGGCTGATGGCCCTGTACAACAAGTGCACCCACCTCGGCTGCTCGGTCCCGTGGCACGGGCCGCCCGACGCCGACAACGCCTTCCAGTGCCCGTGCCATGGCTCCATGTTCGACTACACCGGCGTGCGCACCGGCGGCCCCGCGCCGCGCCCGATGGACTACATGGCCGTGACGGTCGATCCCTCCGGCGACGTGCTCGTCAACACCGGCGACATCAGGACCCGCGCGGAGTACGATCCGAGCCAGGCGGTCGCCTACGCGTAGAGGCAACTGCGCCGGCAGGGGAGGCGGCGGACGCCGCCGCCTTCGGCGCCACAGGGGGACGCCATCGTGGGAGCGGTCCAGAAACTCGCGACGACCGTCATCGTCGGCCTCGTCGGGCTGGCGACGCTGCTGGTCGTCTACCTCGCCAACGAGCCGAACCGGCGCGCGGCGGAGCAGGCGGAGCAGGAGCATGTCGCCATCGAGCGCGGCATCCAGTCCTACATCCAGAACTGCGTCGTCTGCCACGGCCCCGCCGGCGAAGGGTTTTCCGAACCCGGCGCCCAGGGAACCGGGCGCATCGGCATGCCGCTCGGCGGCAGCACCGAACAGGGCATCGCCGCCACCGAGCGCAACCGGCCCGAGAACGCGAACGAGTTCGCCGCCCGGGGCAACGCGCTCTTCGATACCATCAACAACGGCCGCGGGCTGATGCCCGCGTTCGGCACCGGCGCCGAGGGCGGCGCGATCCTCAACCCCGAGCAGATCTACGAACTCGTCATGATGATCCAGCACGCCGACTGGGACCACGTCTACAACGAGACCGTGGCCGACCTCGGCGGCTACCCGACGTTCCCGCCGCCGCCGACCACGCCCGAACCCGCGCCGTCGGAGCCGTCCGCGCCGTCCGGAGGTGACGGTGGAGCGGCGTTCACGGTCGTCTCCCACGACATCTACTTCGACCCGGCTGAGCTGACCATCCCGGCCGACCAGGACGTGGTGGTGGCGCTGCCGAACGAAGGCGCCGCGCCGCACAACTTCTCGATCGACGAACTCGGCATCAGCGTCGATCAGGCGCCGGGCGAGACGGACCTCACCGCGACCATCAACGCCCCGGCGGGCGACTACGAGTACTACTGCAACGTCCCCGGCCATAAGGAGGCCGGCATGGTCGGCACCCTGACCGCCGACCCCAACGCCGAAATGCCCGCTCCCGCCGCGGCCGAGGCCGCCCCGGCCGACGGCGACGCCTCGGCCGCGCAGCCCGCTGCTGCCGCCCAGGAATTCACCGTCGTCTCCCACGACATCTACTTCGACCCGAAGGAACTCACCATTCCCGCGGATTCGGACGTGCTCGTCCACCTGCCGAACGAGGGCGCCGCGCCGCACAACTTCTCGATCGACGAATTGGGCATCAGCGTCGATCAGGCGCCGGGCGAAACGGACCTGACGGCGACGATCAACGCGCCGGCCGGCACCTACGAGTACTACTGCAACGTGCCGGGGCACCGTGAGGCGGGGATGGTCGGGACCCTGACCGCGGACCCGAACGCCGCCCCGCCGGCCGCGGCGGCTCCCGCCGCGGGCGAGGCAACCGG
>JAFAEX010000263.1 GCA_023423795.1 Chloroflexota bacterium | reverse complement strand
GGGGGGGTGGGGGCATCCGGGGGGCTGCCCCCCAACCCCGTACACCCGACACCCGACACCCATTGCGCTCGGAGCACGCATGGCCCAGTACATCCTGCGCCGGGTGGCGCTGCTGGTTCCGGTGCTGCTCGGGGTCTCGCTGGTGGTCTTCGTCCTCGTCCGCCTCATCCCGGGCGACGCCACGCTGCTGGCGATCGGGGTCGATCAGCGCGTCACCCCCGAGCAGCGCGAACTGGTCCGCAAGTCCTACGGGCTCGACCAGCCGGCCCCCGTCCAGTACGTGCGCTGGATGGGCCACGTGCTGCAAGGCAACCTCGGCGCCTCCCTGCGGACCCGGCGCACCGTCAACGAGGAACTGCGGCTGCGGCTGCCGGTCACGGTCGAACTGACCGTGCTGGCCGCGCTGATCGGCACCGTGCCCGCCGTGGCCGCCGGGGTCGTCGCCGCCGTCCGCCGCAACTCGGCGCTGGACTACGCGGCCACCGTGGCGACGCTGGTCGGCGTCTCCGTGCCGAACTTCCTGCTGGCCACCCTGCTGGTGCTGGTCTTCTCGTTCTGGCTGCGCTGGCTGCCGCCGATCGGCTACGTCGAGTTCACGAAGGACCCGTTCGGCAACCTGCGGACGATGATCCTGCCGGCGATCAGCCTCGCGCTGCCCTTCGCGGCGGTGATGATGCGCAACACCCGCTCGGCGATCCTCGAAACGCTGGGGCAGGAGCACGTCCGGGTGGCACGCGCCAAGGGGCTGCGCGAAGGGCGCGTCCTTTCCCGCCACGTCATCCGCAACGCCGCCCTGCCGATCCTGACCGTCGCCGGCATCCAGGTCGCCGGGCTGCTCGGCGGCACCGTCATCGTCGAAACCATCTTCGGGCTGCCCGGCATCGGCCGCTACGTCTACGAAGCGATCGGCAACCGCGATTACCCGGTCGTGCAGGGGGTCACGCTGGTGGTCGCCACCGCCTTCGTGCTGGTCAGCCTGACGGTGGACGTGCTCTACGCCGTGCTCGACCCGCGGCTGCGGGCGCGGTGAGGGTGTCGGGTCTCCGGCGGTTGCCCGACATGTCGCCGATACCGGCCGGGAGCGCGAAGGGCTGCCGCCCGCCCGGGGTTGAAACCCCGGGCTACGAAAACGAAGCCCCTCCGGGGCTGAGAACGATCGATTGACGGTACCAGCGGCAGCCGGCTTGAGCCGGCTTTGTCCCCTTAGCCCGGGGCTTTAGCCCCGGGACTACCCGGACCGGGATCGCACGCAGCCACCGAGACCAAATCGAAACCCCCGAACGTGCACCGAACCATACGCAACCACCGGGGCAAAGCGGACCCGCCCCGGCCCCACGCCGGAACCACGAGCGAGCGGAATGGCAACCACGGCCGACAACCCACCAGCGGAACCCGGCGGCATCGCCCTCGCCGCCTTCGCCGCGCGCCCGCCGCGCCGCGATTCGCTCTGGGCCGCCATCCGCACCCAACCGCTGGCGCTCACCGGCGCGCTGCTGGTCGCCCTCTTCGCCCTGCTGGCCCTGATCGGCCCCTCGATCGCCCCGCACGGCCCCACCGAGCAGTTCATCCAGGACCGCCTGCAACCGCCCAGCGCCGCCTACCCGCTCGGCACCGACGAGTTCGGCCGCGACATCTACAGCCGCCTGCTCTACGGAGCCCGCGTCTCGTTCCAGGTCGGCGCCATCGCCGTCGGCATCGCCGGCGCGCTCGGCATCCTGCTCGGCCTCGTCGCCGGGTACGCCGGCGGCTGGGTGGACAACCTGCTCACGCTGCTGATGGACGTGCTGTTCGCCTTCCCCGCCATCCTGCTGGCGATCGCCATCATCTCGCTGCTGGGCAACAACCTCGCCAACGCCATGATCGCCATCGCCATCGTCTACACGCCCACCTTCATGCGCGTCGTGCGCGGCGCGACGCTCTCGGTCCGCCACACCGCCTACGTCGAGGCCGCCGTCTCGCTCGGCGCGCCGACGCCGCGCATCCTCGGCGGCCACGTCTTCCCCAACATCACCGCGCCGTTGGTGGTGCACGCCTCGCTGAACTTCGCCTTCGCGGTGCTGGCCGAGGCCTCGCTGGCCTTCCTCGGGCTGGGCAACAAGCCGCCCTCCCCCTCGTGGGGCTCGATGGTCTCCGCCTCCTACGGCTTCCTCCAACTCGCGCCGTGGGCGGCCATCGTGCCCGGCGTCGCCATCGCCCTGGCCGTGCTCGGCTTCAACCTGCTCGGCGACGGCCTCCGCGACGCGCTCGACCCCCGCACCCGCGCGCGGTAATGGCCCCCCGCGCCGAAGCCGCCTCAGGGCTCGCCTGTGCCGGATTGAATCCCCATGCACGTCGCCAAGGAGACGTGTCGGACCTCCGTCCGCTCATACGGACGTCGGCCGTTCGCCGCCGTTTCGCTCGCTCGCGACGCCGTGCGTTCGCAGGGGACGGTCCGGCGCCCTCCTACGTCCGTACGCGGTTGCGGGCAGGGGAGGGTGCCGGACCCTCCCCTGCGAACGACAACGCGATGCCCGCACCGACCAACCGGATTCCGTATCAGGCGAACGCCAACCGCTCGGCCAAACCCGTACCCGAGGGCCGAACGATCTCGCCCCGCAGCACGAGCACGCGCTCGGCGGGCGGCGCGGCCACCGCCGCCGCGGCGTTGTCGGCGTCGAGCACCACGAAGGTCGCCGGATGGCCGGGCGCGATCCCGTAACCGTCGAGCCCGAGGGCGCGGGCCGCGCCCGTCGTCGCCATCTCCAGCGCCAGCCGAAGTTCCTCGTCCGTGTAGAGACCCGAGCGATAACCGATCATCATCGCCCGCTGCAACATGTCGCCGTCGCCGTACGGCCACCACGCGTCGCGGATGTTGTCGTTGCCGGCGAACACGCGCACGCCCTCGGCCCGCAGCAGCGCGACCGGCGGGAACGGGTGGTCGCCCGGCGCGTTGGTCACGATCGCCACGCCCGCCTCCGCCAGCACCCCGGCGGTCGCCCGTGCCGCGCGCTCATCGACGTCGCCGAGGGCGTAGGCGTGGCTCACCGTCACCCGGCCGCCCATTCCGGCGCGCGTCGTCCAGGCGGCGATCCGCTCCAGTTGCGCGATGCCGCCCTCGCCGTTTTCGTGCAGGTGAATATCCACCGGCACGCCGTGGCGCTCCGCCAGCCCGAAGACGATGTCGAGGTGTCCCGCCGAATCGCCGTCCAGCGTCTCCGGATCGATGCCGCCGACGACATCCGCGCCCGCGCGCAACGCCGCGTCGAGGACCTCGGCCGTCCCCGGACAGGTGAGGATGCCGGCCTGCGGAAACGCCACCAGTTCGATCGCGACCCGGTCCGCCCACCGGTCCCGCGCCTCCATCACCGCGTGCAGGTTGGCGAGCCCCGTCGTCGCATCGACATCGACGTGGCTGCGCATCGCCACCGTGCCGTGCGCGAACGCCCGCGCGATCAGGGCATCGGCCCGCTCCGCGATCGGCCGCGCCTCGGCCAGCAGCCGCTTCTCGACCGCCAGCCGCTCGCGCAGCGTCCCCACCGGCTCGTGCGGCCGCCAGCGGTCGCCGACGAAACTCTTGTCGAGGTGGATGTGCCCATCGACGAACCCCGGCAGCATCAGCAGCCCGCCGAGATCGACTACGTCGGCGGCGTCGCCGATCGCGTCCCGTTCCACGAACCGCCCGTCGCGCACGGCGAGATCGGCCGTCGCGCCATCCGCCAGCAACGCGTTGCGGAACACCCGCTCGGTCAAACCCCAGCCTCCGCCCTCACCACCACGATCCTGCCCCGCCACTATAGGCGAGTCGGTCGGCGTTCCGGCAGCCGCCCCGCCCGGGGTTGACGGCGGTTGCCTATTTGATCCGGATACCGGCCCAGCGG
>JAFAEX010000201.1 GCA_023423795.1 Chloroflexota bacterium | reverse complement strand
CCCCCCCCCCCCCCCCCACGCCCGGGATGACGGCAGGGGAGCCTCGATCCGGCACGCTTCCTCACGATGGTTCCGGTCGTGCGTACCCACCGGCAGCGAACCCCGCGGCGCAGCCAACCGGGGTCAGGAAGCCGGGCGGCCCACGCCGCCCGCAATCGAACAGCGGAGGTGCCGGATGGTCGTCGGACGGGTGTTGCTCGGGTTGCTGGCGAGCCGGGGCACGATGGGCGCGCCGGGCGGGGCAGAGTCGGACCGGGGTGTACCGGGGCTGCTGCGGTCGCTGCTGCTGCCCGCCGGCACGGCCGTGGTGGGCAGCGCCGCCACGGCGAGCAGCGTATCCACCTGGTATCCACAACTGGAGAAGCCGGGGTTCTCGCCGCCGAGTTGGGTCTTCGGCCCGGTGTGGACGGCGCTCTACGCGATGATGGGCATCGCGGATCACCTCGTCGCCGCCAGCGGCGCGCCGGAGCAACAGGTGCAAACGGCGCGGCGGACCTATTTTGCCAAACTGGCGCTCAACGGCTTGTGGTCGGTCCTCTTCTTCGGGCTGCGCTCGCCGGCCGCCGCGCTGGTCGAAATCGTCCTGCTCTGGGGCGCGATCGTGGCGACCATCGCCGCCTTCGCCCGGATCTCGCGCACGGCCGCGCTGCTGCTGGTGCCGTACCTGCTGTGGACGACCTTCGCCGCCATCCTCAACGGGGCGATCTGGCGGCTGAACCGGTAGGGGCTCGCCCGCGCCCGTTCGGCTTGCCACGCTCTCATCGATCCGGATACCCGGCAATCGGTGGGTGCGATGATGGCGGTTGCGTATTTGATTCGGACACCGGCCCGGCGGCGGGCGCGATTCATCGCGCCCGCTCGGCCGATGCCCGGACTATTTTGGCAACCGCCATCATCCCCGGGCGAGCGCCGCCGGCGGCGGCCGGTTGCATGGCGCAACCGCCGCGAACCTACGGCGCCGCCGAGAGCACGCGCTGGAGGAACTGGCGGGTACGCGGTTGCTCGGGGTTGTGGAAAAGCTGCTCGGGCGGGCCGATCTCGACGATGCTGCCGGCGTCGAGGAAGGCGATCCGGTCGGAGATCTGGCGGGCGAACGTCATCTGGTGGGTCGCCAGCAGCATCGTCATGCCGACGCCCTTCAATTCGCGGATGATGTCGAGCACCTCGCCGACCATCTCGGGGTCGAGCGCGGAGGTCACCTCGTCCAGCAGCAGCAGGTCCGGCTTGAGCGCCAGCGCGCGGACGATGGCCACCCGCTGCTGCTGCCCGCCGGACAGGCGGTCCGGGAACTCGCCGGCCTTGTCCGCCAGCCCGAAGCGGTCCAGCAGGGCGCGGGCCGTTTCGGCCGATTCGGTGCGGCCGGCGCCCATCACCTTGCGCGGCGCGAGGGTGATGTTGTCCAGCACCGACATGTGCGGGAACAGGTTGTACGACTGGAAGACCAGCCCGATCCGCTGGCGGACCCGGTTGGCGTTGGGCAGCGTGGCCGAGATCGGTTCGCCGTTGAGCTTGATCGCGCCGGCGGTGATCTCTTCCAGCAGGTTGACGCAGCGCAGCAG
This sequence comes from Chloroflexota bacterium, assembly GCA_023423795.1. Classification (GTDB taxonomy): domain Bacteria; phylum Chloroflexota; class Chloroflexia; order Thermomicrobiales; family UBA6265; genus CADCWF01. The sequence continues at coordinate 15,273 of JAFAEX010000201.1, read as the reverse complement.
GGTGGACTTGCCGCAGCCGGAGGCGCCGATCAGGCTGATGACCTCGTGGCGCTCGACGGCGAGGTTGATGTTGCGCAGCACGAGGTGCTGGTCGTAGGCCTTGTAGACCCCCTCGATTCGCAGGAGCGGGTCGCTCACACCGCCCCTCCCATCGTCTGCCGCTGCATGGAGCGGGCGAGCAGGTAGTCGGTCAGGCGGGCCAGCGGGATGGTGACGGCGATGAAGATCAGCCCCGCCGCGAGGTAGCTGGTGAAGTTGAAGTTCAGGCTGGCGTAGATCTGCGCCTGCCGGGTGGCTTCCAGCGGGCCGAGCACGGAGATCAGCGCGGTTTCCTTTTGCAGGGAGACGAAGCCGCTGAGCGTCGGCGGGATCACCCGGCGCACCGCCTGCGGCAGCACGACGAAGCGCAGCGCCTGGGCGTTGGAGAGGCCCAGCGAGCGGGCGGCGGCGCGCTGGCTGCCGTGGACGGACTCGATGCCGGCCCGGAAGACCTCGGCCTGGTACGCCGACGAGGTGAGGATGCAGGCGACCGTCCCCCAGAAGACCGCCGTGTTGGGCAGCCCGGAAATCTGCAGCGCCGGCACCCCGAAGCCGAGGGTGAGGATCACCAGCAGGGCGGGCGCGCCGCGGAAGATGTCGATGTAGGCGACGGCGGCGGCGCGGGCCGGGAACAGGACCGGGTTGCGCCCGCTGCGGATCAGCGCCAGCAGCATGCCGATGACGAGGATGATCGGCTCGGCGATCATGAAGATCTTGAAGTTGAGCTTGAACCCGTCCAGCACCTTGGGGAAGGCGGCCTGGAAATCCGGCCAACTGAAGAAGGCCTGCTGCACCGCCGCCCAGCCGGAGGAGCGGCCGACGAAGAAGACGGCGGCGGCGACGAAGACGGCGGAACTGACGAGCGCGACGAGGGCCGAACGGCGCACGTCGGCGCGCGTCCAGACCGACTTCGGCGCGAGCAGCGCGGCGATCTCCGCGTCGGTCAGCTCGCGAGGGGCGCTGGAAGCCTCGGTCATCGTGGTTTCGACCCGTGCGTGGTGGGCTCCGGCAAATCGCGGAGCGGGCGGGAAGCGCGGCCCGATGGCAGGCGGGCGGATGGTACCCGGAACCGGCCGGGCGGGGCGACCGGCGGTCGCGCGATCCGTCAATCCTTGAGCGATTTCTCGACAATGGAATAGTCTACCCGCAACCGATGAACCGTCGTCCTGTGCTGACGGCGGGCGGGACGCGCCCGCGCACGATCGTGAAGGAGCACCGGGTATGACCGATCGCCGCCAGTTCCTGCGCACCGGGGTCGCGCTCGCCGCCGTGGCCGCCGCCACGCCGCGGCTCGGCGCATTCGCCCAGTCGGACGACGCGACGCCGGCCGCGGCGACGCCGGTCGCGCCGTTCGACATCGCTTCGCTGCCGCTGAAGACGCCGGGGCAGTTGACGATCCACGCCGACAAGCCGGCCTACCCGCCGTTCTTCATCGACGACGACCCGAGCAACGGCAAGGGGTTCGAGTCGGCCATCGCCTACGCCGTCGCCGAGGCGATGGGCTTCGAGCGCGACCAGGTGGTCTGGGGCTACACGTCGTTCAACGCGTCCTACGCGCCCGGCCCGAAGGACTTCGACTTCTACATCACCCAGGTCAGCATCAACGACGAGCGCAAGCGCGCGGTCGATTTCAGCGATCCCTACTACACGTCGCCCCTCGTGGTGGTGGCGAAGGCGGATTCGCCGGTGCTGGAAGCGACGTCGCTGGCGGACCTGGCCCAATACCGCTGGGGCGCGCAGGTGGGCACGCTCTACTACATCGCGATCACCGAGGACATCCAGCCGACGACGGACATCATGGTGTACGACACCACCGCCGACGCGACGACGGCGCTGACCAACGGCCAGATCGACGCGGTGGTGATGGACCTCGAAAGCGCCACCTACACCATCAGCGAACTGGTCGAGGGGCTGGCGATCGCCGGCGAACTGCCGAACAACCCCGGCGGCGGCACCGGGATGGTCTTCGAAAAGGGCAGCCCGCTGGTGCCGTACGTCAACGCCGCGCTGGCCGAGGTGATCGAGACAGGCGAGCGCGACGCGCTGGTCGAGGAGTGGCTGGCCAAGCCGGAAGGCCTGGAGGTCTACGGGGCGTAGGCCCATCCCACCAGGGTTCACGCCCCGGGCAAGGACGATAACGCCCCTCGGGGACCGGGAACGGCGCGATGGCGCGCCACCCCGGCCCCGAGGGGCTTTTTGCTGCGCGGTTGCCGGCCCGGCGGCGCAGGCGGCGGCGCAAGGACCGGGCGGCGCATTGGCCACGCGGCCGTGCGCCGGAACGCTCCCCGGATGGACCGCGAAGCGCTCCGGAGTGGTTCGTCGCGATCGCAACACATTATTCACACCAATAGCAAGAACACTGAGCGAGGGTGCGCAGGGTGCAGGCACCGCGAAAGACGCACATCCAAGCACACACTGATGTGTTGCGTTAACGTGAAAATTCGGTTAGGATAGTCACCATCCAGAGAGAGTCATGAGACGACTCCTTGGGGCGGAAGCGCCGAGGTTGGTGGCAACTTTGGCGTTCGATACCGAGGCGCTGCGGCGCGCCGGAGGACGTAATGGACGAGGGTCGCTTCGATTCGCTCACCCGTTTCGTGGGGGACGTGACCAGCCGGCGCGCGGCGCTGCGCGGGCTCGCCGGCCTTTCGCTGGGCGCCGCGCTGGGCACGGCCCTCCGCGACGAGGCCGACGCCGCCGACGAGGCCGGCAAGCGCAAGGGCAAGAAGGGCAAGAAGGGCAAGGGGAAGGGTAAGAACTGCGGCAAGAACAAGAAGAAGTGCGGCAACAAGTGCATCCGCAAGGACCAGTGCTGCAAGAACGGCGACTGTTCGGGCAACCAGATCTGCCAGAAGAACAAGTGCGCGTGCCGCAACGGGCAGAAGCTCTGCAATGGCCGCTGCATCGCCAACGGCACCCCCTGCTTCCAGCAGGTCACCGAAGGCAACGAACAGGGCTGGATCTTCGCCGGTGAGGACGGCTTCAGCTCCGACCCGGCGTTCACGACGATCGTGGAGCCGCCCGTTTCCCCGCCGGCGCCCGGCGCCGGAAGCGTCAAGCTGGCGCCCGCGGACGCCAACTCGCAGGCCGTGCTGCGCACGATGAAGTACAAGGGCACCAAGATCGGCAACATCAACCGGCTTGGCTACAGCATCCTCGTGCCGGGCGGCGCGGGGGACAATGCCCCGACGATGCAGCTCGCCATCGTCGGAGACTTCAACAACGCAGCAACGCAGCCCGCGGAGTTCACGGGGTTTGCTTCGCTGGTCTACATCCCCGACTCGGTCAATGAATGGACCGACCACGAGCCGACCAAGTCGGGTAAGTGGCGGGCCACCCGTGACATCGTCGATTCGAATGATCAGTGTGTAGTCAAGTGCTCCGTTGGGAACTGCCCCCCGGCGGCCGCCATGCCCGCGTGTGCCTCCGGCGAGGTCGAGCGCGACTGGGCCGACATCAAGGCGGGCATCCCTGACGCCGTCCTCAACGGCGACGACGAAGAGAAGGAAGGCAGCTTCAGCATCCGGCGCGGCCGCGACAACACCGACGTGGGCTACGTCACGAACGTCGTCTTCAACAACGACGGCTACTACTTCGACGTGGAGTAGCCTCGGCAGCGCCCGGTCGTGATGCTCTGGTGAAGAACGGGACCCCGGCAACCGGGGTCCCGTTCTTCGTGCCGCCGGGCCGGGGTGCAGTCCGCGTCGGCCTGCCCCCCGCGTGCCGGCGACGGTCGGCGCGGACGGTCGCCGGCGGCCTCCTGCGGCATCCGGCCGAGCGATGCCGGTTCGCCCGCCCTGGGCGGCCCATCGTTCGTCGGGGAGGGACCCGTGCCCTCCCGTATCCGAAGCCGCGTACGGACCGGGGAGGGCAGGGGTCCCTCCCCAACGAATGAGGCACGGAGTGCTGCGCAAAGCAACCGGCTGTCGTCTCAGAAGGTGCGTCCGAGGGCCTGGTCCCACGGTTGCGGGGCGGCGACCCGGATCAGTTCGTCCTCGTTGTCGCGGGCGTACAGGTAGAGGTGGGCGAAGAACTCGGCCTCCGGCAGCGGGTAGGCCGGGTTGATGCACAGGTAGGGATGCCGCCACGGCGGGCGCGCGCCGGGCGCGGCGCGGACTTCGATCCGGCGGCCGATCCGCAAGCGGTAGGTGACGCCGGGAAAGCGGCCCGACGGCAGATCGACGTGGCCCACGCGGGTCACGCGGTCCCAGACCTCGTCGCCGACGGTGAGGCGGGCGATCTCCTCGGCGCGGGCGCGGGCGGCGTCGTAGTCGCGGTCGGTGAAGCCGAAACCGGCCGAGCGTTTCGGCAGGTGGTCCCAGCGGTGGCGCCACGGCAGTTCGAGCCGCTCGGCGCTCGGCGCGGGCGGTCCGCCGCGCCCATCGGGCGGCAGGGCCAGCGACGGTTCGTCGATCCCCTCACGCAGCCACGCCAGCACCCGGAGCCACGCGGTCTCGCCCCACATCGGCAGCACCTCGACGGGTGCTACGTGCTACGTGCTACGTCGAGCGTACCGACGCGCGGTTGACTCGACTGCTCGACTCGCGGCGGCACCCGGCACCCAGCACCAAATCAGCCGCCGGCGATCGGGGCGATGACCTGGTACTCCTCGGCGTCGGGGTCGAACGGGCCGCGGTCGAGGACGTGGACGCCGTTGACCTTCCTGGAGATGGCGCAGCCGGCGGCGCGGGCCTCGCGGATGATGCGCTCCGCCTCGGCGACGGTCTCGCGCGCCTCCTCGGTGTCGGTCGTGCTCCACTCGACGACCTGGTGCCCGTGCCGGTTGGCGACGATGATGCGGGCCACGTCGGCCTCCTTTCCCCACCCGGCCTGCCAGCGCGGGCGGGATGTGGATGCGGATGCCCGGCCGCCGCGGGACCGGCGTCGATCGCGGCGGCGGGGAGGCACGGAGTCGCAAGATGCGCGCCCCGGCCGGCGGTTGCGCACTGATCCCGGCCACCCGGCGGCGCCGCCCGGGGATGATGGCGTTTGCCAACATAGTCCGGGCATCGGACGAGCGGGCGCGATGAATCGCGCCCCTACGGAGGGGTAGCGCCGCCGCGGGTCGTAGGGGCGCGATGATGGCGGTTGCCTGGTTGATGCGGATACCGGCTCCGGGTGGGCGCGATGCCCGGACTATGTTGGCAAACGCCATCATCGCGTCCGCCGATGGGCCGGTACCCGGATCACATGGGCAACCGCCTTCCATCCCCGGGCGGGCGGCGATGGCCGGTGTATTCTGGCAACCCTCACGAACCTCAGGCCACCGGAACGAAGCCCCTCCGCGTGTTTCCGCCGGCTCCCGGTGACGCGGCGGTTCGTTCGGCGCTCGGGTCGGCACGCGGGACGGACGCACGCCGCCGCGCTCCGGCACCGCTCCTGCGAAGACCCGCGACGCCGCGATCGGCGCACGGGTCCGGATCGCGACTACCCGCACGCAGCCCGGGGGAGGCAACATGACCGTTCGCCGCGTCGTCATCGACCACGCCGATCTGCTGGTGGCCGATCTCGAAGCCAGCCGCCGCTTCTACGAGGCGGCGCTGGCCCCGCTCGGGTTCGGGATCGTCTCGCGGGGCGAGACCTCCTACGGGTTCGGCCTCGACGGGGTGAACGACTTCGGGATCAACCTGATCGCGCCGGACGACACGCCCACCCGCAGCGCCCACGTCGCCTTCGTGGCCGAGGACCGGGCGGCGGTGGCCGCGTTCCACGAGGCGGCGGTGGCGGCTGGCGGGCGCAGCAAGCAGGGCCCGGCGTTGCACCCGGAGTATTCGCCGACCTACTTCGGCGCGTTCGTGTACGACCCCGACGGCAACAACATCGAGGCCGTCTGCCATGCGGCGGAGTAGCGCTCCTCCCCGCTAGGACGCCTCCACCCGGTCGAGGCGGCCGAAGAGATTCGTTTCGAGCGCGACGGCCGTGCCGTCCGGACCGATGGTGAAGGTGGCCGGGAGCGGTACCGTGGTCGCCGTCCCCTGGTCGAGCAGGAAGGTGTCGAAGGCGAACGGCGTCAGTCGGATCGCGTAGCGGGCCGGACCGGCTTCCAATCGGAACCCGTCGCCGTCGCGGACGATCTCCACCTGTCCGTACAGGTCGTTGGCGTAGGTTCCGGCGTAGGCGTCGAGCGGGCGGCTCGGCGGCCCGGCGTCGGCGGGCGGCGTCGGCGCCTGGAACATGCCCAGGATGCCCGCGCCCGCCTGCCGGATCGTCTCCTGCACGTCGGGGTCGGTCTGGCCGATGAACTGCTCCAGCACGAAGGCGCGGATCGCTTCCGGCAGCACCGTCACGTTCATGTTGGCGACGACGGCGACGCCCAGGTTCAGCTCCGGCACCAGTTCGACGATGGAGCGGATGCCGGCCAGCGCGCCGCCCTTCTCCATGACCTGGTAGCCGCGGTCGTGGTAGAGGCCCCAGCCGAGGCCGTAGGCGAACCCGGACTGGTCGTCGATCGGCGGCAACTCGGTGAACGACGGGGCCGCGACCATGCTCGGCGCGAACATCTCGGCCACCGTGCCGGGGGTCAGCACCGGCCGGCCGTCGATTGCGCCACCGCCGAGCAGCATCTCCATGAAGCGGCCGAGGTCGTGGGCGGTGGAGATCGCGGAGCCGCCCGCGCCCAGCACGAAGTTCGGATCGGGCGGGACGACCGCGACCGCGCCATCGACCAGGGCGTGGTTGGCCGAGATGTTGCCGTCGGCGGGCGCGCCGTGGAGGTTCGGCGCGGAGCGGGTCATCCCGACCGGCCCCAGGATGCGCTCGGCCAGCGCGTCCTCCCACGGCATCCCGGTCTTCTCGGCGAGGACCTGGCCGGCGACGAAGTACCCGATGTTCGAGTAGCCGTCCTCTTCCCGGAAACTCCAGGCCGGCGTGAAGAACCGCACCCGGCGCATGACCTCGGCCCGGTCGTAGCCGAGCACGCCGATGACGTCGCCGGTGAAGGCCGGCAGCCCGGTGCGGTGGGCGAGCAGGTCGCGGGTGGTCGTCCACCGCGTCGGGTAGGGGTCGGCCAGCGCGAAGTTCGGCACGAATTCGACGACGGGATCGTCCCAGCCGAGTTGGCCGGCATCGACGACCGTGCCGAGCGCGGCCGCCGTCAGCGTCTTGGTGACGGAGGCGAGCTGGAAGACGGTGTCGGCATCGACGGGCTCCGGTTGGCCCTCGGTGCGGACCCCGTAGCCGCGCGCGAGCACGATCTTGCCATCGACCACCAGCGCGACCGCCGCGCCGGGGACGCCGTATTCCTCGAGCGCCGCCTCGGCGAAGGCGTCGATCGCGGCGACCTTGTCCGCAACCGACCCACCGGCCGGCGGCGCAACGGGGGTGGCCTCCTGCGCCGTCGTGGCCCGCCAGCCGGCCGCGAGGGCGGCCGTCAGCCCGGCCCCGCCCGCCAGCGCGCGTCGCCGATCGATCCGCCGGTCGCTCATGGTGCCGCCTTTCTGGCGCGACACGCCGGGCCGGCCGCGGACGAACGCTCCGGGCCGCACGAACCCCGCGTAGATTGTCGCTGCCATTCCTCGCCTGCATCGTAGCAGACGGCGCCAGCAGCGCTTTTCCGCAAGGAAGCCAATGGCGGAACCGAGATCCGCAGGAAGCGTCCGCGGTCGTGACGGGCCGATACGAGCTGGTGCTGTCGTTTGCTACCGGTCGAGCATGTTCCGGTTCCGCGAGGAGGCGACACCGGCGCGGAGATCCGGCCGCCACCGCCATGCTCCCGTGGCCTCGAACACTCGATCAGGCGCGGGATGGTGAGCGACGGCATGCCGTGTCCCGCTGCACCGGCGCGGCGTTCTCTGCGACGATGGGCTTGGCACGCCCGTCGCGGCGCCGCGACACGTTCTCGGAACAGTCGGCGTGGGCCGGGTTGAGGAAGCGAGGACCATCGACGTGTCCGAAATCAAGCTGTTTCGCTTGACCGAAGCCGGGGCCGAGGCGATCCCGGGTAGCGCGATGGCGATCGAGAAATCGCTCCAAACCCTTATCGAGCGGCACCTGGATACGTTCCTCGGAATCCGGTTCCTCGCGTCGGAGTTCGTGACGTCGAAATCGCACGGCGGGCGCATCGACACGCTCGGGATCGACGAGACGAACTGCCCGGTGATCATCGAGTACAAGCGCGCCCTCAACGAAAACGTGATCAGCCAGGGGTTGTTCTACCTGAACTGGTTGATGGACCACCGGGCCGATTTCAAGCTCCTCGTGATGGAGAAGCTCGGAAGCGATGCCGCCGCCACGATCGAGTGGCGCTATCCCCGGCTCGTCTGCATCGCCGGCGACTTCATGAAATACGACGTCCACGCCATCCAGCAAATCCCGCAGAACATCGACCTTATCCGGTACCGCCGGTTCGGGAACACCCTGATCGTCCTGGAACGGGTGGGCACGCAGACCACCATCCCGCCCGCCGGAACCGGCCGGGTCGCGTCCGGCGAACAGGGGGCAACCGGGTCCAGTCCGGCCGAGCTACCCACGAAACCGGCCGCGGCTCAGATGCTCGAGCGGTCGTCCGCCGAACTCCAGGACTGGTATCACGGCCTGAGGGATTTCATCCTTGGCCTCGGGGACGACATCGAAGAACGGGCGCTGCCGGCATACATCGCGTTTCGCCGCATGAAGACGTTCGCATACGTCAAGTTCGGCGTGGCGCGGAACAGGATCACGATCGAGGTCCCGCTGCCGGCCGGCGCCGTCCCGCTCGAAGACGGGTTCGCCGAGCAAGCGCCTCGGTCCTACGTGCGGATTTTCGTGGACAGCGCCGAGGACGCCGAACGGGCGCAGCCACTCATCGCGTTGGCCTACGAGCAGTCGTGAGGAATCCGGCAGGCGTGGGAGGATCACCGCCGGGTGATGCCCTTCCCCGCGGAATTGCGGCCGACGATTCGGCGGCCCCGACTGAGCCCGGCGCAGGACCGGGTCGAAGAACCGGCCATACGGTAGGCGACCATGCGACGCTGCTCCTGGTCCGGTTCGGCGGGATTCATCCGCCGGATGCCAACGCCTCGGCGAGCGCCAGCGCTTCGGCGGCCGCGGCGTCCCAGCCCAGCGCCCGGCCGGCGGCTGTTGTCGCGGCGAAATCCGGCTCCCCGAGCGCGGCGCGGGCGGCGGCGGCAGCCTGTTCGATCGGTTCGCGTTCGGCGGGCGGGGGTGGGCAGCCGTTGGCTTCGCGCTGGGCCGCCGCCGCGCCGAGCAGGCGGGCCGCAACGAGCGGTTGACCCGCATCCGCCGCCTGCTCGGCCGCTTCCTCCAGGCTGCCGGCGGCGTTGCAGCCGGAGCCGAGGGCACGAAACGCGGTCAGCGCGTCGGCGAGCAGCGCGGCGGCGCGGGCGCGGTCCCCCTCCTCGCGGGCGAGGCCGGCGAGGTTGGCGAAGGATTCGGCGATGCCCTCCTCGTCGCCGAGGTCTCGGAAGAGCGCGAGGGCCTGGCCGACGAGAACCGCCGCGCGCTCCCGGTCGCCGCGTCCGCGCTCGGCGAGCCCGAGGTTGCCCAGCGTCCGGGCCACGCCGCCGATGGCGCCGAGGTCGCGGAACAGGGCCAGCGCTTCCTCCTGCAACGCCACGGCGCGCGCGTAGTCGCCCCGGTCGTGGGCGACGAGGCCGAGGTTGGCGAGGGAACTCGCGACGCCGTCGGTGTCGCCGAGGCGGCGGTGCAGCGCCAGCGCGTCCGCGTGGAGGGTGGCCGCGCGATCGACGTCGCCCCGCTCGCGCGCCACGCCGCCGAGGTTGCTGAGGGCGATGGCCGTGCCGCGCTCGTCGCCGAGGTCCCGCCGCAGCGCCAGCGCCTCCGTCAGCAACGCTTCGGCGCGGACGAGGTCGCCCGTCGCCCAGGTCGCCTGCGCGAGGTTGTTGAGCGCGACCGCGACCGGGCCGGCGGCGCCCACCTCGCGGAACAGGGCCAGCGCTTCGTTGTGGAGGGCGATCGCGCGGCCGTGGTCGCCGAGGTCGCCGACCACGAGCCCGAGGTTGGTCGAGGCGATGGCCGCGCCGCGGGTGTCGCCCAGCGCGCGGAACTGGGCGAGGGCCTCGTCGTAGCGCGCGACGGCGGCGGTCCGGTCGTCCTGCGCCCAGGCCAGCGCGCCCGCCCCGTTCAGGGCGTAGGCGCGGGGCGCGGACGGTTCCCCGGCGCTGCCGGCACGGTCGAGGAACCGGTCCAGCCAGGCGCGGCCTTCCGCGTAGTGGCCGCGGATGTCCCAGAACTTCCAGAGCGCGGCGGCGAGGCGCAACCCGGTCTCGGTTTCCCCCGCGCCCTCCGCCCAGGCGAGGGCCGCCCGCAGGTTGTCGTGTTCGGCCGCCAGCCGGGCGAGCGCGGCGGCCTGCTCCGGCCCGCTCAGGCGGGGCGATTCGCTCTCGGCGAGGGCGAGGAAGGCGCGGGCGTGCGCGTCGCGGCTCGGCGCGTCGTCGCCGCTTGCGGCGAGGCGCTCGGCGGCGAACTCCCGCACCGTCTCCAGCATCCCGAAGCGGGGATCGTCCCCCACGTCCGCGAGGCGCCGGAGCAGGCTGTCCTCGGCGAGGTGCTCCACCAGCGTCAGGGTGTCGAGCGCGCCGTCGGGGTTGGCCACCGCGTCGGCGGCCTCCAGCGAGAAGCCGCCGGCGAAGACGGCGAGGCGGCGGAACAGGCGCTGCTCGTCGGCGTCCAGCAGGTCGTGGCTCCAGGCGATGGCGTCGCGCAGCGTCTGCTGACGGGCGGGGAGGTCGCGCGGGCCGCCGGTCAGCAGCGAGAGCCGCTTTTCCAGCCGGGCCAGCAGGGCCTCCGGCCCGAACAGGCGGACGCGGGCGGCGGCCAGTTCGATCGCCAGCGGCAGGCCGTCCAGCCGCCAGCAGATCTCGGCGACGGCCGGGGCCGACGCGTTGTCCACCGCGAACGAGGGCTTGACGGCCTGGGCGCGCTCGACGAACAAGCGGACGGCGGCGTACGGCGACAGTTGCTCGGCGGTGGGCGGCGGCGGCGGGCGATCGGGCAGCGCGAGCGGGGGAACGGCCCACTCCCGCTCGGCGCGCAACCGTAGCGGGGTGCGCGAGGTCGCGAGCACGGTCAGGTCCGGGCACCCGGCGAGCAGCCCGGCGGCGAGGCCGGAGACGGGTTCCAGCAGGTGTTCGCAGTTGTCGAGCAGGAGCAGCAACCGCCGCCCGGCGAGGGCGTCGCGGATGGCCTCCGGCAGCGGGCGGCCGCCGTCCTCGCGCACGCCGAGCGCCTGGGCGACGGCGGACGGGACGAGGGCAGGGTCCTCCAGCGGGGCGAGCGGCACGAAGACGGCGCCGTCGGGAAAGGCATCCAGCGCCTCGGCGGCGGCCTGCACGCCGAGCCGGGTTTTTCCGGTGCCGCCCGGCCCGGTCAGCGTCAGCACCTGGACGGCGGGATCGCGCAGCAGGGCGGCGACCTCGGCGACTTCGGCTTCGCGACCGAGGAAGGGCGTGGGCTGGCGGGGCAGGTTGTTCGGGCGGGCGTCGAGGCTCTTCAGCGGCGGAAACTCGGCCGGCAGGCTCGGGTGCAGCAGTTGGTAGGCGCGCTCCGGTTCGAGCAGGTCGCGCAAGCGATGCTCCCCGAGGTCGCGCAGGGCGCTTTCGGCGGGCAGCGCGCCGCGGCCGAGTTGCTGGGCGGCCTGGGACAGCAGCACCTGGCCGCCGGAGCCGGTGGACAGCAGGCGGGCGAGGCGGTTCAGCGCCGGGGCGAGGTAGTCGCCACGGGCATCCGGCGCGGCCTCGCCGGCGTGGAGGGCCATGCGGACGCGCAGCGGCCCGGTTTCGGGCCAGTCGGCGGCGAGCAGCGCCTGCTGGCCGGCGAGGGCGGCGGCGACGGCCTGCGGCGCGGTGTGAAACGCGGCCTGGACGGCATCCCCGACGACCTTGAAGAGGACGCCGCCGTTGGCCTCGATCGCGGCGCGCAGCAGCGCGAGGTGGCGATCGACCGCCGCGGCCATGGCGGCGCGGTCGCGCTCCCAGAGGGCGGTGCTGCCCTCGATGTCGGTGAACAGGAAGCAGACGGTGCCCGACGGCAGGCGGCGGTCCATGGGCGCCCCTTCGCCTCGTCCCGTGTTCGGCCAACGCGCGGTTGTTTCGGCAGTGTACGCCGGGGCCGGGCCGGGCGGATGGAACGCGATGACGGGGCCGGATCGCCGCCACCCGCGCCTCGGTTGCGTTTGACGGCCCGGCACGCGCGCTCCTATACTCGGCGGGTTGCCGGACCCTTGCGGGGGTCCGACGCTGGTCTGGTCCGGAGATCCCGCCACGACGCCGGCGAGGACGCCTTTCCCGCGACGGGCACGCCCGCGCCGGGGCCGGACGGCCGCGACGCCACATCGAGAACGGTCCGGGGTCGATCCGGCGCAGACGAACAGGAGCCTCCGAACGTGGTCAAGCGCACCTACCAGCCGAAGCGGATCCCGCGCATCCGCGAGCACGGCTTCATGAAGCGGATGTCCACCAAGAACGGCCGCCACGTGCTGGCCCGCCGCCGCAAGAAGGGCCGATGGGCGCTGACGGTGGCCGACGAGAAGAAGTTCACGCAGAACCGCTAGCCGCCGGACGAGGCGACAGGCGAGAAGCGACAGGCGACAGGCGACGGGAAGGCGCGGCAGCCGACGCTGCACACCCCGTCGCCTGTTTCCGTGTCCGCCGTACTCTTGTCGCCCGTCGCCTGTCGCCCCGGATCGCCATGGAACGCCGCCTCAGACTGCGCGAAAGCGCCGACATCAAGCGGGTGCGCGGCCGCGGCATGGCCGTGGCCGAGGGGCCGTTCGTGGTCCGGGTGCTGCCGAACCGGCTGGACCCGCCGCAGAACCGCTACTCCGTCGTCGCCGGCAAGAAGCAGGGCAACGCCGTCAAGCGCAACCGCGTCAAGCGGCTGGCGCGGGAAGCGCTGCGCCACCTCGACCCGCTGCTGGTGACGGGGATCGACGTGCTGGTCCTCGTGCGCGGCAAGGCCGAGGAGGTGCCGGACTATGCCACCGCGCGGGCGCTGCTGGACCGGGTCGTGGTGCGGGCCGGGTTGCTGGCGCCGTCCGGCGGCCACGGGGCGAACGCCCGCGCCGGCGATCCGCCGCGACGGCACACGAGCGACGAAATCCAGGGCCCGGCCGATGCGTCGCGACCGCCCGGCGTTGCTTCGACCGGCCGCGAGCGACCTCCCCGCGTCGTAGGGGAGGGCCCGGCGCCCTCCCGCGTGGTTTCCGAGAAGGAGGTGCGGGAACCGGCGCGTCCATCACGTCAGGATCGCCAGGCGGCGCGGGAGGGAACAGGTCCCTCCCCTACGACAGACGATCGGCCCGATGCGCCCGGGCGGCGGGGTGGCGCGGCATGACGGCGAACGACCAGACCCACGGCGCGGTTCGTCCACCAGACGACGCGAATCGCGCCTGCCGCGAGGGTGATGCGACGCCGGATACCGCGGCACACGCGCCCGCTCACGACGGTCATGCAGGCCACGACCACGCTCCCGACGAGGGCGAACCGTTCGGGTTCGACGCGCCGATCCGGAAGAAGGACCCGCTGACGCGCGGGGTATTGGCGATCATCCGGGGGTACAAGCTGGCGGTCTCGCCGCTGATGCCGCCGGCCTGCCGGTTCGTGCCGACCTGTTCGGAATACGGGTACGAGGCGGTCGCCAAGTACGGTATCATCAAAGGTGGCCGACTGGCGATCTGGCGAATCCTGCGGTGCAACCCGTTCGGCCGCGGCGGGTACGACCCCGTCCCCTAGACGAGTTTTCCGGCCCCGCGGTCCGCCGCCGGGCCGCCCCGCTCCCGGTCCCGCGCCGCGCGGGAGGAGGCCACCCCGAACCGTGCCCTTGTCTTCGCTCCTCGCGAGCCTGCCCGTGGTCCCCGCCGTCGATATCCCCGTCTGGAACCAGTACGTCCAGTTGCTCACCTGGGCGCTGGACGGGCTGGCCGGCATCTTCCACAGCGGCGGCCTGGCGATCATCGCCTTCACCATCATCATCAAGACCATCCTGCTGCCGCTCACCGTGCAGTCGATCCGCTCGTCCAAGGCGATGCAGGAACTGCAACCCAAGATCAAGGAGTTGCAGAAGAAGCACGGCAAGGACCGCCAGCGCCTGACGCAGGAGACGATGGCGCTCTACCAGCAGTACCGGGTCAACCCGATGGCCGGCTGCCTGCCGATGCTGCTGCAGATCCCCGTCTTCCTCGGGCTCTACAACGCCATCCTGCACCTGTCCAACGAGGGCGCCGGGGTCTGGGACCAGTCGTTCCTCTGGATTCCCGACCTGTCGCGGCCGGACCCGCTGCACATCCTGCCGATCATGGCGGCGGTCTTCCAGTTCGTGCAGACCAAGATGATGCGGCCGTCGGGCATGGGCAAGATCGACGACCCGCAGCAGGCCATGATGAACACGATGATGAACTTCATGCCGCTGACGGTGATCCTGTTCGGCTGGAACTTCGCCGCCGGCCCGGTCATCTACTGGGCCACCCAGTCGATCTACTCCGTCATCCAGCAGTGGTTCATCACCGGCTGGGGCAGCCTGAAGGACTGGGTCCCGATGCTGCCGGAGATGCCCGAGCACAAGCGGCTCGGCTACCGGCCGCCGCGCTCGCTCGATGATGTCGTCGTGGTCGGCGGCGAGGGCGGCCAGCCGGTCAAGGCCGGCGGCCTCTCCGGCTGGTTCCAGGCCCAGATGGAAAAGGCCCAGCAGATGAGCGTGCAGGCCCAGAACCCGCAAGCGGCGGCGGCAGCCGCCGAACCAGAAGCGCCGGGTAGCGGCGCGAAGGACGGCGGCAAGGCCGGCGGTTCGGGCAACGGCAAGGCCGTCATCGTCCAGCGGAAGGGCGCCGCCGCGAGCGACACGAACGGCGGCGCGAACGGGACCGACAGCGCGTCCGCCACCGCCAACGGCGCGGCGGCGGGCAACGCGGTCGTGGTGCCGCGCAAGGCGAAGCAGGCCTCCGAACCGGGCGGCAAACGCCGCCGCTGACGACGCGATTCGCCCTGGCCCGCCCGCCCCGGTTTCCGCGGCGGGCGGGCCGCACGTTACCCGGCGGCCCGGCCCCGGGGGATGGACGGGAACGCATGAACCAGCGGATGACCAGCGTCGAAATCCAGGCCGTCACCGTCGAGGACGCGGTCCGGTTGGCGCTCGAGCAACTCGGCCTCGGCGAGGACCAGGTGGACATCGAGATCCTTTCCGACGCCGGCCCGACCGAAGACGACGAGGCGCTGGTCCGCGTCACCGCCAAGGGGATGGCCTCGCAGCCGGAGCCGCGGGCGGGCGGGCGCGCGGCCGGGT
>JAFAEX010000192.1 GCA_023423795.1 Chloroflexota bacterium | reverse complement strand
GGGGGGTAGCCAATACGCAGCCCCGCCGCCGTTTGCTGGACCAGACTATTGGCAATTAGCCGAACGACTCGTCCTCTTCCTGGATGGCGACGCCCGTGTCCTCGATGCCGGTGTCGCCGTCCGCGTCGAGCGCGTCGTCCTCCTCCGGCTCGGTTGTGGTCGCGTCCTCGTCGTCGTCGTCTTCGTCGGTCAGGAAGAAGTCGGCCTCGTCGCGGGCGCGGAGCAGATCGCGTTCCCGCAGGTAGGCGCGGGAGGTGATCTGGCGGGGGAACGAGACGGTGTTCGCGAGCTCCGGGGCGCGGTGGACCTCGCGCAGGATGACCCGCAGGCTTTGCCCGGAGATGCCGAGCGCGAACGCTTCGTAGCGGTTGCCCTGCCGCATCAGGTCGATGATCCGTTCGGCGGTGCGGGCCTCGACCTCGCCGAGGCGGCGGCCGTCCTTGCGGTAGACGACCAGCCGGTTGCCTTCCCGGGTCAGTTCGACCTGTTCGCCCGGAAACACTTCGGCGAGTTCGGGCGCCGGGGCGGGGTTGACCAACTCATCGACCCAGGTCTTGCCCACTTCCTCGATGAAGACCGCGGTGCGCGGCATCGGGTCGGCGGCGATCGCCGGCTCCGGCGCGTCGGCGGCGCGGTGGGTCAGCAGGTCGAGCCGCTGGAGGTTGCGCCGGGCGATCAGGTTCGCCGGGTCGGCGCGCAGCGCGTTGCGGTACGCCTCCAGGGCCTCGTTGAACTGGCCGAGCGCGAGGTGGGCACGGCCGGTTCGGTTGAAGGCCTCGGCATCCTTGGGGTTGCGCTCGATCAACTGGGCGTTGATCGACAAGGCGTCCTCCCAGCGGCCTTCCTGCGCGCTGATGCGGGCGTCCTCGATCAGTTGCTTGCGGGTCGTCTGCTTGTCGGTCTTCACGCTGGCTTCTCTCCGATCCTCGCTGCTGCCGCTCGACCGGTGCTTACCGGGGAGCGCCGACCGGCTCCCCGATCAGGAACCACGGGCTGGTTTGGGTGACGCGGACATCGACCAGTTTGCCGGCCACGTCGCGGTCGTCGTCGAAATGGACGAGGGTGTTGCCGCGCGAGCGTCCGGTCCAGCGCCCCTTGGCCTTGCCCTCGACCAGCACCTCGACGGTTTCGCCGAGGCGGCGGGCGTTGATCTCGGTGCACACCCGCTCCTGGAGTTTTTCGAGCTCGCGGTGGCGGCGCTGCTTTTCTTCGTGCGGCACGTCGTCGGCCCAGCGGGCAGAGAGCGTGCCGGGGCGGGGCGAGTACATCGCCAGGTGGACCTTGTCGCAGCCGACCTCTTCGAGCAGGTCGTGGGTCTGCATGAACTGCTCGTCCGTTTCGCCGGGGAATCCGACGATGATGTCGGTCGCGATGGTCGCGCCGGGCATCAGGTCGCGGGTCAGCGCGATCCGGTCCTTCCAGTCGTCGCGGGTGTAGGTGCGGCGCATCCGCTTGAGCACCTGGTTGTCGCCGGCTTGCACCGGCAGGTTCATGTGCTCGCAGACGGACGGCAGGTCGGCCATTGCCCGGATGATGTCGTCGGACATGTACTTCGGGTGGGACGTCAGGAAGCGGAGCCGGTCGAGCCCGGGCACCGCATCGACCGCCCGCAGCAGGTCGGCGAGGCCGGGCGTGTCCGGCAGGTCGTGACCCCAGGCGTTGACGGTCTGGCCGAGCAGGGTGACCTCGCGCACGCCGCGATCGACGAGCCGCTCCACCTCGGTGACGATGTCGCGCATCGGGCGGCTGGTTTCCTTGCCGCGCCGGTAGGGGACGATGCAGTAGGAGCAGAGGAAGTTGCAGCCGTAGATGATCGGGATGTAGGCGGTGACGCCCGCGCCGTCCTGCGTTTGCGGCAGGTAGTAGTGCGGAAGCTGGGCGAGGTCGTCCTCGAGGTCGGCTAGTTCCGGCACGACCTTCTGGAGCTTGTCGAAGTCTGACGGGTCGAAGAAGAGATCGACGTGCGGGAAGCGCTCGCGCAGCTTTTCCTGCTGGTTGGTCACCATGCAGCCGGTGAGCACCACCGGCACCTCGGGCCGCTGCTTCTTGAGGCGGACGAGGGAGTTGAGGCGGCCGGCGACCTTGTCCTCGGCGGCCTGGCGCACGACGCACGAGTTGAGCACGACGATGTCGGCGTCCTGCTCTCCGTCGGTCGGCCGGTAGCCGACCTCTTCGAGCATGGCCGCGATCTTGGCGCTGTCGGCTTCGTTCATCTGGCAGCCCATGGTCCAGATGAAGAAGCGCTTGCCGTTGTCGGGCAGCGGGTCCGGGGACGCCGCCGGGCGGAGCGGGATGGTGGGCCGGAGCGCCATCGGTGGTTCCTCGATACGCATCAACGCATGAACGGGCGTCCCGGCCGTCGCCGACCGGACGCGGGCAGTGAATGCCAACCACGAAGTATAGCCGCAGCGGCGCGGGAGACCGCCGATGGTCTTAGGCGGGGCAATTCCGGACGAAATGTTATCCGTACGGACAATGCGGCCGTATTGCCCAATAACGGCATTCCGACGCCGAAAACGAACCCGTTTCCGAACAAATGTGCCACATAGACAACCCTCGGGGCCGTTGCTAGAATGCGGCAACGGCCGCATCCCGCACGCACCGCCCGTCTGCCGGGCCATCATCCTTTCCTCCCCGCGCCGATGCCGCCAACGCCAGACCTGCATTCGACCTCGGGTCTCGGGGAAGGGGAACCGGGTCAGCCCCGGCTGGGGGATACCGTGGGCAAGCAACGGTGCGGTTCTTGCCGCTTTTTCGAGGATGCCGGGATGGCCGGCAGCGGCTGGTGCCATCACCCGTTGCGCAAGACGACGAGCGAACTTCTCATCATGGTGCGGCGGAACGAACTGGCGTGCCGCGACCAGTGGGCGCACAGCCTTTGGGAAGAAGGGGTGTGGGCCCCGGCGCGCGATGCCGTCGGTCAGGGTCTCGACGCGATCGAGGCCGGCCGGCCGGTGCCGCCGGCGAGCGAGGGCGACATCGCGGCGCTGCTGCGGGCGGACGCCAAGGAGCGGCCGGTCGCGCCGCTGGTTTCCGCGCAGGAAGACGTCGTGCTGGGCGAGGCGCGCTTCGCCAGCGATCGCGCGGCGACCTGGCAGCGGGATGTTCCCCCGGCCGCCCCGCGGCGCGACAACGATCCGAAGACGGCGATCAAGCGCGCCCGCGAGGCGTACCAGGAGCGGTTGCGCGCGCAGGCGGCCGAACGCGCCGCGCTGGCCGCCGAGGCTCCGCTCGCGACCGCGCTGGCCGATGCAGCCGAAGCGCCCATCGCGCGCGACGACGAGCACGAGCCGGCGCTCGCGGCAGGCAGACCCGTCGCGCACGCAGAAGACGACGCTGACTCGCCTGCCCCGGTCCATGCGGAACCTTCGGAAGGGTTCGGCGTGGACGATGCAGCCGCATCGGCCTTCGCGGCGTGGGAAGACTCGCCGGGCGAGGCCGGGGCGCCAGCGGAAGCGCTGGTGGGGGAGGCGTCCGTCAACGGTCACGTCGCCGACGAGATCGACGATTGGTGGACCGCTGGCGCTGCCGCGCCGGATGCGCCGTTCGCCGAGTGGGACGACTCCGAGGACGACCCGGTTGCGCCGGCCGATCCGGTGGACGAAGCGCCGAACAACTATGCGCCTGCCACCGAACGCGCATGGAGCCCGGCCTGGTTCGTCGATGATCCGGCGCCAGCGGCGGCCGGCCCGATCGCGTCGTCGCCGTGGTCCGTCGCGTCCGCTTCGGCGGGCGCCGATGTGACGGCAGCCGGATCGGTCGCATACGAGGACGACTGGCAAGACGATCTGGGCGTCGAGATCGGGAGCGATGCTCCGGCGCGGGACGCGGCGTGGATCGAGGCCGATCCGGACATGCAGGCCGGCGCGTCGGCCTGGCCCGGCGAGGGCAGGCACGAGGAGGCAGGTTTCGTTCCGGAAGAGCCCGCCGAAGAGCCCGCCCAGGTGGTCGCGGTCGAAGCGCCGCCGGAACGGTTGGCAATCCCGTTGCTGCCGGTGGGGTCGGTTGCGCCGGGAGTGCCGCGAATCTGCCGGACCTGCCGGGATTTCCGTCCGGCGGAAGGCGGCGACCGGGGCTGGTGCGCCAACGAGTGGGCCTTCACTAACCGGCAGATGGTGCAGCCGGACGATCCCGCGCCGTGTGAAACCTCGGCCGGTTCGTGGTGGCTGCCGACCGACGACCTGTGCCTCGCGGACGCCGACGTATCGACTCACGGTCAGCCGACGCCGTACCTCGACAAGTGGCTGCCCCACCACCGGGAGCGGGAGGCCGAGCGGAAGCGGTCCTGATCTGGTACGCTAAACGGGACATCCGCCCGCGGGGATCGTTCGGTTGCGCGTTGCCCGTCGGGAGTGACGCGCAGGCGATGGTCCGCGCCGCGGAGTCATGCCGGAATGGAGGGACCGGGCGTTGGCCCGCCCGGTAGTGGGGAGCCGGCAGGAGCGACATGGGTGTCTTTGCCGACACGCTACGCCAGGCGCGCGCCCAGAAGGGCGTGACCCTGAAAGAGGTCGAGCAGGCGACGCGGATCAACCGCCATCACCTCTCGGCGCTCGAAGATGAGAACTTCGCGGTCCTGCCGCCGCTGATCTATCAGCGGGGGATCGTGCGCAACTACGCCACCTACCTCGGGCTCGATCCGGGGAAGTTGCTGGCGATGTTCGAGGAGGCCCGCGGCGGCGAAACGACGACCGATCTCGTGGCCGCGGTCAAGCCGATCGATATTCCGACCCACTGGGCGCCGAACTTCGCCATCATCGCCTTCATGGTGGTGATGGGCGCGATCGTGTTCGCCTGGGTCTACAGCCTCGCCTACAATGAAGCCCCGGCCACGGCCACGCTGCCGCCATCGGTGCCGACGGTGACGCCGATCCCGGCGGACCAACTCGTGCTGCCGAGCCCGACGCCGGTCGCGATCGCGCCGCTGCAGCCCGCCAATGCCACCGCGCAGACGGGTGTCGGGGTCGTGCCGGGCGCGCTGACGCCGGCCGTTTCGGTGAGCGACGGATCGCTGACCGGGACGACGAACCCGGGGCAGGCTCCGGGCACGATGCCGCAGCCGACGGGGGTGGCGACCCAGCCCGCGCTGGTCCTGACGCCGACGCCGGTGCCTACGGCGACCGCGACGCCGATCCCGCCGCCCACGGCGACCGTGCCGCCGGTGGTGGCCGCTCCGCAGGGGCCGACCGCGACGATCCGGGTGATCGCCCAGGGGGACATCCAGGTCACCATCGTGGCCGACGGTGCGACCGTGTTCTCCGGTTGGCTCGGGCAGGGCGGGGTGACTGACTGGTTCACCGCGACATCGTTCCAGGTGACGACGACCGACGGTAACCTGACGCTGTTCGAGAACGCGGGCACTGGCCAGCAGTTCTACATGGGCTACGGTCCCAACGAGACCTACGCGCTCGGCGCCTGACGGAACCGGCGAACGGTGGTCCGAAATCGCCCCGGTTGCGCGTGCGCGGCCGGGGCGATTGCCTGCGCGGATGCCGGGCAGCGCCCGGGTTAGGTTGGGACGTTGGGAGCGGGTGATACGAAAACCGGCGGGTACGTCTGGACCTCCCGTCGCCGGTGGACGGGTCGGCAGCGCGATCGCGCCGAGTTTGTTCGGTATTTATTCGGTATTGATTCGGCGTTTATTCGGCTGCGGTTTTCCCATGGACATGCGGAAACCGGGTTTCTTCGGCGCCCCTCCCAGCCGCGCGAACGCAAACGGAGCGGGCTCGTCCGGCACGGGGTTCCGGGCGCTGCGCGTGGGAGGAACGGCGAATAAACTCCGAATCGGTCGTAAAGGCGCGTACGTTCGCGACGTCTACGACCGAAAAAATGCCGAATAAACGCCGAATAAATACCGAAGAAATGGGCAGCGCGGAGCCCCGCCAGCACTGCCGCGCGCGGCGGGGGAAGGCATGATCCCTCGCCGCCGGCGACGAACGACATCCCGGTTCGATCGGCCGGGTCTCGCACGTGTCGCCCGGTCGTTCGGTCGCCCGGCGCGGCCGAAATGGCGTGCGCCCGGGCGAACCGGTGCGGGCTACGGGCGAAACATCGCGTCGAGCGAGGTGAGCCAGTCCTGCGCGATCGGGACGACGAAGGAGATTGCCCCGGGAGCGATTTCGGCCGAGAACGGGGTCTTTCCGACGACATCGCCGTCGAACTGGACCGGGACGGCCGGGGTCGATGACAAGCGGACGGCGCGGGTGCGGATCGTGAAGACGTCGGGCGATTCGGCGAGGCGACCGATGGCGAACCCGGAGATGGTGCGGGCGACCGCGACGGGGTCGGTGGCGGTGAAGACCAGGACATCGAGCCAGCCGTCGTCGGCGCGAATCGCGGGATCGACGCGCAGGATCGGGTGGATGACCGCGCCGCCGTTGGCAACCAGCACCAGCGGCGAATCGGCCTCCAGCATGCCGTCGTCGGTCTCGATCGTGAACCGCACCGGCGGTTCGCGCAGGGCGTCGGCGGCGGCGGGCAGGTAGGCGAGCCAGCCGACGCGGCGCTTCATGTCGCGGTCGGCGCGGTCGAAGAGGTGGGCGTCGAAGCCGGCGCCCGCCATGTGGAGGAAGCAGCGGCTGTCGCTGACGCCGGCGTCGCGCTGCACGATCCGGTGCGGCCCGAACAGCAGCCGCGCGGCGGCGGCGACGTTCATCGGGATGCCGAGTTCGCGGGCGACGATGTTGGTCGAGCCGGCCGGGATGACGCCGATGGGAACGTCCGTGCCCAGCGTGCCGGAGGCGACATCGGCGACGGTGCCGTCGCCGCCGACGGCGACGACGAGGTCGGCTTCTGCCGATGCCGCGCGGGCGGCGGCGACGGCATCCCCCGGCTGCGCCGATTCCACGATGCGCAGGGAGATGCCTGACGGGCGGGCGCGCTCCAGCGCCGCCCGGATCGTGGAGGCGGGAATGCGGGTTGCCGGGTTGACCACCGCGACGACGTGTTGGGGCGGCGGCTGCGGTTCGTCGGGCGCGGGGGTGCGTGCCACGGCTCAGGCGGAACCGCCTTCGAGTTCCTCGGGACCGAAGATGCGATCGATGATCCAGTTGGTCGCCCAGGTGGCGAGCGCGGCGAACGCGATGCCGAGGATCGCGCGGACGGTGGAACGGAGCATGGTCGGGGTCCTCCTGCTGCGGCCACGACGCCGCCGGGGCCGGGTCCGGGTGAGGCGAAGTCTAGCCGGGATCGCGGTCAGTCCGAAGGCGGGTTGCCGACGCGGCGGCTGATGACGAAGAGGGGGATGGTGAGCACGAGGATGGCGGCGGTAACGTCGGCGAGGGTCGCGCCGCCGAGGAAGGGGCGGGAGCCGGCGGGGATCATTTCCAGCGGCAGCACGATCGGGCCGCTGGCGCCGTAGACGACGGCCCCGGCGAGCACGCGCTCGGAGACGCCGGTGGCGGCGAAGAGGACGCGCAGGACAAGCAGCGCGGCGACGATGGCCAACGCGGTCAGGCCGAGTTCGGCGGCGGCGCGGGAGCGCGCGACCGAGGTTGGCCGGCGGGTGGGGCGTGGCGGCGAAATCACCGCGTTCGCTCGGGCGATGCCGGGCCGAGCAGGGCGGCGAGGCGGTCGGCGATGACGGCGGCGAGCGCGGGCTTGGGCATCGCCGATTGCGGTTCCGGCGGCCGGTTGGGGAAGAGGAACGTGGCTTCGCTGTCGGCCTGACCGATGGTGGCGACGGCGTCGTTGGCGACGATCATCGCCAGCCCCTTGGCGCGCAGTTTGGCGTCGGCGTTGGCGAGAAGGTCGTCGGTTTCGGCGGCGAACCCGATCTTGAGCAGGCCGGGGCGGTCGATGGAAGCGAGGATGTCGGGGTTGCGGACGAGGGCGAGGTCTAGGCCGTCCCGACCGGGCTGCTTCTTGATCTTGCGGTCTGCCGCCGTCGCCGGGCGAAAGTCGGCGACGGCGGCGGCCATCACTAGCGCGTCGGCGCCCGCGGTGGTTCGTTCGACGGTGGCGAACATGTCGAGCGCGGATTCCACCCGGACGACGTCCATGCCGCCGGGCGGCGTGAGCGCTGTCGGGCCGGTGACGAGGCGGACCGAGGCGCCCCGGTCGCGGGCGGCGCGGGCTATGGCGTAGCCCATGAGGCCGCTGGAACGGTTGCCGACGTACCGGACCGGGTCGATCGGTTCGTGGGTGCCGCCGGCGGTGACGACGATGGTGCGGCCGGCGAGCGGGCCGTTGCGGCCGAGCACGACCGCGGCGGCGTCGATGATGGCGTCGATGGCGGCGAGGCGGCCGTCGCCAATCGCGCCGGAGGCGAGCCGACCGGATTCGGGGCCGATGAACACCGCGCCGCGCCCGCGCAGCGTCGCGACGTGGTCCTTGGTGGCCGGGTGGTTCCACATGTGGTGCTCCATCGCCGGGGCGAGCAGGAGCGGAGCCTCGGTGGACAGCGCGACCATCCCGAGCAGGTCCGGCGCGAGGCCGAGCGCGAGGCGGGCGAGCGCGTTCGCCGAGGCCGGGGCGACCAGCAGGAGGCCGGTTTCGGCGGCGAGCGTGACGTGGCCGGCGCGATCAGGGGTCCATTCGTCCCAGGCATCGGAGTGGACCGGGCGGCGGGTGAGGGCGTTGAAGGTGAGCGGCTGCACGAAGCGGCGCGCGCCGTCGGTCATCAGCACATCGACGACAGCGCCGTCCTGCACGAGGCGCGAACAGAGGTCGGCGGCCTTGTAGGCGGCGATGCCGCCGGAGACGGCGAGCAGGATGCGGGAACCGGCGATCATGCGCGACCTGCGGCGATGGGCGACGAGACGGGCACGCGCGCCGCGGCCCCGATCCGGGATGCTACCGCAGCGGAACCGTCGCCGGTTGCGCACCGGGCCGCGAGCGGGTAGCGTGGCGGGCGCACCCGCGTCGTTCGCATCGGGACCGCTGGCGTGTCCCGAGCCAGAGACCGCGCGTTGGCGATCGACTCGCGCCGCGCCGCGGCCGTGCCCGACGGAGGGCGCGGCGTCGGCGGGCGAGCATGGACACGGATTGGAGCGGATCGATGGGGACCGAACCGCCCCGCGCCGGGCGACCGGTGTTGCGGGCGACCCATATCCAGAAGCACTTCGGGCCCGTCCACGCCCTGAAGGACGTTTCGCTGGAGATTTTCCCGGGCGAGGTCGTCGCCCTGATCGGCGACAACGGGGCCGGCAAATCGACGCTGGTCAACGTGCTCACCGGCGTGCTGCCGCACGACGGCGGCGACATGGAGTTCGATGGCCGGCAGGTGCGGTTCGCTTCGCCGCACGAAGCGCGGGCGATCGGCATCGAGACGGTTTACCAGGACCTCGCCATCGCGCCGCACCTCGACGCGGTGGCGAACATCTTCCTCGGGCGGGAGTACGTGTCGCCCGGCGTGCTTGGCGCGCTCGGTTTCCTCGACAACCAGCGGATGCGGGAGGAAACCGAGCGGGAACTGGGGCGGCTGCGGGTGCGCATCCCGCAACTCGGGCGGCGGCTGGTGACGCTCTCCGGCGGGCAGCGGCAGGGCGTAGCCGTCGCCCGGGCGGTGATGTGGGCCAGCAAGATCGTGTTCATGGACGAGCCGACGGCGGCGCTCGGCGTGGCGCAGACCGAAATGGTCCTGGACTTGATCAAGCAGGTGCGCGCCACCGGCATCCCGGTGGTGTTCATCAGCCACAACATGCCGAACGTGTTCGAGGTGGCGGATCGCATCGTCGTGCTGCGGCTGGGCGAAGTGGTGGCGCACCTCGACCCGAAGACGGCCACGATCGACGATGCGGTGGCGGCGATGACCGGCTCGCTGCGGCGGGGCGCGACGAAGGAAGGAACCAGGGTTGGCTAGCCAGAACCCGACCGCGCCGGCGGCCGACCCGGTGGACAAGCCGAGCATCGTCGCGCGGCTGAGCAATTCGTTCACGCTGGTGATCCTCGCCGCCATCGTGGTGGTGTTCACCGCGCTGCGGGGGACGACGTTCCTCAGCGTGGGCAACTTCAACAACGTGCTGGTCGATACGTCGCAGTTGCTGCTGCTGACGATCGGGGTGACATTCGTCATCATCACGGCCGGGATCGACCTGTCGATCTCGTCGATCCTGATCCTGTCGGCCGTGATCTCGGCGCAGACGATGATCCGCTTCTCCGGGCCGCCGGAGATGACGCAGGCGTACCAGTTCCCGGACCTGCACATCGGCATCCCGGTCGGGTTGATGTTCGGGGTGCTCACCGGCATCGTCTGCGGAGCGATCAACGGCCTGCTGGTGACGAAACTGCAGTTGCCGTCGTTCATCGTGACGCTGGGCACGCTCGGCGTGTTCCTCGGCATCGCCCAGTTGCTGACGGGCGGGACGTCGGTCGTGGGCGTGCCGCCGGCGATCCAGAACGACATCGGGTTGCGGAACCTGCTGGCGGGCACGCCGCTGGGGCCGCATTTCCGGCTGATCCCGCCGATGGTGATCGCCTTCGTGATCGCGGGCATCGCCGCCGTCGTGCTCAACCGGACGAGGTTCGGCCGCTACACCTACGCGATCGGCTCGAACGCCGCGGCGGCGCGGCGGGCGGGCATCAACGTCGATCGGCACCTGCTGAAGGTGTATACGGTGAGCGGCATGCTCGCCGGCATCGCCGGCACGTTCGACCTGATGCGGTTCGGCACGGCTTCGGTGAGCACCCACCAGACCGACAACCTGGCCGCTATCTCGGCGGCGGTCATCGGCGGCACCAGCCTGTTCGGCGGGCTGGGCACGATCGGCGGCTCGGTGATCGGCGCGTTCATCCCGGTGGTCCTGCGCAACGGGCTGGTCATCACCGGCGTGCCGTCGTTCTGGCAGGGCGTGGCGATCGGCGTGGTGCTGATCGTGGCGGTGTGGCTCGACCAGCGGCGGCGCAAGGCGGAAGAGCGGATGTAACGGGCGCTGCCGGATCGGGCATTGCGCCTTGCGGGTGGCATTGCTACCCTGCCGTACGGCTGCGGATTGCGCGGCCAGCGGACCCACGACGATGCGGGAGTAGACGATGGCGACGGACAGGAATCTGGCGGTCAGCCGGCGCGGTCTGGTTCTCGGCGGCGGCGCGGCGGCCGTCTCGTTCGGGCTGTTCGGGGCGACCCGCAAGGCGCGGGCGCGGCAGGACGAGCCGTTCCGGATCGTCTTCATCCAGGGCGTGATCGGCGACAACTTCTACATCACGATGGACTGCGGCGCGCAGGCGAAGGCGGCCGAACTCGGAAACATCACGCTGGAGACGCAGGGGCCGGAGCGGTTCGACCAGTCGCTGCAAACGCCGATCCTGAACGCGGTGGTGCAGACCAAGCCGGACGCGATCATGATGGCGCCGAACGACGCGCAGGGCATGATCGCGCCGATCCAGGCAGCGATCGACGCCGGCATCCCGGTGCTTTGCGTGGACACCACGATCAACTCCGACATCCAGCTCGGCGACGTTTCGACCGACAACGTCGAGGGTGGCCGGATGGCGGCGCGCGGCCTGGCCGAGGCGATCGGCGGCAAGGGCAAGGTGTTCATCGTCAACGTGCAACCGGGCGTGTCCACGACCGACCAGCGCGGAGCGGGCTTCAAGGAAGAGATCGCCAACTACCCGGACATCGAGTTCCTGGGCGAGGAGTTCTGCAACAACGACGCCAACGTGGCGGCGCAGATCGTCGGTGCGAAGCTGCAGTCCGACCCCGACCTGTCGGGCGTGTTCGGCACCAACCTGTTCTCGGCGCAGGGCGCGGCGGCGGGCGTGCGCGAGCAGGGCAAGACCGGCGAGGTCAAGGTCGTCGGCTTCGACGCCGGCCCGCAGCAGGTCCAGGACCTCGAGTCCAACGTGGTTGACCTGCTGATCGCCCAGCACCCGGGCGAGATCGGCGAGATCGCGATCCAGCTGCTCCACGACTACCTGACCACCGGGGAGCCGCTGGACCCGAAGAAGTACGTGACCGGGGCGACGATCGTCACCCGTGAGAACATCGAGGACCCGGAGGTGGCGCAGTTCCTGTACGTGGCGGACTGCACCAACTACACGCTGACCGGGGCGACCCCGACCGGCGTCGAGGCGGATGCCGAGGCGGCGGCGACGCCGGAGGCGTAGCCGTTCGATTCGACCACGATTGGACGAGGAGCGGGGCGCATGCCGCCCCGCTCCTGCCTCAACCTGCCAGCTTGACAATACGCTGACGCCCGGGTATCATACCCGTTCAGCCTAAAGGGCGGTTTGCGCCCAGCGGGCCACGAAGGCGCCAGGGATACATGCTGGACGGGTTGTGCGGACCAGCGAAGCGAACAGGACAGTGCCGTTGGGAGGGGAGCATTGTGCCCCTCCCGTTTCGTCGTTCGGCTCCAATGGCTTGACGACCGGCCGTAATCCGGGGATGGGCGCGCCCCTGGCGGCCAACTTGTGCAGCAACGACGGTCCCGGACGAGCCGGGAGCGGAACCCGCGGCGCGGCGCGCCGGCAGGGCCGAGACGTGGAGGGCAGCAAAGCGTGGTGATCGCTACGACGCGCGGCATCGGTGTTGACGAGGTGGCGGAGGCGCGCCAGCGCAACGTCATTTCCAATCGGGGTCTGAACCGGAGGAGCTATTCCCGCATCCCGACGGTCTGGGAGATGCCCGACCTGGTGCAAGTCCAGGTCCAATCGTTCGAGTGGTTCATGCGGGAGGGTCTCGGGGAGCTGTTGAAGGAGATCTCCCCGATCACCGATCACCACAACAAGCTGGAACTGCGCTTCCTCGACTACCGCTTCGAGGAGCCGTGGCAGCGCATGCCCAAGGGCGAGGAGCAGGAGCGCGCCAAGCTCGATCCCCGCATCGTCGAGGCGTACTGCCGCGAGCGCGACATCACCTACGCCGCGCCGCTGCGGATTACCGCGCAGCTCATCATCAAGGAAACCGGCGAGATCAAGGAGACCGGTCCGGACGGCATCTTCCTCGGCGATTTCCCGATCATGACCAGCGACGGCACGTTCATCATCAACGGGGCCGAGCGCGTCGTGGTCTCGCAGCTCGTGCGTTCGCCGGGCGTTTACTTCGAGCGTGACGCCGATCCGTCCACCGGCAAGCTGCTGGCGACCGCCAAGCTGATCCCGAACCGCGGCGCGTGGCTGGAGTTCGAGACCTCCAACCGCGACGTGCTCTCGGTGAAGGTCGATCGCAAGCGCAAGATGCCGGTGACGATCCTTCTGCGCGCGATCGGGATCGAGTCCGACGAGGAATTGCTGGCGACGTTCGCCGATGTCGATACCAACCCGGACCGGCGGTTCATCGCTACCACGCTCGACAAGGAGCCGACGAAGACCCAGCAGGAGGCACTGCTGGAACTTTATCGCCGCATCCGGCCCGGCGACCCGCCGACGCGGGACAATGCGCGCAACCTGCTGGAGAACCTGTTCTTCAACGAGCGCCGCTACGACCTGGCGCGGGTCGGCCGTTACAAGCTGAACGAGCGGCTGCACCGCGGTGGCATCGACGGCAGCACCGAGCGGATCGACACCCAGATCCTGACCCGGGAGGACCTGGTCGAGATCATCCGCGAGATGATCCGGCTGTCCAACGGGCTGGGCGAACCGGACGACATCGACCACCTCGGCAACCGGCGCGTGCGCGCCGTTGGCGAGCTGATCCAGATGCACGTCCGCACCGGGTTCCAGCGGCTGGAGCGCGGCATCCGCGAGCGGATGACGATCCAGGACCTCGAGACGGTGACGCCGCAGGGGCTGATCTCGACCACCCGGCCGGTGATGGCGGCGGTGCGCGAGTTCTTCGGAGGGTCGCAGCTCTCGCAGTTCATGGACCAGACCAACCCGCTGTCGGAGCTGACCCACAAGCGGCGTTTGTCGGCGCTCGGGCCGGGCGGTCTTTCGCGCGACCGGGCCGGGTTCGACGTGCGCGACGTTCACCCGTCGCACTACGGCCGCATCTGCCCGATCGAGACGCCGGAAGGGCCGAACATCGGCCTGATCGGCTCGCTGGCGACCTACGGCAAGATCAACCAGTACGGCTTCATCGAGACGCCGTACCGGCGCGTGGTTTCCACCGTGTCGGTCGATGATCCGGTGATCGACCTGCCCGGCCGGACGCTGCGCGACGACGTGGTGGACCCGGGCACCGGTGAGATCGTGGCCAAGGCGGGCGATCAGATCACCGAGGAGACCGTGGCGGCGGCGAAGGCCGCCGGGGTCAAGGTGCTGCGGATCAAGCCTGTCGCGTCGAACATCATCGACTACCTGTCGGCGGACCGCGAAGACGAGTTCATGATCGCGCAGGCGAACACGCCGCTGGCCGAGGACGGGGAGCTGATCCCCGAGCAGGTCATCGTGCGCGTGAGCGGCGGCCACCGGTTCCCGCAAGTGCCGGCCGAGCAGGTCGCGTTCATGGACGTTTCGCCCAAGCAGGTCGTCTCGGTGGCGACGTCGCTGATTCCGTTCCTGGAACACGACGACGCGAACCGGGCGCTGATGGGCGCCAACATGCAGAAGCAGGCGGTGCCGCTGCTGCGCCCGCGGTCGCCGATCATCGGCACCGGGGTGGAGTACCAGGCGGCGCGCGACTCCGGGCAGGTCGTGGTTTCGCGGCACGACGGGACCGTGCAGTCCGCGTCCGGCCGGCAGATCGTGATCGCGACCGAGGACGGGGCGGAGCACACCTACAACCTGCAGAAGTTCGTGCGCTCCAACCAGGACACCTGCATCAACCAGCGGCCGATCGTCCGCAAGGGCGACGCGGTGACGGTGGGGCAGGTGATCGCCGATTCGTCCTCGACCGAGGACGGGGAGTTGGCGCTCGGGCAGAACGTCGTGGTGGCGTTCATGCCGTTCGAGGGCGGCAACTTCGAGGACGCCATCCTGCTGTCCGAGCGGCTGGTGCGCGACGACGTCTTCACCTCGATCCACATCGAGAAGTACGAGACCGAGGCGCGCGACACCAAGCTGGGGCCGGAGGAGATCACCCGCGACATCCCGAACGTCGGCGAGGAGAGCCTGGCGAACCTCGACGAGAACGGGGTGATCCGGATCGGCGCCCAGGTGCAGCCGAACGACATCCTGGTCGGCAAGGTCACGCCGCGCGGCGAGACCGAGCTGAGCGCCGAGGAGCGGCTGCTGCGGGCGATCTTCGGCGAGAAGGCCCGCGAGGTTAAGGACACCTCGCTGCGGGTGCCGCACGGCGTCCACGGCAAGGTGATCGACGTCAAGACGTTCCGGCGGGACGAGAACCCGGACCACGAACTGCCGGCCGGCGTCAACGAGATGGTGCGCGTCTCCATCGCCCAGAAGCGGAAGATTTCCGAGGGCGACAAGATGGCCGGCCGCCACGGCAATAAGGGCGTGATCTCGCGCATCCTGCCGATGGAGGACATGCCGTATCTGCCGGACGGCACGCCGGTGGACATCATCCTGAACCCGATCGGCGTGCCCTCGCGCATGAACCTCGGCCAGGTGCTCGAAACGCACCTCGGCTGGGCGGCTCTGCGCAGCGGCTTCAAGGTCGCCACGCCGGTCTTCGACGGCGCGACGGAAGAAGAAATCCGCCAGGCGTTGATCGAGGCCGGGCTGCCGGAAGACGGCAAGGTCGATCTCTACGACGGGCGGACCGGCGAGAAGTTCGACCGGCCGGTGACGGTCGGCGTCATCTACATGCTGAAGCTGGCCCACCTGGTCGAGGACAAGATCCACGCCCGCTCGACCGGCCCGTACTCGCTGGTGACCCAGCAGCCGCTGGGCGGCAAGGCCCAGTTCGGCGGCCAGCGCTTCGGCGAGATGGAGGTTTGGGCGCTGTACGCCTACGGCGCGGCCTACACCCTGCAGGAGATGCTGACGGTCAAGTCGGACGACACGGTCGGCCGGGTGAAGACCTACGAGGCGATCGTCAAGGGCGAGGAGATCCAGGGCGCCGGCGTGCCGGAGTCGTTCAAGGTCCTCGTCAAGGAACTGCGGTCGCTGGGCCTGTCCATCGACGTCATCAACGAGGACGAGCAAACGGTCGATTTCACGGAGGACACCTCCTACGATCGGCTGGCCCAGCTCGACCGGATCAACCTGAGCGGCTTCGAGCGAACGGTCGATTAGCGCGACAGACACACAGCGACGGGCGACCCCGGACGGCGGCGGAATCCACCGTCGCCGGCCGGGAGCCGGCCCGTCAGGAGGCACCATGGCAGAATTCACCGACCGTTCCGCGCTCGCGCTCCAGACCGCCGACGCCGCCCGCTCCACCATGGACGCGTGGGGCGTCGGCCGTTCGGCGCGGCCGGACGGCCCGCGCGGTGACCGCGGCGGGCGCACCCTCGACGTCAACGACTTCGACGCCATCCGGATCACGCTGGCGTCGCCGGAGAACATCCGGAGCTGGTCGTACGGCGAGGTCACCAAGCCGGAAACCATCAACTACCGCACGCTCAAGCCGGAGCACGGCGGCCTGTTCTGCGAGCGCATCTTCGGTCCGACCAAGGACTGGGAGTGCTACTGCGGCAAGTACAAGCGCATCCGCCACGCCGGCACCGTCTGCGACAAGTGCGGCGTGGAAGTCACCCGCGCCAAGGTCCGCCGCGAGCGGATGGGTCACATCGAACTGGCCGCGCCGGTGGCGCACATCTGGTACGTGAAGGGCACGCCGTCCCGGCTGGGGCTGCTGCTCGACATCTCGCCGCGCAACCTGGAGCGGGTGCTCTACTTCGCGTCCTACCTCGTCACCGAGGTGAGCGAAGAGGCCCGTACCGGCGCGATCGCCGACATCAACGAGGCGCACGACGAGGCCGTAGCCGAGCTGCGGGCCGAGGCGGATGTCCAGCTGGGCGAGCTCGCCGAGGCGTCTGGCACCGACATCGCGAACCTGCGCGAGGGCGCGGCCAACCTGATGGAAAGCGCCAAGGAGCGGCGCGACCAGCAGCTGGCGGCGGCGAAAAAGGAATACACGTCGGTCAAGCGCAAGCTCGACAAGCTCAAGGGCCAGGCCGCCGCCGAGGAGTACACCTTCGAAGGCCAGGCCATCGTGCAGGTCGATGAGGCCGTCAACGACGCCCGCATCACAGCGCTGAAGGACGCCTACGACGCCGCCAAGGAGCGGATCGAAGGGGCCTACAAGGCCGAATCCTCCGGCGCCAGCGCGCTCTCCGGCGCCGAGGGCGACCTGATCGAGTACAACTCGGATGAGCACGCCCGCCGGATCGAGGACAAGCTGGAGGAGCAGGTCCGCGAACTGGAAAAGGAGCGGGACGAGGCCCTGAAGGCGATCAACGACCTGAAGGAACTCCAGATCCTCTCCGAGACCCAGTACCGCGAACTGATGGACCTGGTGCCGCCGGGGGTCTTCAAGGCCGCCATGGGCGCCGAGGCGGTCCACGACTACGTCAGCAAGCGGATCGACCTCGACCAGATCGCGCTCGAACTGCGCAACGAGATGCAGGCGTCCTCGGACGTCAAGCGGAAGAAGGCGACCAAGCGGCTGCGCGTGGTCGAGGCGCTGCGCAAGAGCGGCAACAAGCCGCACTGGATGATCTTCACCGCGCTGCCGGTCATCCCGCCCGAACTGCGCCCGATGGTGCAGTTGGACGGCGGCCGCTTCGCGACCTCCGACCTCAACGACCTGTACCGGCGGGTCATCAACCGGAACAACCGCCTGAAGCGGCTGCTGGAACTCGGCGCGCCCGACATCATCGTGCGCAACGAGAAGCGGATGCTGCAGGAGGCGGTGGACGCGCTGATCGACAACGGCCGGCGTGGCCGCGTCGTGTCCGGCTCGGGCAAGCACAAGCTCAAGAGCCTGTCCGACATGCTCAAGGGCAAGCAGGGCCGGTTCCGGCAGAACCTGCTCGGCAAGCGCGTGGACTACTCGGGCCGCTCGGTGATCGTGGTCGGGCCGGACCTGGACCTCGACGAGTGCGGGCTGCCGAAGCGGATGGCGCTGGAGCTGTTCAAGCCCTTCGTCATGCGCAAGCTGGTGGACCACGGGTTCGCCCACAACATCAAGGCCGCCAAGCGGCTGGTGGAGCGGGTCGATCCGAAGGTCTGGGAGGTGCTCGAGGAGGTCATCGAGTCCTACCTCGTGCTGCTCAACCGCGCCCCGACGCTGCATCGCCTGGGCATCCAGGCGTTCCGGGTGCGGCTGATCGAAGGCTCGGCGATCCAGCTTCACCCGTTGGTGTGCCAGGCGTTCAACGCCGACTTCGACGGCGACCAGATGGCGGTCCACGTGCCGTTGTCGCGCAAGGCGCAGGAAGAAGCGCGGACGCGGATGCTCTCCGTGCGCAACCTGCTGTCGCCGTCCAACGGTGATCCGATCGTTTCGCCCACGCAGGACATCGTGCTCGGCTGCTACTACATGACCAGCCAGCGCGGGCTCGACGAGTGGGCGGCCGACGGCGGGGTGCCGCGCGGCTGGGGCAAGGCGTTCTCCTCCCTGGAGGAGGTCAAGCTGGCCTACGACGCTGGCGTGGTCGATCTCCACGCCGCGATCTCGGTCCGCACCACCCGCGACGGCGGCGAACTGAAGCGGATCGAAACGACGGTCGGGCGGGCGATCTTCAACCTGGCGCTGCCGGCGGAGATCAACAAGTACTACAACGACACCATGGGCCGCCGGCAGTTGCGCGGCGTGGTGGCCGACTGCTACCGCCTGTTCAAGGACCCGTTCGAGACGGCGCGGGTCGTCAACGACATCAAGAAGGTCGGCTTCATCTACTCGACCCGCGGCGGCATGTCGATCGCCGTGGACGACGTGGTGCTGTCGGCGAGCAAGGGCGAACTGGTCCGCGAGGCCGAGGAAAAGGCCGACCGGCTGGAGCGGCAGTACCGCCGCGGCCTCGTGACCGACGACGAGCGCTTGCGCGAACTGGAAGTGATCTGGAACGAGGCCCGCGATACCCTTTCCAAGGAAGTCGAGAACGGGCTGGGCGGCCAGAACTCCGTCTTCATGATGGCGGACTCGGGCGCCAAGGGGAACATGAACCAGATCAGCCAGATGGCCGGGATGCGCGGTCTGGTGCTCGACCCCGAGGGCCGGATCATCGACATCCCGATCAAGTCCAACTTCCGCGAAGGGCTGACCGTTCTCGAGTACTTCCTCTCGACGCACGGCGCGCGCAAGGGGTTGGCCGACACCGCGCTGCGGACGGCCGACTCCGGCTACCTGACGCGGCGGCTGGTTGACGTTTCGCAGGACGTGATCATCACGGTCGAGGACTGCGAGACGGCGAACGGGCTCTGGGTCCACCGGGCGGAGATGACCGACGACGAGTTCCGGGCGCGCGTCTTCGGACGGGTGCTCGCCTCCGACCTGGTCAACGCCGACGGCGAGTTGCTGGCGCGGCGGGGAACCATCATCACCGACGCGATCGAGCCGGACGACGAGCAGGACAGCGTCCTGGTCGGCGAGGTCATGGCCGAGGGCGTGGAGAAGGTCCACCTCCGGACGGTGATGGCCTGCGAGGCGACCTACGGCGTGTGCCGGGCCTGCTACGGCCGCAACCTTGCCAGCGGCAAGCTGGTCGATTTCGGCGAGGCGGTGGGCATCATCGCTGCCCAGTCGATCGGCGAGCCGGGCACCCAGCTGACGATGCGGACGTTCCACACCGGCGGCGTGGCCCGGGCCGACATCACGTCGGGCCTGCCGCGCGTCGAGGAGCTGTTCGAGGCGCGGGTGCCGAAGGGCGCCGCGCTGCTGGCCGACCGGGAAGGCGTGGTGTCGATCGAGCAGACCGACGCCGGCCGCATCCTGGCCATCACCTCCACCGAGGTGGACCAGCGGCTGTACCGGCTCGACCAGGGCTGGGACGCGGCGGTCGCGCCGGGCACCCTGGTGATCAAGGACAAGACCGTGATCGCCACGGGTCCGGACGACCAGAAGCTGTTCTCCGAGATCGACGGGCACGCCCTGTTGGACGAGCGCACGATCTACGTCCGCAACGAGAAGGAAGAGCGGCTCGAGCACACCGTGCCGGTCGCCTACCAGATCTTCGTGGACGACGGGGAGCGGGTGTACCCCGGTCAGCAGCTGACGGACGGCACGAAGGACCCGCAGCAGGTGTTGCTGACCCAGGGCCGGGACGACGTCCAGCGCTACATCATCGACGAAGTGCAGAAGGTGTACCGCTCGCAGGGCGTGAACACCAACGACAAGCACATCGAGGTGATCTGCCGGCAGATGCTGCGAAAGGTGAGCATCACCTACCCGGGAGACACCGACTTCCTGCAGGAGGAGCGGATCGACCGCTTCGAGTTCAACCAGATCAACGAGGCCATCATGGCCCAGGGTGGCGAGCCGGCGACGGCGATGCCGGTCCTGCTGGGGATCACCAAGGCGTCGCTGGAAACGGATTCGTTCCTGTCGGCGGCGTCGTTCCAGGAGACCACGCGGGTGCTGACCGAAGCCGCGATCAACGGCAAGGTCGATACCCTGCGCGGGCTGAAGGAGAACGTGATCATCGGCAAGCTGATCCCGGCCGGCTCCGGATTCGGGGTCGGGCCGGCGGCGGCCGAACTCGGCGCGGCGGACGAGGCGAACCTGGCGGCGGCGGCGACGGCGCTGCTGGAGAAGCCGGAGCCGGCGGCCGAGGAAGACTACGCGTCGCTGATGCAGGAGGGCCTGGTGCCGGCCTCCCGCGAGGCGACGCCGGGCGCGGCCGAGGGCTTCGGATTCGAAGGCGCCGACGGCGGGGATTCGCTGTCGAGCATCTTCGAAACGGCCACCGACGAGGGGTAACACCCGCTCGGGAGCGGCGGGGCCCGGCAACGGGCCCCGCCGTTTGCCGCGCTTGACGGTCTGGTTTCGTAACGGTAAACTTCGCCCTTGTGTCCGCCGAAACGGCGCGGCGCGGGTGTGCGGTAAATTCACGCCCGTTGCAAGTGGGGCCGCAGCGGCCCGCGGGGCGAAGCACGGTTCCGGGCGGACGCCGCCTGGCGACGATTTCGAGGAGCGAACGTGCCGACGATCAACCAGTTGGTCCGCAAGGGCCGAAAGAGCGTCAAGAAGAAGACCAAGGCGCCCGCGCTGGGGTTCACCAACAGCGCGCTCGGGCGGTACGCCGGCCGGCTGCGCCCGGGCACGCACTCGCCGCAGAAGCGCGGGGTGTGCACCCAGGTCAAGACGATGACGCCGAAGAAGCCGAACTCGGCGCTTCGCAAGATCGCCCGCGTGCGCCTGTCCAACCAGATGGAGGTCACGGCCTACATCCCCGGCGAAGGGCACAACCTGCAGGAGCACTCGGTGGTGCTGGTGCGCGGCGGCCGGGTCAAGGACCTGCCGGGCGTGCGCTACCACATCGTGCGCGGCACGCTGGACGCCCGCGGCGTCGAGGCGCGGCGGCAGGGGCGGTCCAAGTACGGCACCAAGGCGCCGAAGGCCGGCCAGCCGGCTGGCGGCAGGAATCGCTAGCTAACGGGCGGTCCTTCGGGTCGCTACGAGCCAGGTCCCGCCCCGGCGGAACCGATTCGTAGGTGCGAAAAGCGGCCGGACGTCCAGATGGGACGTTGACCGCTTTTTCGCGTGTCTAGACAGGCGGATGGATTGCCGCCGGTTGCGGCCCAGGGAGGGCCGGGCGGCGTGGACCCGCGGGGCGGGCCACGGTCCAGCGAGAGGAACGAAACGATGCCGAGGCGGGCAAAGGTCGAACGACGGGTTCCGGCGCCGGATGCGCGCTACAACAGCGAAGTGCTGGCCAAGTTCATCAACCGCGTGATGCAGCGCGGGAAGAAGGGCCTGGCCGAGCGGATCGTTTACGGGTCGTTCGACATCATCGCTGAGCGGACCGGGCGCAACCCGCTGGAGGTCTTCGAGCAGGCGCTCTACAACGCGACGCCGGTGCTCGAGGTCAAGCCGAAGCGGGTTGGCGGCGCTACCTACCAGGTGCCGGTGCAGATCGAAGGGTCGCGCCGCACCTCGCTGGCGATGCGCTGGCTGCTGGGGTCCGCCCGGTCCCGCAACGGCAAGTCGATGCAGGAGAAGCTCGCCAACGAGCTGCTCGATGCCTTCAACAACACCGGCGCCACGATCAAGCGGCGGGAGGACACCCACCGCATGGCCGAAGCGAACCGCGCGTTCTCGCATTACGGTCGGTTTTAGGACGACGCCGCCAGCCGTCGGCCGGGGATGATCCCCGGCCGCAGGCGGGCCGGGCCGAAGGTAACGGTCTGGCGGCGACGCCCAGCGCAAGGATGGCCATCACCTAACCATGAGTACCGCAACCGCCACCAAGGGCGCACAGGGCATCGCGTCCGCGCTCGCCAAGACCCGCAACATCGGGATCATTGCCCACATCGACGCGGGCAAGACCACGACGACCGAGCGCATCCTCTTTTACACCGGTCTGATCCACAAGGTCGGCGAGACGCACGAAGGCGCCTCGCAGATGGACTGGATGGAGCAGGAGCGGGAGCGCGGGATCACCATCACCGCTTCCGCGACCACCTGCTTCTGGAACGACCACCGGATCAACATCATCGACTCGCCCGGCCACGTGGACTTCACGGTCGAGGTGGAGCGGTCGCTGCGCGTGCTCGACGGCGGCGTGGTGGTGTTCGACGCGGTGGCCGGCGTCGAGCCGCAGTCGGAGACTGTGTGGCGGCAAGCCGACAAGTACAGCGTGCCCCGCATCTGCTTCGTCAACAAGATGGACCGCACCGGCGCCAACTTCCAGCGCACGATCGACATGATCGTCGATCGCCTGAAGGCCAACCCGGTGGCGATCCAGCTCCCGATCGGCGCCGAGTCGGAGTTCGCAGGCGTCATCGACCTGGTCGATGAGGTCGCTTACATCTACCACGACGACCTCGGGAAGAACATCGAGCGCACCGAGATCCCGGCGAACCTGGCCGACGCCGCCGCCGAGGCGCGGCAGAAGATGCTCGACGCCGTCGCCGAATCGAGCGACGAGCTGATGATGCGCTACCTCGAGGGCGAGACCCTGACCGCCGACGAGATTCGCGCCGGCCTGCGCGAGGGCACCGTCACCGGCAAGCTGGTGCCGGTGCTGTGCGGCTCGTCGCTGAAGAACAAAGGCGTCCAGCTCATGCTGGACGCGATCGTCGCCTACCTGCCGTCGCCGGCCGACGTGCCGCCGGTCAAAGGCATCGATCCCCGCACCGAGGAAGAGGTCGAGCGCTCGATCGAACCCGGCGAACCGTTCTCGGCGCTGGCGTTCAAAATCGCGGCCGATCCGCACGTCGGGAAGCTGGCCTTCATCCGCGTCTACTCCGGCAAGCTGGATTCCGGCAGCTACGTGCTCAACAGCACCAAGGGCGAGCGCGAGCGCGTCGGCCGGCTGCTGAAGATGCACGCCAACCACCGCGAGGAGATCCAGTCGGTCAGCGCCGGCGACATCGCGGCGGTGATCGGCCTCAAGACGACCTTCACCGGCGATACGCTGTGCGACCCGGCGAACCCGGTGGTCCTGGAGTCGATGACCTTCCCCGAGCCGGTCATCGCGGTCTCGGTCGAGCCGAAGACGCGGTCGGACCAGGACAAGATGGGCACCGCGCTGGCCCGCCTCGCCGAGGAAGACCCGACCTTCCGGGTCAAGACCGACGAGGACAGCGGCCAGACCGTCATCGAGGGGATGGGCGAGCTGCACCTCGACGTCATCGTCGATCGCATGATGCGGGAGTTCCGCGTCGAGGCGAACGTCGGGCGGCCGCAGGTTGCTTATCGCGAGACCATCACCGTTCCGGTGAGGGCCGAGGGCCGGCACGTCCGGCAGTCGGGCGGCAAGGGCCAGTACGGCCACGCGATCCTCGAGTTCGAGCCGCAGGAGCGCGGCAAGGGCTACGAGTTCATCGACAAGATCGTCGGCGGCACGATCCCGCGGGAATACATCAACCCGATCGATCAGGGCATCCGCGAGGCGATGCTGACCGGCGGCCAGGCCGGCTTCCCGGTGGTGGACGTCAAGGCCACGCTGGTGGACGGCTCGTACCACGACGTGGACTCCTCGGAAATGGCGTTCAAGATCGCCGGTTCGCTGGCGCTCAAGGAAGCCATCCGCAAGGGCCGTTCGGCGATCCTCGAGCCGATCATGGCGGTCGAGGTGACCGTGCCGGACGAGTTCATGGGCGACGTCATCGGCGACCTGAACGCGCGGCGCGGCCAGATCCAGGGCATGGACACCCGGGCCGGCGCCCAGGTGGTCCGGGCCCACGTGCCGCTGGGTTCGATGTTCGGGTACGCGACCGACCTGCGGTCCTCGACCCAGGGCCGCGCGGTGTACTCGATGGAGTTCGACCACTACGCGCCACTGCCGGGCAGCCTGGCGGAGGAGCTGGTGGCGAAGGCGAACCGCACGTAACGACGGCGGGCGGGGAGGCACGGCCTTCGCGCCCGGCCGTTCACCGATGGATGCGATGACCGGCGCGTGGCGCCGGAATTTCTGGAGGACGAGGACGACATGGCCAAGCAGAAGTTCGAGCGGAACAAGCCGCACCTGAACGTGGGGACGATCGGGCACGTGGACCACGGGAAGACGAGCCTGACGGCGGCGATCACGAAGACCTTGGCGCTGAAGGGGCAGGCGCA
>JAFAEX010000178.1 GCA_023423795.1 Chloroflexota bacterium | reverse complement strand
CGCAACCCCAGTCGGCGGCACGCCCGAGGCCGGCGCCACGCCGGTCGCGGCGGGCAACGGTCCCGACGACGAGGCGCTGGCGGTCGATGGACCGGTGTTCCAGACCATCGTCAGCGGGGCCGATCTCGAAGACGCGTTCCCGACGGTGGGCGAACTCGGCGTCGGCAACGCCATTGCCTTCCGCCTGACCGGCGACGGCGGGAGCCGGTTCTTCGACTTCACCAGCGCCAATCTCGGCATGCCGATGTCGATCGTGATCGACAAGGTCGTCGTCTCGTCGGCGACGATCCAGTCTCCGATCTCCACCGAGGGGCAACTGACCGGCAGCTTCACCCGCGAAGAAGCGGAGAACCTGGCTATCCAGCTCAAGGCGGGCGCGCTGCAGGTGCCGCTTGAAGTCGCGCAGAGCCGCACGGTGGGGCCGACGCTCGGGCAGGATTCGCTCGACCGCTCGATCCTCGCCGGCATCGTCGGACTGGCCACGGTCGCGCTGTTCATGATCCTGTACTACCGGCTGCCGGGGGTGCTGGCGGTCATCTCGCTGCTCATTTACACGGCGACGACCTTCGCGATCTTCAAACTGGTGCCGGTGACGCTGACGCTGGCCGGCATCGCGGGCTTCATCCTCTCCATCGGCATGGCGGTGGACGCCAACGTCCTGATCTTCGCCCGCATCAAGGAAGAGTTGCGCCAGAATCAGCCGCTTTCGCGCGCGGTGGAGAACGGCTTCGACCACGCCTGGCCGTCGATCCGCGACTCCAACATCTCGACGCTGATCACGACCGCGATCCTCTACTTCTTCGGCACCTACACCGGCACCTCGATCATCACCGGCTTCGCGCTGACGCTCGGCATCGGCGTGGTCGTCAGCATGTTCACGGCGATCACCGCGACCCGCACCTTCATGCGGCTGCTGGTCGGCCACCCGAACCTTCAGAGCCGCTGGCTGTTCGACGAGACGGTGGCCCGCCCGGCGGCCGCGGCCGGCGACTGACGCCCGGACCACCGAACCGGATTCGAGAACCGCGCACGGGCAGGCCGCCCGCGGGAGTCAAGCCGACATGTTCCACCTCGCCAGCAAGCGGCGCCTCTGGTTCGCGATCTCCGTCATCGTGATCGTGCCCGGGTTGATCTCGCTGCTCTTCTTCGGGCTGCGGCTGGGGATCGACTTCACCGGCGGCACGCTCTGGGAGGTGCGGTTCGACCAGCCGACCTCCTCCGGCCAGATCGCCGCGATCCTGGAGGAAGGCGGCATCGAGAACGCGCTGATCCAGCAGACCGGGGACGAAGCGGACAACACCTGGCTGATCCGGATGCCGGAACTGGTCGAGGGATCGGCCGAGAAGGACGGCATCGAGGCGGCGTTCGCCGAACAGATCGGGTCGTTCACCGAACTGGAGTTCTCGACGGTCGGCGGCGCGGTCTCGACCCAGATCCGCAACCGGGCGATCCTTGCGGTCGCGGCGGCGTCGATTGGCATCCTGCTCTACATCGCCTACGCGTTCCGCAACACGAACAACCCCATGCTCTATGGCACGTGCGCGATCGTGACGATGCTGCACGACGTGCTGATCGTGCTGGGCGCGTTCTCGATCCTCGGCTGGCTGGCCGGGGTTGAGATCGACGCGCTGTTCGTGACGGCGGTGCTGACGGTCATCGGGTTCTCGGTCCACGACACGATCGTGGTCTTCGACCGCATCCGCGAGAACCTGGCGAACAAGACGGACCCGACGTTCGAAGGCATCGTCAACTACTCGCTGGCGCAGACGCTGGTCCGCTCGCTGAACACGTCGATGACGGTGGTGTTCACCCTGCTGGCGCTGGTGCTGTTCGGCGGCGCAACCACGCGGTCGTTCGTGCTGGCGCTGCTGATCGGGATCGTCGTCGGCACCTATTCCTCGATCTTCAACGCGGCCCAACTGCTGGTCGCCTGGGAAAACAACGAAATCCAGAACGTTTTCGGGCGCTTCCGGCGCGCCCCGCGACCGGCCACCGCCGGCTAGCGCGACCGCCAGATCCGGGAAGCAACCAACGCCCGCCCGCGCGATGTTCGTCGCACGGACGGGCGTTGCCTGTGCGACACTGCCGCCCTGCGCGGAGGCGCCAACGCGAACGGCCGCGGGGACGACGGGATGTCCCTGATTGCGGCGGACCGCGGGGGCGTTTTTCCGCCTCGGCATCCGGTTCCGCCGTCGCTGGCGGATAGGGCGGGATCAGGGGAGATCCCGCGCAATGGACGCGGCGTCGCCGTTGGCGCGCGTCCCGGGATGAGGGTCCGGGGAGGGCTCCATGGGAGGTCCGCTGCTTTATTCGCTGCCGGTGCTCGTCATCGGCATCGTCGGCATCCTGTTCGCCGCCTGGCTGGCACGGGATGTCTTCTCGCGGG
Organism: Chloroflexota bacterium; assembly: GCA_023423795.1. Classification (GTDB taxonomy): domain Bacteria; phylum Chloroflexota; class Chloroflexia; order Thermomicrobiales; family UBA6265; genus CADCWF01. The sequence goes on along the minus strand of JAFAEX010000178.1, from coordinate 2,103 downwards.
ATACCGGAACCGCCACGATGCAGGACGTGGCGAACCGAATCTTCACGGGCGCGATCGCTTACCTGCGCCGGCAGTACGGCACGATCGCACGGCTGGCGATCGTCGTTGCCCTGGTCATCGGCGTCCTCGTCGGCGTGTTCGAGGGCAGCCTCACGCGCGGCGTCATCACCGCCGTGGCCTTCCTCGTCGGCGCGATCCTGTCCGGCCTCTGCGGCTGGATCGGCATGTACGTCGCGGTGCGGTCCAACATCCGGACCGCGTCGGCCGCGCGGCGGTCGCTCGGCGAATCGCTGCTGGTCGCGCTGCGCGGCGGCGCGGTGTCCGGGTTCCTGGTGGTCGCGCTCGGCCTGCTGGGCGTGCTCGGCGTCTTCTGGGTCGTCTACGCCTTCGTGCCCGACGCGGGCGAGATCGGCCGCCTGGCGGAGACGGCGTTCTGGATCATCGGGCTGGCGTTCGGCGCGTCCTTCGTAGCCCTGTTCGCCCAACTCGGCGGCGGCATCTACACCAAGGCCGCAGACGTCGGGGCGGACCTCGTGGGCAAGGTCGAGGCCGGCATCCCCGAAGACGACCCGCGCAACCCGGCGGTCATCGCGGACCTCGTGGGCGACAACGTCGGCGACTGCGCCGGCCGCGGGGCGGACATCTTCGAATCCTCCATCGCCGAGATGATCGGCGCCATGGTCCTCGGCGCGGGGCTGTTCATCGCCGCCGGCGGCGACCCGAACGGGGCGGAAGTCGGCTTCCTCTTCTTCCCGCTGGTGGTGCCCGCCTTCGGGTTGATCGCCTCGCTGGTAGGCGTGCTGACGGTGCGCCCGGGCGGGCGCATCGGCGACCCGATGGACGAGCTGAACAAGGGCTTCTACGTCAGCGCCGGGCTCGGCGCGGTGCTGCTGGTGCTCGCGTCGTTCTGGATGCTGCCGTACGGCAAGCTGGAATACGCGATCTGCGGCATCATCGGCCTGCTGACCTCGTTGGCGTTCCTCTACATCACCCAGTACTACACCGCCGGCAAGTTCCGGCCGGTGAAGTCGATCATGACCTCATCGGAGACCGGGCCGGCGACCAACATCATCTCCGGCATCTCGGTCGGGTTCGAGACGACCGGCCTCGCCGCTATCGCGATCAGCATCGCGCTGCTGGCCTCCTACTGGGTCGGCTCGATGGTCGAGTTCCCGTTCGAGTTCCCCTTCTTCGCCGCCTCCAACGGCATCTTCGGCACCGCCGTCGCCACGATGGGCATGCTGATGACGGCCGCCTACATCCTGGCGATGGACACGTTCGGCCCGATCACCGACAACGCCGGCGGCATCGTCGAGATGAGCGACCAGCCGGACAGCGTCCGCGACGTCACCGACGCGCTGGACTCGGCCGGCAACACGACCAAGGCGCTGACCAAGGGCTATGCGGTCGGTACGGCGGCCCTGGCGGCATTCCTGCTCTTCTCGGCCTTCCTGCAGGAAGTGGCGCGCTTCGGCGGTGATGCCGTCAACGCCAACGTCGTCAACCTGGCCAACCCGTTCGTCTTCGTCGGCGGCCTGCTCGGCGCGGCGCTGGTGTTCGTCTTCGCCTCGCTGGCGATGCGGGCGGTGTCCCGCGCCGCGGGCGACATGATCGAGGAGGTTCGCCGTCAGTTCCGGGCCGATCCGGGCATCATGGCCGGCACCTCGCAGCCTGATTACGGCCGCTGCGTCGATATCTCGGTCAAGGCATCGCTGCGCGAAATGGTCGCGCCGGGGGTCCTGGCCGTCGCGGTGCCGATCCTTGTCGGGCTGATCCTCCGCTGGGAAGCGGCGGCCGGCATGCTGATGATCGGCACCATCGCCGGCGTGCTGCTCGCCAACGTGCTCAACAACGGCGGCGGCGCGTGGGACAACGCCAAGAAGATGATCGAGGCGGGCAACCTGCGCGACGCGGCGGGCAACGTGCTCGGGAAGGGCAGCGCGCCCCACGCGGCGGCGGTCGTCGGCGACACCGTCGGCGACCCGTGGAAGGACACGGCCGGTCCGTCGCTGCACGTGCTGATCAAGCTGCTGGCGACGATCACGCTGGTGCTGGCGCCGCTCTTTATCTGATGGGTTGTGGGTGATGGGTTGCGGGTTGCGG
>JAFAEX010000188.1 GCA_023423795.1 Chloroflexota bacterium | reverse complement strand
GTGCTGCGCGTCCGGGCCGGCCTGCGCCGGCGGCGGCTGCTGCGACGGCGGAGCGTGCATCGCGGCCGGCGACCCGTGCGGCCCCGCGGCGTCGTGTTCCGGCGGAACGTTCACGCCGCGCGGGACGTGCGAGGCGGGCTCGTGCGAGCCGGCCGATCCGGTCGCGTGCGCGCCGTACCCCTGCGACGGCGACCGGTGCGCCGATTCCTGTCGAAACGACGGCGACTGCGCCGGCGACCACTACTGCAATGGCAACCACCGCTGCGGCGGCGATAAGGCGCTCGGGGCGGCGTGCGAGCGGGACGCCGCGTGCGCGTCCGGCTACTGCGTGGGCGGCGTCTGCTGCGAGAGCGCCTGCGACGGCCATCCCAACAGCGCCTGCGCGGCCGACGGGATCTGCGGGTGTGCGGCCGAGACGTGCGGCGACCGCGACTGCGGCCCGATCGATAACGGCTGCGGCGGCATCATCGACTGCCCTGCGGACACCTGTGCCGGAACCACGCCGGTCTGCACGGGCAGCGCGTGCGTCGCCTGCTCGGCGCAGGACCGCTGCCCGCCCGGCAAGTGCTGCGCGCCCGACGGGGCGTGCGTGGCCGACTGCGACCCGGGCACGACCTGCTGGCCGATCGACGGGTTCCTCGCCTGCGTCCCGTGCGGCGGGACCGGGGACCGGTGCTGCCAAGGCCCGGACGGGGACATCACCTGCGACGAGGGTCTGGGGTGCGCGCCGATCGACGGAACGCCCACCTGCGTCCCGTGCGGCGGGGAAGGGGACTGGTGTTGCCTTGTCGCCAACGATCTGTTCTGCGATCCAGGGTTGGTCTGCCGACCGGTCGCGGGGGGCGCGACGTGCGTCCCCTGCGGCGGCGAGAACGAGGCGTGCTGCGTGAGCGACGTGGCAGGGGATCTCTCCTGCGGGGCGGGGTTGGCCTGCCGACCGGTCGCGGGGGGCGCGACGTGCGTCCCCTGCGGCGGCGAGAACGAGGCGTGCTGCACGGACGGCAACCCGCGTTGCGGGGAGGGCCTGACCTGCGTCTTCGGGGACCAGGGGAGCGTGTGCGCGCCTTGCGGCGGCGAGAACCAGCCGTGCTGCATCGATCTCGCCTCCGGAGTCACCTGCAGCGCGGGTCTGACTTGCGCCCCGGTCGAGGGGCCCCCGATGTGCGTCCCCTGTGGCGCCCTGGACCAACTGTGCTGCTACGACTTCGCGACCGACGCCCTCTCCTGCGGGGCGGGGCTGGCCTGCACCTGCGAAGGGGGGCGAGCCTGCGGCGAATTCGAGGTCCTGGACGGCCGCTGCAAGCCGTGAAGGGCGCGGGTGGGGCACGTCGCCGCGAATCGGCGGCCGAGGGTCAGACTACGATCGACGAGGCCAGCGCCCTCAAGGCCGCTCCCCCAATCGCCAACACGACCGACCAGATCGTCCCGACGCCCACGTGATCGACGTTTACGCCGACCCCGCGCGCAGCGCGGTCGAGGCGTTCGCTTCCGCAGGAGGCAATCGGCTGGTCGACTCCGGCATCGACGCCTGGGACGGCACCCCGATCATCGACATCAAGGGCTACTACCCCCGCGACGACATGCGCCCGGACGCGCGCGTCCCGCACTGGCTGGAAACGCTGTGGCGTCTCCACGACGAGGAGCGCGGCGGCGGGGCCGGCGAGCCGGCCGACGGCGGCGTCACCGGTCCCGGATAGGCACGCGCCTCACTGGGCGCGGATGATGAAGCCCGCTGAGCCCGCCACCACCGTCATCCCGAGCTTGTCGAGGGATCTGGTCCGTAGCCACCCTGGACAACGACGAGATCCCTGGACAAGCTCGGTATGACGGTCTGGTGCGCGGCCGCCGGATTCCGAAACGCGCGCACAACCGCGGCGGACCGGGTCGAGCGCTACGGGGTTGCGACGGGCGAAGCAGCCGGAGCGTCCATCATGCTTCCGGCGAAGATGACGCCGCAGGCGATGCGGCCGCCGCTTTCGCCCGAAGGATCGGTCATCAGATCGTCGGCGGATTCGTGGACGACGATGGCGCTGCCGTCGTGGTCGTCCAGCGACGTTTCGCCGGGACCGAGCGTAAAGCGATCGATGTGGATCGTCAGCAGTCCCGTGCCGTCCTCACCGACGGTGATGTTGCCGAGGTCGCCGGCGTGGGACATGGCGGCTTCGGGCGAGGCGGCCGGCGGCGCTCCTTCTGGCGTGCCGACCATCTCCTCTTCGCGGGTCGGCGGGCCGCCGTGGGTGGCGTTCGTCGGATTGAAGTGCCCGCCGGCGGAGGCGAACGGCGAGTCGCCGCCGGGGTCGCACGCGCCGGTTTCGTGGACGTGGATGCCGTGGTCGCCCGGCGCGAGCTCCTGGACCTGCACCTCGATCTCCACCCCCATCCCGTCGTCGGCCGGGGCGAAGGTGGCGAGGCCGACCTGCTGTCCGGCGGCGTCGAGGAGGGCGATTTCCATCCCGGCTTCCATCACCGCGGGCGTGGCGTCCTGCGCCGCGCCGACCGCGGTTCCCAATCCGAGCACGGCGGCGCCGAGCATTGCCGCCAGCGCGGCGCGGTTCGTTCGCATGTCCGTGTCTCTCCGGTGCGACCGGGTGCGTTCCGGCGTCGGGCGTCCGGTCGGCCGCCCCGCCGCCGGTTGTGCATGCAGCGTGCCAGCCGGTCACGCCGGGAGCGCCGGGAGCGCGCGGCCCCACGAGCCGGCATGTCGCACGGCGAACCCGGTTCGCCCCGAAATTGGCCGGAATCGGGACCGCTCGCCTATCGACCGCGCCGGCGGAACGTGGCACCGTGCATGCACGCCTGCCGGGGAGGCGGCGATTGGGGATCGCGGGGAAGGGATCGGCCATGAACTTCACGTACGCGCAGGACATCGAGACGGCGGCGGTGGGCAACGGCGGCGGCGCGCTGTCGTCGGCCAACGGCGGCGCGGTCAGCCTCGGGGCAATCAACTCGGGCGCGAACGCCGGCAACGCGGTCGCCGTGGGCGACACGATGGGCAGCGTGGTCTGCGACGAGTGGGGCAAGTGCTACCCGGCCGGCGACGGCGGCGTGTCGGTGTACGGCGGCGACATCGCCAACGGCACCAACGTCGGCGTGGCCGCGGACGGCGGCACGTCGATCTCCGACGCCTCCGGCGGCAACTACAACGTCGCCTTCGTCAGCTAGGCTCGCGACACCGGTTGCACAGCGAACGGAGCGGGCCTCGCCGGTATTCACGGCGGGGCCCGCTCCGTTTTTTCGATCGCTTACCTTTGCCCGGCCGGGTGCATGACTGGGCTCCGACCAGGGCGCGGCTTCCGGTACGGATTGGGACGGCCTACGGCGCGACGAATGTCTGTCGCGCTGCGTGGGCCGCCGCCACCAGGTTGGCCAGCGCCGGGCGCACCTCATCCCACCGCCGGGTCTTGAGCCCGCAGTCGGGGTTAACCCAGACCTGCGCCGGGTCGAGCACGCCGAGCACCGCCCGCAGGTGGTCCACCAACTCGTCGGCCGACGGTACGCGCGGCGAGTGGATGTCGTACACCCCGGGGCCGATGCCCTTGCCGTAGCCCCGCGTTCGGAAGACCGCCAGCAACTCGTTGTCCGAACGGGCGTTCTCGACCGAGATGACGTCCGCGTCGAGCGCCTCGATCGCGTCGATGATCTCGCCGAACTCGCTGTAGCACATGTGGGTGTGGACCTGGGTTGCGGGGCGGGCCGCCGACGCCGAGAGCCGGAAGCAGGCCGTCGCCCAGTCGAGGTAGGCGGCGCGGTCGGCTCGGCGCAGCGGCAGCCCCTCGCGCAGCGCCGGCTCGTCGATCTGGATCGCGGCGATGCCGGCGGCGTCGAGGTCGGCCACCTCGTCACGCAACGCGAGCGCGATCTGGCGGCAGGTTTCCTCCCGCGGCTGATCGTCGCGCACGAACGACCAGTTGAGGATCGTGACCGGTCCGGTCAGCATCCCCTTCACCGGACGCGAAGTCAGCCCTTGGGCGAACACCGCCCATTCGACGGTCATCGGCGCCAGCCGCCGCACGTCGCCGACGATGATGGGAGGCCGCACGCAGCGGGACCCGTAGCTCTGGACCCAGCCGTGCCGGGTGAAGGCGAACCCCTCCAGTTGCTCCCCGAAGTACTGGACCATGTCGTTGCGTTCCGGCTCGCCGTGCACCAGCACGTCGAGCCCGACCTCCTCCTGCCAACGGATGGCGTCGCGCACGTACCGTTCGAGCACCTCCCGATACCCGGCGTCGTCGAGCTCGCCCTCGTCGTGCCGCCGCCGGGCCGACCGCACCTCGGGCGTCTGCGGGAAGGACCCGATCGAGGTCGTCGGCAGGAGTGGCAGGCGCATCCGCTCCCGCTGCGCCGCCGCGCGGACGGGGTACGGGGCGGAGCGCTCCCGCTCGCCCGCCGGCAACGCCGCCAGCCGCTCCCGTACCGCCGCCTCGGTTCGGCGCCGGGAATCCCGCCGATCGGCCAGCGTCCGCCGATTCGCGGCAACCTCCTCCTCAACCGCCGCCCGGCCCTCGTTGAGCGCCCTCGTGAGCAGCGCGATCTCCGCCAACTTCTGGTCCGCGAAGGTGAGCCAAGGCCGTACCTCCGGGTCGAGGTCGGTCTCGACGCGAGCGTCGTACGGCACGTGCATCAGCGAGCAGGACGACGACACCATCAGCCGCTCGGCCGGCGCCCATTCCCGCAACCGGCCGAGCAGGGCGAGCGATGCCTCGAGGTCGTTGATCCAGACGTTGCGCCCATCGACGACGCCGGCGGCCAGCCACTTGTCGGCGGGGAACCCGTGCCGTTCGATCAGCGCGAGGTTCTCCGGGCCGCGCACGAAGTCGAGGCCGATGCCGTCGATCGGCAGCCCGGCGAGGACCGGGTACGCCTCGTTGACCGGCGCGAACGAGGTGTGCACCAGCAGTTTCGCGCTGCCCTTGGCCGCCGCCAGCTCGCCGTAAGCCCGCTCGACGGCAGCCAGGTCCGCCGGCGTGCGATCGAGCGCCAGCATCGGCTCATCCAGCTGGATCCACGCCGCGCCACCTGCCGCCAGGCGACCGACGACCTCGGCATAGACCGGCAGCAGGGCGTCGAGCAGCCCCAGTGGGTCGCCCCCGTCGCGCGCCTTGCCCAACAGCAGGAACGTGATGGGGCCGATGAGGACGGGTTTGGCCGGGACGCCCCGCGCCTGCGCGTCGGCCAACTCGGCGAACGGTTTGTCCAGGCACACCTGAAATCGCTGGCCTGGGGCGAACTCGGGCACGATGTAGTGGTAGTTCGTGTCGAACCACTTCGTCATCTCCATCGCCGTGACCGGATGGTCGCCGGCGCGGCCGCGGGCCATCGCGAACAAGGTGTCGAGATCGACCGGTCCGCCGTTCCACCCGTACCGTTCGGGCACGGCGCCGGTGAGTGCGCAGGCGTCCAGCACCTGGTCATAAAGCGAAAAGTCGTTGACCGGGATCAAGTCCAACCCGGCCGCCATTTGGGTGGCCCAGTCATCCCGGCGCACCGCCGCTGCCGCGTCCTCCAGCGCCGCCGCATCGGCGGCGCCCGACCAGAACCGTTCCAACGCCCATTTGAGTTCCCGGCGGCGCCCGATGCGGGGGAATCCGGGGATCGTCGCTATCGCCATCGATCGTTCCCTTCGTGCTTTGGTTGCTCCGTGCCGCCGTCGGTGTCGTCGCGGTCGAGGGCGCCCATGAAGGCCAACACCTCGTCCAGCCCGGCGCATGGCGGCGGCACGACGAGGTGCCCGGCTGGACAGTCCATCGGGCGGCGGCGGGCAACGTCGGCCGGCGACACGCGCACGATCAGCCCACAGCGTGGGCAGGCCATGTCGATGTGCCGGTCGGCCTCCCAACCGCCTCCGCTCTTGCCGGGCCGTGCGATCAATCCCACGCCAGCGACGAGCCCCGGCGGTACTCGGTGACGCGGCTCTCGAAGAAGTTCTTTTCCTTGCCGAGGTCGATCGTCTCGCTCATCCACGGGAACGGGTTGCGAGCGCGGTACTGGCGCGGCAGCCCGATCCGTTCCAGCCGGCGGTCGGCGATATAGCCGACGTAGTCGCGGAAGAGGCCGGCGTTCAACCCCAGCACGCCGTTGGGCAGGCAATCCTCGGCGTAGGCGACCTCCAGCTCGACCGCCTCCCGAATCGTCGCGACCATCTCCTCCTGGAACGCCGGCGTCCAGACGTCGGGGTTCTCGGCCTTGATGCCGTTGATCAGGTCGATCCCGAAGTTCAGGTGGATCGTCTCGTCGCGCAGGATGTACTGGAACTGCTCGCCGATCCCCTTCATCCGGTTCTGCCGGTGGAACGACAGGATCATCGCGAACCCGGCGTAGAAGAAGATCCCCTCCATGATCACGTAGTACCCGATCAGGTTGGCGAGGAACCGCTGCGCCCCGGCGACGGTGGCGGTGGAAAAGGCGGGGTCGGCCATCTCGGCGGTGAGGCGCATCTCCATCTCGTCCTTGGCGGCGATGGACGGGATGGCGTGGTACATGCCGAAGACCTCGTGCTCGTCCAACCCGAGGCTTTCCACCACGTAGTGGAAGGTGTGGGTGTGGATGGCCTCCTCGAACGCCTGCCGCAGCAGGTACTGCCGGCACTCGGCGTTGGTGACGTGGCGGAAAATGGCCAGCGTCAGGTTGTTGGCGACCAGGCTCTCGGCGGTGGCGAAGAAGCCGAGGTTGCGCATGATGACCAGCCGCTCGTCGGCGGTCAGGGCGCCGCTTTTCCAGAGGGCGATGTCGGCGCCCATCGGCACTTCGGTCGGCATCCAGTGGTTGGCGCAGCCGTTGAGATAGTGCTCCCACGCCCAGTCGTACTTGAGCGGCATGAGCTGATTGACGTCGATGGCGGCGCAGTTGATCAGCCGCTTGTCGGCGGCGTCGAAGCGGGCGCTTTTGGGGTCGATGGCGGCGAGGACCACGGTCGATGCTCCTTTCGGTCGGCAGGGATGCTCCGGGATGAATCCCTGGGCGGGCGTGGACGTGGCCGTCCACGTCCGCCCCACCAATGCCACGGCCCTCCCCTACTGGCACGCTTCGCAGGCGAAGTCCATCGGGTCGTCATCGCCGCCCGACCCCGGCGTTGGGACCGCCCGCACCACGGCCACGTCCGCCGAGGCGCTGCGGGAGCGCATCCACCGCGGCTGGATGCCGTGGCGGTTCACGTCGAGGGTGGACTTCTCGGCCTGGGTCGCGCCGCGGGTGCGCAGGTAGTAGGTCGTCTTGAGCCCCTGCCGCCATGCCGACAGGTAGAGGTCGCTGAGCTTGCGGCCGGAGGGCTCCTCCACGTAGAGGTTCAGCGACTGGCCCATGTCGATCCACTTCTGGCGGCGGGCGGCGCAGGCGACCAGCCAGCTCGGATCGACCTCGAAGGCGGTCGGGTAGCGAGCCTTCAGTTCGTCCGGCACCCGCGCGATCCGCTGGACGGAGCCGTCCTCGTACTTCAGGGCGTCCAGCATCTCGGCGTCCCACAGGCCGCGCTCGGCCAGGTCGCGCACCAGCCGCTCGTTGACGACGGTGAATTCGCCCGAGAGGTTGCTTTTGACGTACAGGTTCGTGTAGAGCGGCTCGATCGACTGGCCGACGCCGACGATGTTGGCGATGGTCGCCGTCGGCGCGATCGCCATCGTGTTGGAGTTGCGCATCCCGTGGGCGCGGATCGCGGCGCGCACCGGCTCCCAGTCGAGCCGCGCGCCGGAATCCACCGCCAGCCGCTCGCCGCGCTCCTCGGCGAGCAGCGCCAGCGTGTCGATCGGGAGCAGTCCGCGGTCCCACTTCGAGCCGGGGAACGACGGGTAGGCCCCACGCTCCCGCGCGAGCTCGGTCGAGGCCAGGATCGCCTCGTACGAGACGGCCTCCATGCTCTCGTCGGCGAATGCGACCGCCTCTTCGGAGGCGTAGCCGAGCCCGAGTTGCCAGAGGGCGTCCTGGAATCCCATCACCCCCAGCCCGACCGGGCGGTGGCGCAGGTTCGCGTTACGCGCTTCGGGGATCGGGTAGTGGTTGAGGTCGATCACGTTGTCGAGCATCCGCATCGCGAGGGATACGGTCTCGCGCAGCCGCTCCCGGTCCAGCCCGCCCGGGCCGACGTGGGCCGCCAGATTCACCGATCCGAGGTTGCAGACGGCGACCTCGTCGCGGCCGGTGTTGAGCAGGATTTCGGTGCACAGGTTGGAGTTGTGGACGACGCCGGCGTGGTCCTGCGGGGAGCGGACGTTGGCGGCGTCCTTGAACGTCAGCCAGGGGTGGCCGGTCTCGAACAGCGCGGTCAGCATCTGGCGCCAGAGATCGACGGCGCGCACGCGGCGGGCGTTGGCGATCTCGCCCCGCTCGAACGCGGCCTCGTAGCCGGCGTAGCGGACGGCGAAGTCGCGCCCGTAGGCGTCGTGCAGGTCGGGCGCGTCGCTGGGGCTGAACAGCGTCCACTCGCCGTCGGCCTCGACCCGCTGGAGGAAGAGGTCGGGCAGCCAGAGCGCGGTGTGCATGTCGTGGGTGCGGCGGCGGTCGTCCCCCGTGTTCTTGCGCAGGTCGAGGAACTCCTCCACGTCGAGGTGCCACGCTTCGAGGTAGGCGCAGACGGCGCCCTTGCGCTTGCCGCCCTGGTTGACCGCGACGGCGGTGTCGTTGGCGACCTTGAGGAAGGGCACGATCCCCTGGCTCTGGCCGTTCGTCCCACGGATGTGGCTGCCGAGCGCGCGCACCGGCGTCCAATCGTTGCCGATGCCGCCGCTCCACTTGGAGAGCAGCGCGTTGTCGCGGACGGTCTTGAAGATGTCGGCCAGGTCGTCCGGCACGGTCGAGAGGAAGCAGGAGGAAAGTTGCGGGAAGCGGGTGCCGGCGTTGAACAGCGTGGGCGTGGAAGGGCAGAAGCGGAAGCTCGATATCAGGTGGTAGAAGGCGATGGCCCGCTCCTCGCGCGCGTCCTCGCCCAGCGCCAGCCCCATCGCCACCCGCATCCAGAGCATCTGCGGCAGTTCGAGCCGCCGCCCGCCGTGGTGGATCAGGTACCGGTCGTACAGGGTCTGCAACCCAAGATACTGGAAGGAAAGATCCCGTTCCGGGGCCAGCGCCGCACCAAGCCGCGCCAGGTCGAACCCGAGCAGATCGGGCGCGAGCAAACCGAGTTCGACGCCTTGGCGGACGTATTCGGCGAAGGCGGCCGGGTAGGCCTCCCGCGCCTCCTCGATCCCGACCCGGCGGCCGAGCGCCTCGGCGTAGATGCCGCGCAGCAGCGCCCGCGCCGCGACGAACGAGTACGCCGGGTCGATTTCGATGCGGGTGCGGGCCGCCAGCACGATCGAGCGTTCGAGGTCGGCGACCGCCGCGCCGGCGGGCAAACCGGCCAGCACCTCCTCGGCGATCGCCTTCGGCGAGACTCGGTCTTCCTGGCCGGCGCACGCCTCGTGGATCCAGCCGCGGAGCAGCGCGAGGTTGAACAGGACCTCCTGCCCGTCGGCATCGACCAGCCGCAGCGTCTGCCCTTCCCGGCGGCGGGCGCGGGCGTCGCGGTAGAGGATGTAGCGGCGGGCGACCGCGAACGCCCCGGCCGCCATCAGCGCCCGCTCGACCTCGTCCTGGATTTCCTCGACCGCGCCGACGACCCCGTCCGTGGACGGGGCCGACAGCGCGGCGAGCACGGCATCGACGACGGCATCGATCTGGTTCGCGGCGACCGCGGCGATCGGGTCCGGGAACGGCCGACCCAATTCGGCCCGGAACGCCATCTCCACCGCGTGGGCGATGCGCGAGCGGTCGAACGGGACGACCCGTCCGTCGCGCTTGCGGACCATCGCGCCGGACCATGCCGGCGAATGGGCGTCCGGCGGCCCCGCGGCGAACGACCGACTCCGTTCCTGTTCCAGCACCATGTGGCGAACTCCCCTGCACGTGGCCCGCCTCCGGGACGGCGGCCACCCCCTGCGCGGCGCGGGTGATGGGCAGGGGCGGATGCCGCAGCCGCGGCATCGCCGGGAGGGCGCACCGGGAACCGCGACGCAACCGACCGCCACCCCCGCGGGCGACGACCGACGACCAGGGTTTGCAGCGCATGGGACCGAGAGGGAATGCGCCGAGGCGTGGCCCGGGGTCGCCCCAGTGCCGCCACGCAACGCGCCGCCCGCCGGCCCCTCCCGCGGGGACCCGGGTCGTCTCCGCGCCATCGCGGCGCGGCCCTTCGGCAGGTCTTCGGACTCGTGGGCGGAACGGTCACGCGGTTCGCGCGACTGGCTCTCCTACTGGCCGTCGCTTCCCGGCCCGAGGTCGGGCCAGTGCGTATGACGGCGGTCGTTCCCACTCACCGCTGCGGGGCAGTCCCGGATTCGCACCGGGTTCCCTGTTGCCTCTTGGGCCGCGTACGTACGCGGCCCAAGAACCGGAGAGGCTGCAACCATACGTCTCGCCTCCGCAGGTGTCAAGACGCGCCGCGGGCCGCGTGCGGGACCGCCGCGATCGGACCGGGCCAACGCGGCGACGACCGGGATGAGGACGTTGTCAGCTCGATGCGGTCAGGGAAACACCCGGATCTGGAGCCCCCGGCAGAACCCACGATGCTCGTCCGGAACCGGGCGCGGGCGACATCTGCGCCCCAGCCAGCAGTCATGTTGGGAATCCCGGGCGGCGGAATCCGCGAACCAGCATGCCTAGGCACGAGATGCGATAGACCGCCGAGGCGGGAGCCGCCACCATGTGGCCATCGCGCTGGACGCGCGGTCTCCAGGGTCCGAGCGCGGGGGACGCCCCACCTCGCTCCCCGCGCTCGGCTCCCTCCCCCGCAGCCCGAGGTGCCCGCCGTGGCCTCACGTCCCCGCCGCCGCGTTCGCGGCGGCTTCTGCATCCCGATTCCCAGCGTACAGTTGCCCGGCTGGCTGCGCCTTCCCGCGCCGATGCCCGCGCCGCGTCCCGTTCCGGTGGTCGTCCCGGTGCGGCCACGCCCGGAGCCGGGCCGATGAACGCCCCTGCTCCCCGCATCCTGCTGGTCGAGGACGATCCGGTCATCCGCGACCTGGTGACCGATGTCCTGAGCAGCCGGGGGTGGCAGGTGCTGGCCTGCGCCCACCTGCCCGACGCGGTGGACGTGGCCCAACTCCGGCCCGAAGCCGTGGTGCTCGACCTGCGGCTGCCGAGCGGGCGCGATGGGGCCGACCTCCTCGCCGAAATGCGCGCGACGCCCGGCGCGCGATTGATCCCGGTCGTCGTGTGCACCGGAGACGGGCTGCGCGCCGAAGCCGACGCGGCGCGATTCGCCGCACTCGGCGCGGCGGTGGTGATCAAGCCTTTCGACCTCGACGACCTCGTGGGCGCGGTGACGGCGAACGTCGGCGCCCGTTTCAACCGGCTCCGGATGGCGGCCGCCCCGGCGGCGGACGGTCCGCCGCGCTGAGACGGCACGGCGTTCGCGGACGCGGCACCGGTCAGCGGCCGGCGACCGGAGGGGCCGAGCGCGCGGCGGGCGGCGCGGCGTCCAGCGGTTGGCCGGCCTCGCCTTCGGACAGGTCGATGCGGGGCACGATGCGGTCCAGCCAGGGCGGGAACCACCAGTTCCAGTGGCCCATCAACTGCATGGCGGCCGGGACGAGCACGATGCGCACGATGGTGGCGTCGAGGAAGACGGCCACTGCCAGCGAAAAGCCGAGCGCCTTGACCTCGGTCAGACGGGCCATCACGAACGCGCCGAAGACGACGACCATGATCGCGGCGGCCGAGGTGATGACGCCGGCCGTGTGCTGCAAGCCGGAGGCGACCGCGGTGGCGTTGTCGCCGGTGCGCTCCCACTCCTCCTTCATCCGGCCGAGCAGGAAGACCTCGTAATCCATCGAGAGGCCGTAGACCACGGCGAAGGTCAGCAGCGGCAGGTAGACCTGGATGCTGCCGGTCGGCTGGAACCCGAGCAGGTGCGCACCCCGGCCCTCCTGGAAGACGACGACGAGGACGCCGTAGGCGGCGGCGATGCCCAACCCGTTGAGCAAAATCGCCTTGATCGGCAGCACCAGGCTGCGGAACACGGCGGCCAGCAGCAGGAACGACGCCAGCACCACGATCCCGGCCACCAGCGGCAGTTTGCGGTACGACTCGTCGGTGATGTCCACGATCTGGGCGCTGAGGCCGCCGACGTGGACATCGACCGGCAGGTTCCCGACGGCGTCTGGCACGAGGCGGCCGCGCACGCGGTCCACCAGTTCCAGCGGGCCGGGCGAATCCGGCGACCAGCGCGGCACGGCGCGGATGACGGCGACGTCGCCGCCCTCGTGGATGTTGATCAACCCGGCGGCGGCGGCGACGGCCTGCGGAAAACCGGCCGCGAGCGCCAGCGTTTCGGCCGAGTGATTCCCGAGGAAGCGGTCGAGCAGCGTCGTCACCGAGGTGACCTCGACGACCGCCCAGTCGTTGGCGAGCGTCGTCGAGAGGCGGGCGATGGCGTCGAGATCGGCATCGTCCAGCGGGCCGTCGCGGCTGACGTAGACGACCTGCACGGGGGAGATGCGCCCCTCGTTGAACTGGGCTTCTAGGATCTCGCGGCCCATCGTGGCCGAGCGCGGGCCGGCGCCGGTCGCCCCGGTGTCGAGCGAGAGCCTGATCCGCGTCACCGGCGAGGCCAGCAGCAGCAGGATCGCCACGGCCAGCGTCGCGAAGAGGATCGGGCGGGCCATCACGCGGTGCGCCCAATGCGCCCAGAAACCGTCGTCGCCGGACGCGGCGATGAAGCCGCGCCAGCCGGGAATCGCCAGCCGCTCGATCCGGCTGCCGAGCATGGCGAGGGTGGCCGGCACGAGGGTGAGCGCGCCGAAGACCATGACCGCGACGGCGGCCATCGCCCCGGCGCCGAGTTCCCGGAAGATGCGGGCATCCACCAGCAGCATGCCGGAAAGCGACAGCAGCACCGTCAGGCCGGAAAAGAAGACCGTCTTGCCGGCGGTGACGACCGCGGCGATGGCGGCGTCCTCGGACGGCCGCCCGGTCGCCAGCTCCTCGCGGAAGCGGGTGACGACGAACAGGGCGTAGTCGATGCCGACGCCGAGCCCGATCATGGTGGCGATGTTGGGCACGAACAGGTTGAACTGGGCGAACGAGGTCGCCGCGCCGAGCAGGCCGAACGTCACCGCCATGCCGGCGATGGCCAACAGCAGCGGCAACCCGGCGGCGACCAGCGAACCGGACGCCAGCAGCAGGATCAGCAGCGCCAGCGGCAGCCCCAGCCGCTCGGCCCGCGCGAGGTCCTCCGACTCCTGGGCGACGAGGTCGGCGATCAGCGGCGACGCGCCGGTGACGTAGATCTGCACGTCCTCGGTGGCCGCCGATTCGGCGGCCCGGGTCAGGCGCGGCGCGAACGCCTGCCGCTCGCTCGGGGAGCCGCCGATGGCGACGATGGCCGCCGCGACGCGGGCATCCTCGGAGATGACGCCTTCGGCGCTGGGGTCGTAGGGGGAGATGACGGCGACCACCCCCGGCAGCGACCGCACGGCGGCCAGCGACGCGCCCACGACCTCCTGGTAAGCGGGATCGCCGGCGCGCAGCGTGTCGGAGGTGAAGACGACGAGGTCCTGCTCGCCGGCGGGGAGTTCGAACCGGGATTCGATGATGTCTTGCGCCCGCTGCGAATCGGAACCGACCACGCCCAGCGGCGGCCCGGTCAACCCTCCGCGAAAACGCGGCGCGAGCACCACCGACACGACCAGCAGCAGCGCCCAGAGCACCAGCACGATCCGGCGATGGCGGACGACCGCGCCGGCGATGGCGCGGAAAACGGCCCCGCGATTCCCGCGAAGCTGTCCGGCATCGGCGGGCGGCTGCGCCATGCGTCGTCCTCCAGCGGCGGGCGGCCCGGCGCTCCGGCGCGACCGAGCGGCGGAACGATGTGCCCGCACCGGGCAACTCGCACGTTTCCGGCCATCCGGGCGCGCGGGCGGTGCCCCGTGAATGGCCCGTCCCGCCGGTTACCCGTTCCCGCCCGCGGCCGAGGGGTCGGGCTGGCTGCTGCTCGCCGGAGCGAGGGAGTAGCGCGGCTCGGCGGGATCGACCCAACCGGGCAGCGACCGCACGTAGGCCGGCGGCAGTTCCCAGTACCGGGCGGCGGCGACGACCTCGGCCGGGTCAGCCGGCGGCGGGGCGACGGCGCGGGCGTCGAAGGCCCGCCCGTCGTCGGTGACCGTGGCCACCTCGGGCAACCCCGCATCCCCGTCGCCGAGCGGCGCCTCGACGAGGATGCCCCAAACACCCGGCTCCGGCGCGCCGGCCTGTTGCGCACGGGCAACGAAGCGCCCCTCGGGCCGGGCCGCGCGCACCGCCGTCGGATCCATGTCTGCGCCGGTCAGGAAGAACACTTCGGTCGTCATGGGGTGGCTCCAACGATAGATCGGAGTGCTGCGTGCTACGTGAGTGCCGAGTGGCGTTTCACGCCTGTCGCCTGTCGCCTGTCGCCTCGTCTTCAAAGGCGTACCGAGAAGGCGCGCAGCGGCGGATCGGTCGGGGCGGCGCGGGCCATCGCGAGGACGCCGAAGCGGCCCATGCCGCCGGGGTCGATGAGGCGCAGGACGGCGGCCTGGGACGCGTAGTAGTCGGCGGCGGTCGTGGCCGGGTCCTGGCCGAGGCGGACGAGCAGGTCGCCGAGGCCAAGGCCTGCGAGCATCTCGCCCTGGGTGGTGAACCCGGCGAGGGTCATGCCCGCGCGCTCGCCAGCCTCGCGCAGCAGCGTGAAATCGACGTGGGCGGTCAGGTCCTCCTCCCCCGGCGCGGCGTACGGATCGTCGGTAACGGCGTGGGCGCGGTAGGCGCGGACGGTGCCGGCCAGCCGGTGGTCGCGGAACAGGACCGGCGCCTCGTAGCCATAGTCGATGACCAGCGCGTAGCCCCGCTCGATGCCGCCGGCGACCTCCGCAAACCACGCCGCCGCGGCCGGCGAAAGGTCGAAGCGGTCGCCCTCGGCGGGAGCGATCCCGTGCCGGGCGAGGTACCCGGCCGGGTCGAAGGCGGCCATTTCCGGCGAAAGGTCGCCCTCGGTTTCGGCGAACCCCGCGCCGTCCGCGGCAAGCGCCACCCAGCATTCGCACAGGCGTCCGTCGCGCCAGATCAGGCGGTGGACGGGCAGCGCATCGGCGACCTCGTTGGCGATGGCGATGCCGACAACCGGGGCGAGCGGCACATCCGGGTCCGGCGCGAAGACAACCGCGCCGAACCCTTCGTCGGCGAGCGCGGCCAAAGCCTCGGCGCGGCGGTGCGGGTTCGGCTCGACCAGTTCGTAGCGCAGGCCGGCGAGGGCATCCGGGTCGGCGTCGAGCAAGCCATTGAGGATGTCCCAGGCGAGAACGCCGGTGCCCGCGCCGTACTCGCGGATCGTGAACGGGTCCGGGTTGCCGAGCCGGTCGCGCGCCTCGGCCACGAGCGCGGCGAGGGTACGGCCGAAGAACGGGTGGGCTTCCGGCGCGGTCAGGAAATCGCCGCCGCGGCCGGGCCGCCGCTCGGGCTGGAGGTAGTAGCCGCCGTCCGGATGGTAGAGGCAGGTCGCCATGTACTCCGCGAAGGTAAACCGACCGTCGCGGGCGATCGCCTCGGCGAGCGCGGCGAGGACGGCGGCGTGACCTGGCGACGGCGCGGGCGCAATCGGCGCGGGGCGGGGGTCGGGCATCATGCCGCCGATTGTCGCACGCGCGCGCGAAGGGGTTGCCGCGGGCCGCGGTCATCCCCGTCTCACCGTCATCCCGAGCAACCCACCGTCATCCCCCCCCTGTCGACGGATCACGTCGCCACCGGACTCCTCGACTCGTAAACGAGATCCCTCGACAGGCTCGGGATGACGGTGAGACGGTCTCTCCTCCAGAACGCATGGGACGACCGTTCTGCCGATAGCGCCGCATCACCGCGACTGGAGTGCGGCGAAGACACCGGGGTACCGGATCGGCGAAGGCGCAGGAGCAGAACGAAGACAGCAGGCGGGTTTGCGCCGGGCTGGGAGAAAAAACGATCCCCCCGGAGGAACTTCCTCCGGGGGGATCACCCTGGGGCGAGCCCGGTCATCGGTTGGTCTCCCTTCGGCGCGTCGTCGGCGACGGCGCGGCGGGAATCGCTGCGTTGCGGTGATGACGGAAGCGCGAGGCCAGCGTCGCGGCGGTCTGCCGCGAGCAGCCTTACCGCACCCAGTTGAAGCGGTTGACGGCCTCGTCGTGGCGGATCATGTCGCGCCGGGCCTCGTCCGCGGTCGGGTAGCCGACGCCAGTGCGCGCCACGCCGTTGTAGTAGTTCTCGAAGCGCGAAGTCGCGCCGGACATCCGTTCGAACAGGTTACGGATCGCGTTCATCGTGTCCCTCCTTGGGGCGGTTATCGTTTCCTGACGACGTCATTATATCACGATATCGGTATATCTGCATGATGGAATCATTATCCGCCAAGCCCGGTCGCGCGCCGCCGCGCACCCGGATACGATCATGTCCGAGACCAGAAACGTGAGGCGTGCGCGCAGCTCGTGGCCGCCTCACGTCTCTCGTCTCACGTCTCTCGTCTCAGGTTGCACGACGGGATTGAGGAGATTCGATGGCCGTTCACCGGTTGGTTCCGACCCGGTTCTTCAACTCGCTCGGCGCGCACCCGCCGGCGCTCAGCGTGCGGCCCGGCGACACCGTGGTCGCGCTGGCGGTGGACGCCAACGGGTTCGACGCCGAGGGCCTCACCGTGGCCTCCGAACCGAACCCGATGTGCGGCCCGGTCTATATCGAAGGGGCGGAGCCGGGCGACGCGCTCGGCATCCGGATCGACCGCATCACCCCGACGCGGGAGGGCGGCTGGACCCGCGGCGCGCTGGCCGGCAACGTCGTCGATCCCGAATACGTGCGCGAGTTGCCCCCGCGTGATCGCATCGAATGGCGGATCGACGCCGCGCGCGGCACGGTCGCCCTGCAGGACCCGCCGCCGGCGCTGGCGGGCTTTTCGGTGCCGCTGGACCCGATGATCGGCTGCTTCGGCGTCTGCCCGGCCGGCGGCGAGGCCATCTCGACCTCGACCAGCGGGCCGCACGGCGGAAACATGGACTGGCGCGGGTTCCGCGCTGGGTGCACGGTCTGGTTCCCGGTCGCGGCCCCGGGCGCGCTCTTCTTCCTCGGTGACGGCCACGCGGTGCAGGGCGACGGCGAGATCGTCGGCACCGGCGTCGAGACCTCCTGCGAGATGGAGGTGACGCTGGAACTCCGCAAGGGCTGGGCGATCGGCTGGCCGCGCGGCGAGGACGAAGCGGGGCGCTTCACGGTCGGCAACGCCCGCCCGCTCGACCAGGCGCTGCAACACGCGACGACCGAGATGGCGCGCTGGCTCCAGGAGGACGGGCTGGACGCGGTATCCGCCGGGCAGGTGCTGGGACAGGTCGTGCGCTACGAAATCGCCAACGTCTTCGACCCGGCGTACACGGTGGTCTGCCGAGTTCCGCGCGGGTTCTGGCCGGGGGAATGGTAGGCAGCACCAGTGTGATGGCGGCTGCCCTCATCGGCCGCACACCGGCCACGGGATGATGGTCCTGCAACATTGCTCCGTGCACGGAGCACGCACGGACGGGGATTCATCCCCAGGCCACGCCAACGACGTCCCTCCGGAACCGCCCACGACGGTTGCCGCCGCGCCCGTCCTCAAATCCGGAGGGGTTTCGTTGGCGTAGCCCGGGGTTTATGGCGTTTGCCCAATTGTTGCGGACACCGCCCGTTTTCGCACCGGTGGGACCGAACACGGAGGGTGCGGCGTCCGTCGTCGCGCCCACCCCCGGCGGGGTTTCGTTCCCGTAGCCCGGGATTTATGGCGTTTGCGTATTTGATCCGGCTACCGGCCCAGCGGCGGGCGCGATGAATCGCGCCCCCAACAGCGTGCGGCAGGTCAACCGTGCTGTAGGGGCGCG